>NZ_JBFRDR010000016.1:0-114107 GCF_052113885.1 Lysobacter sp. TAB13 | reverse complement strand
CTACCTGCACCTCAAGGAGTGCGAGTTTCGCTTCAACCATCGCCACGACGACCTCTATCGGGCGACCCTTAAGTTGCTACGATCCAACCCCCTCTGAGGGGCGTTTGCTTCCTAAGACCCTTAAAAAAGGGGGGCAGGGGGGATTTGCTCTTAACCCCGAACCCGCCGAGAAACCACCCCAAAGATCACCTCCATAACCGCAGCCGTCTCATTGAGCGCCTGCAGATTGTCGAACCGCAGCACCTCCAGCCCCAGCGCATTCAGCGCCGCGGTGCGCACCGCATCCGCCGCAAGCCCTTCCGCGCCCAGATGCTGCGAGCCGTCCACCTCGACCACCAGCCCCGC
The DNA here is from genome assembly GCF_052113885.1 of Lysobacter sp. TAB13. Classification (NCBI taxonomy): domain Bacteria; kingdom Pseudomonadati; phylum Pseudomonadota; class Gammaproteobacteria; order Lysobacterales; family Lysobacteraceae; genus Lysobacter; species Lysobacter sp. TAB13. The sequence goes on along the minus strand of NZ_JBFRDR010000016.1, from coordinate 113,762 downwards.
CGCCGGTGCGTAAAAATCCACGATGTACCCCAGCAGCGGCTTTTGCCGATAAAACCGCACCCCGCACACCTGCCCGCGTCGCAACAGGTACCAAAGCCGCTGCTCGGCCCGGCTCATCGCGCCCCGCAACCGCCGCGATGGATTTTTGAGACGTCGTTCATACGGTCGCATACCCGCATTTCACCCGCCTTCACCCATCGTCCAATAGCGGGCGACGCGCCGAACGGGCATAAGATTTCTCTGAAACACGGAAAAATCCGCCATGCACGTCGTCCGCGGCAATGCTCCACCGACCAGGCCCGCCCCCATGCCGACTTTGCTGATCGCCGACGACCACCCGCTGTTCCGCGAAGCCTTGCGCGGCGCGGTGGCGCGGGTGCTGCCCGATGCGGTGCTGCGCGAGGCCGACAGCGTCGATGCGCTGTACGTGCTGGTGGAAGCCGAATCCGACGCCGATCTGCTCCTGCTCGACCTCAACATGCCCGGCGCGCAAGGCTTCAGCGCGCTGGTGCACCTGCGCGCGCTGCACCCGCAGTTGCCGATCGTGGTGGTGTCGGCGCGCGAGGAACCGGCGACCATGCGCCGCGCCCTCGATCACGGCGCGGTCGGCTTCATCCCCAAGTCCGCCGACGCGGTCACCCTGGGCGAGGCGCTGACCCGCGTGCTCGACGGCGATCGCTGGGCGCCCGCGGCCGCGCTTGCCGCCCCGGCCGCCAACGCGGAAGAACACGACGCCGCGCAGCGCCTGCGCGACCTCACCCCGCAGCAGTTCCGAGTTCTGCAGATGCTCGGCGCGGGTTTGCTCAACAAGCAGATCGGCTATGAGCTGGGCGTGTCCGAGGCGACGGTGAAAGCGCACGTGACCGCGATCCTGCGCAAGCTCGGCGCCAACAACCGCACCCAGGCGGTGTTGATCGCCGGCCGCCTGGCGCTGGACCCGGGGGCGATCGTGCCGCCGCCGGAAGAGGCGGATTGATCGCCGCTACGTAGCGCCTGCAAGGCCGCGCTGCTCCAACGCGCAATACCGGCGATTGCCGCCGCGCGGTCGCCGGCCCAGACTTGAGCCATCGCCGCGCACGGATGGCCCGATGAGCGAAAACCCTTCGAAGATCGCGACCGCCCTTAGCTGCGGATCGCCCACACACGCGATGCGTTTGAGCGCGGCACTGCTGATGCTGGCTCTGCCGCTGGCCTGCTTCGCATCCGATGCCGCATCCGACTGCGACTTCAATCAGGCCTACCTGGCCAAGCGCCTGCAACAGGCGGCCGCGCGCCACGGCGGCGCGAAGCTCGATCCGGCCGAACGCACCGCGACCTGGCGCCTGCGCAACGGCGAAACCGTGCAGGTGACGCACGGCGGCTGCGTGGACCTGGGCACGCGGGTCAGCCTGACCTACGCGAAAGGCGCGCCGGCGCCAACGCGCGAGGCCGCGATCGAGCGAGTGCTCGCGACAGTGGAAACCTATTGGAACGCCGCCGACGCGCAGCGCCTGCGCGCCGCGATCGCACACGGCGGCTTGCGCGAAGCAGAGCCCAGGCCGGGCGTGATCGAGATCAGCGGCGCCCTCGATCCGGGCGGCTTCTCGTTCGAATTCCATATCGAGCAATCGGCGAGCGGTGTGTCGATCGGTTGGCAGGAAGCTTGATCGCATCGAACGCGATGCATCGCGCCGTCAGCACCGCGCCAGAGGCCGCTCAGCGCTCGCCGCCCTCGTCCCGCCGCCCGAACCCCAACTCCCGCATCGCCGCCGCATAAGCGCGATCGATCTGCATGATCCGCCGCTGCGCTTCATTGCGCGGTCCCGAGCGCAAACGAGCGACGCGCTCAGGCAGGTACTCCGCGCGTTTGGCCTGATGCGCGGCATCGATGGCTTCGCGGCTCGCGTCTTCGGGTACGCCCAACACCTCATGCCACGGCGGATCGACTTCGAACAGCGGCGGCTCCAGCGGCGTATCGCCGCGATCGCGCGACGACCGCCGCACCGCCGCGATCAGCCAACAGCCGAGCGCGGCGATGCCGAGGATGACGATGAATACGGTCGGGGTCATCGCCGCAACTCTAGTCGTTTTTAGCCGCGACCAGACGCACTCAGTAGGGGCCCGGCAGCGCGTCGCAATAAGCCGGTGCCGGCTCGGTCGGCGGCGTGGGCGTCGGCGTCGGTGCGGGCATGCCAGGCGTGGCGTCGCATACGCTCAGCGCCGGCGCGATCTGCAGCGGCCGCGGCTTTGCCTGCGAGGGGCTGACGGTTTGCATGAAGCCGATGGTTTCGTCGATCCAGCCGCGATCCGCCACCGGCACATCGTGCGAACAACTCACCGGGCTCCAGACGACGAAGCCGGAGGCCTTCTCACCGAGCTGATCGAGCTGCCGGCGCCAACGCTGCGCCGACAGGAACGGCGAGGTGCTGTCGGGCGTGGGGCAACCGGATTCGATCTGCGGGCGGATGTAGGGCAGCAAGGGCAACTGCGGATCGATGTTGCGCGCCGAGGCCACGCGATTGTCCAGGCGCCGCTCCCAGGTCGGCTGGTCCAGGTCCTTGCCGGTGTACAGGTGCGGATAGAACGCGTCCTGGTAGCGCGCCAGATCGCGCGCGCAATCGCGGTAGCCGTCGGTGTTGGGCCCCAGCAGATCGTAGGCGCCGATGACGCGGTCCGGCGCCGCCTGCTTGGCCCAGATGAACAACTGGCGCCAGATGAGGTAGTGCTTTTTCGCTTCGGCCGGATCGGCGGTCTTGACCCAGATGTTCTCGAAATCCAGCACGATCGGCCCGGGATTGACGGCCTTGTCGCGCACGGCTTGCTTGAACTCCGCTTCGTCCGGCAACAGGTTGTTGCGAGTGCACTGAACCCAACGCTCGGACTGGTAGAGGATGTTCGACTTCACCAGGCCGGCGTCGCCGACCAGATCGACGCCGGTGTACTGGCTGTTGTCGTAGGCATGGAAAGGCGATGCGCCGAAGCTCGATGGCGCACCGGCAAGGCCGGCCGCCGCGATGAAGCCCATCGCCAGCGCGCGAGCCGGAAGATTTCGCCGTTTATTCATATCCGCAGCATCCTGTGAAGACTCGCGCGCGCCGCATCGTGCGCCGCGCGCGCAAGCCAGTGGGGGAGCCCGATTTTAGTCGCGCTGCGGTGTCGCGCCGATGTCGCCGCGCGGTACGAGCGCACAAAATCGCGATCGATCCGCGAACCGATCAGGCCTGCACCGCCCGACGTTGCGCGGCGAGGAAGGCGCGCAGCGAGGCCGGCTTGATCGGCTTGGTCAGCACCCGGCAGCCGCGTTCGCGCGCCGCGAGCTTGAGCGCGTCGCTGCCGTCGCCGGTCAGCAGCGCGGCCGGCAGTGCGATGCCCAGGCGTTCGCGCAGCGCATCGATGATCGCCAGACCGTCGAGCCGGTCGTGCAGGTGGTAATCGACCAGCGCCACGTCCGGATGTTGATCGAGCAAGGCCAGCGCGTCGTCGACCGTCGCCGCCAACAGCGCGCTCGCGCCCCATCGGTCCAGCAGCGCGCGCATGCCGTCGAGAATCTCGCGATCGTTGTCGATGCACAGCACGCGCAGCCCGGCCAGCGAATCGGTGAGCGTGGCGTTGACCGGTTCGGCCGCGACTTCGCGCGGCGGTTCGCCGCACGGCACCGCGATCGAGAACACGCTGCCGTGGCCGATGCGCGAACGCACCCGCAGCGGATGATCGAGCGTGCGCGCGATGCGCTGGCAGATCGACAGTCCCAGGCCGAGTCCGCGTTCGCCGCCGATGCCGGGTTGGTCGAAGCGGCGGAACTCGTCGAAGATCTGTTCCAGGTGATGCTCGGGAATGCCCGGGCCGGTGTCCCAGACCTGCAGTTCGATGCGCTGCAGGTCCGGACGCGCGCGCGCGGCCAGCAGCACGCCGCCTTCGCGGGTGTAGCGCAGGGCGTTGGCGAGGAAGTTCTGCAAGGCGCGGCGCAGCAGGCGCCGGTCGCTGCGCACCGGCATGGTGTTGAGCGGCGCGCGCACGCGCAGTTGCAGGCCGCGGCCGGCGGCGCTGGGGGCGTACTGCGCGGCCAGTTCGCGCAGCAGTTCGCCGGCGTCCAGGTCGGCCAGTTCCGGCCGCAGCGCGCCGGCGTCCAGGCGCGAGATGTCGAGCAGGCCGTCGAGTAAGTCTTCGGCCGCGCGCAGCGAGGCGTCCACGCGTTCGGCCAGGCGCCGCTGTTCCTGCGCGTCGTCGCTTTCGCGCAGCGCGGTGGTGAACAGGCGCGCGGCGTTGAGCGGTTGCAGCACATCGTGGCTGACCGCGGCGAGGAAGCGGGTCTTGGATTGCTGCGCCGATTCGGCTTCCTGCGTGCGCTGTTCGACCCGCTGTTCCAGGGTTTCGTTGGCTTCGCGCAGCGCTTGTTCGGCGCGCTTGTAGTCGGTGACGTCGCTGTAACTGGTGACGTAGCCGCCGCCCAGCAGCGGCCGGCCGACCAGTTCGATCACCTGGCCGTTACTGCGCACGCGCTCGAACACGTGCGGCGCGCCGGCGCGCAGATGGGCGATGCGGCGTCGCACGAGTTCGTTGATGGTGTCTTCGTCGAGCGGGCCGGGGCCCATTTCGCCGCGTTCGGCGTTCCAGCGCAGCAAGTCGCTGACCGGGCGGCCGACGTAGAGCATGCCGTCGGGATAGTCGAACAATTCCTGATAGCGGCGATTCCACGCCACCAGCCGCATCTCCGGATCGACCACGCTGACGCCCTGGCTGATGTTCTCCAGCGTGGTCGACAGCACCTGGCGGTTGAAGCGCAGTTCCTGATTGGCCTCGTCGAGCAGCGCCACCACTTCGCCCAGTTCCATGCCCGAACCGCGCAGCGCGCTGGTCAGGGTCAGGCGCGCGGAGGCCGCGCCGATCGCGGCGGCCAGCAAGCGCTCGGTGAACTGCGCCAGCGCGCGATCGGCCGGTTGCTCGGGCTGCCATTCGCGGCCCTGCTGATGGGCGTAGTCCTCGAACGCGCGCCGCGCATGACGCTCGCCGACGATGCGTTCGGCCAGCGCCAGCAATTCGCCGCTGCGCACCGCGCCGGCCCAGCCGCCCGGGCCGAGCGCGGGACGGCGCACGTAGGGATCGAGGAACGGCGCGGCCAGCAGTTGTTCCTGCAGGCGCGGGCGTTGCCGCACCGAGATGAACAAGAACGCGCCGACATTGAACAGCAGCGACCAGAACGTGCCGTGCGTCAGCGCGTCCCAACCGACCAGGCCGAACAACTGCTCCGGCCGCAGCCACAGGATGTCGAGCGGGCCGCTGCTGAGCCAGCCTTCGTCCAGCCAGCCGATCCGCGTCAGCGCCGGCAGCAGCAGGGTGTAGATCCACACCACGGTGCCGGCGAACAAGCCCGACACCGCGCCAGCGCGACTGGCGCCGCGCCAGTACAGCCCGCCGATCAGCGCCGGCGCGAACTGCGCGACCGCGGCGAACGCGAGCAGGCCGTGCTGGGCCAGACCGTTCGCGCCGATCGAGGCGCGGTGATAGGCATAGGCCATCAGCGCCAGCAGCACGATGGTGATGCGGCGCACCCACAGCACCTGCCGGTCGATGCCGGTGCTTTCGTGCGGCGCGCCTTCGTGCAGCACGCCGCTGCGCAGCAGCAGCGGCATGACCAGATCGTTGCTGACCATGGTCGACAGCGCGACCGAAGACACGATGACCATGCCGGTCGCGGCCGAGAACCCGCCGATGTAGACCATCAGCGCCAGCGCCTGCTGATCGAACTGCAGCGGCAGCGCCAGCACATAGGTGTCCGGCGACACGCCGCTGCCGCCGAGCATGGCCTGGCCGGTCAAGGTGATCGGCACCACCAGCAGGCTGATCAGCACCAGATAACCGCCGAACAGCCAGCGCGCCGAGCGCAGGTCGTTGGGGTCCTGGCATTCGACCACGGCGACATGGAACTGGCGCGGCAGGCAGATGATCGCGGTGAAGGCGAGCAGGGTCTGGGTGACGAAACCGGCCGGCAGGCCGGGCTGCATCACCACACGCGCGGCCTGTTCGACGCGCTGCGCGTAGTTGCCCAGGCCGGGCAGATGGATCAGCGCGAACACGCCGATGGCGATGAAGGCGATCAGCTTGACCAGCGATTCCAGCGCCACCGCCAGCACCATGCCGTGGTGGTGTTCGGTCGCATCGACCCGGCGCGTGCCGAACAGGATCGCGAACACCGCCAGCATCATCGCCACGTAGAAGGCCGGATCGGCGAGCAGGCCGGCGTCGGACGGCACCCCCGCCAATACCTGCACGCTCATCGCCACCGCCTTGAACTGCAGGGCGACGTAGGGCACCGCCGCGGTCAGCGCGACCGCCGCGACCAGCGCCGCCAGCCCCGGCGCGCGGCCGTAGCGCGAGGACAGGAAGTCGGCGATGGAGACGATGCGGTGCTCGCCGGAGATCAGCACCAGCCGCTCCAGGATGCGCCAGCCGAACAGCAGCATCAGCAGCGGGCCGAGGTAAATCGGCAGGAACCCTAGCCCGGTGCGCGCGGCGGTGCCGACCGCGCCGTAGAAGGTCCACGAGGAGCAGTACACCGCCAGCGCCAGCGAATACACCGCGGTGCGCAGCCAGCGCGCGCGCGGCGTGCGTTCGCGCTGATCGCCGTAGTAGGCGACCGCGAACAGCAGGCCGACGTAGCCGGCCGATACCAGCAGCAGGATCCAGCCGGGAATCAAGGGCGTTTCAGGCTTGAGTGGGAGGTCGGCCGAGTGTAAGGCCTGGGGTCAGGCGCGGGGCCGCGGCGGGGGTTCGACCTTTGGGTAGGTGGGCGCGGACGGGTGCAGCGGGCCATGGGTCGGGGTGGAGATGGGCAGGCGCCGCCCGGGGCGAGGCGGCGGCTGCTGCGTCGTCGCGGGTTCGATCCACGCCGAAGCGGTGCGCCGGCTTGACTGCCGGATGTGGTCTTCACCTTCGCGGGCATCGCAAGGCGAAGTGGCCCGGCGTATCTGCGTTTCGTCGCGAGCGAGATGGGCGATTGGGTCTGCGACGAACGCGCATCCGTGTCTTACCTCGCTACTTCATCAGCGATCACGGAATCGGCGCGCGTATCTGATCGGCAGCACTGGAAAATTTCGCGAAGGCGAGATCACGGATGCGCATCGAGTGCGCGAGATGCGATTCGTGCAATTGGATGGCGCGTGATGGCATATGCACGTCGTTTTCGATTTCGCCGATCTTGCGTATACCGCCAACGAAAACGCTCTTCGCGATGGCTGAAAAAGCCAACGCACGCTGGTGGCGAAGCGACGCGTTCCACCCCGCAGCGCAGCGCTCAGACTGAACTTGCCCCACCTTCGGCACGATTCAGCTGAGCCGGCGGTCAAGCTTCCAGTCATCGATGCGGCGTAATCCACTGCGATCACGGTTTCGGCCGCGCGCATTTGCCAGTGTCGCCGCGCACGGCAGCCGTCGCTGTCGGTGCGCAATCCAACTCTCTCATCGGCGCATGCAACCGCCATGCACGTTCGCCGCCGCGTTCGCGGTGCGCGCACGTGCGCTTGCCCGTTTCGATTGCGACCGCGCCGCCACCGTTCCAGGAGGAACACCGTATGAAGTATGGACAGTGCAAGCAGTTCGCCCCGGCCCTGCTGTTGGGCGCCCTGTGTCTGGCGTTGCCGGCGCTCGCCGCCGCGCAGACCGAACCGGCCGCGCCGGTGCCGTTGAAGATCGCTGAGCAGCGCAGCATCGACCTGCAACTGGGCGCCCCATCCGGCCGCGTCGGCCGCGCCGGCAACGACGCCGGCACCAAGCCGGTGGAGATCCGCACCCCGGACGCGTCCTTCATCAAGGTGCACTTCGATCGCTTCTCGCTGCCGGCCGGCGTGAGCCTGGAAGTGTCCAGCCCCGATGGCCGCGAGGTGTATCGCTACAGCGCGCAGCAACTGGGCCCGCACACCGTCGCCGCCGATCTGGGCCAGGACGGCAAGACCAGTTTCTCCGCGATGTCGATCAGCGGCCCGGTCGCGGTGCTGCGTCTGGTCGGCACCGCGCGCGAGCCGTGGCGCGCCGATCACGGCGTGAAGGTGTCGCGTTATCTGGAAGGCTATCCCGAGGACATGCTGCCGGAGTTGCAGAACGAAGGTCTGCTCGGCACCCAGGTCGGCGGTAAGTCGATCTGCGGCACCGACAACAAGCAGGCCGCGGCCTGTTACGCCACCAGCGACACGCAGGCCTTCAACGGCTCCAAGCCGGTCGCGCGCGCGGTCATGAGCGGCGGCAGCCTGTGCACGGCGTGGCGGGTGAGTTCGAGCAACCGGATGTTCACCAACAACCACTGCATCAGCACCGCCGCGGGCGTGGCCGGCGCGGAGTTCTGGTTCAACTACCAGCGCAGCACCTGTACCGGCGCGCAGGCGACGGTGACCAAGGTCGCGGGCGACCAGATGCTCAAGACCGACACCACGCTCGACTACACGCTGTTCACGGTGAAGAACTTCGCGAACATCTCGAGCTTCGGCTCATTGGGCCTGGACGTGCGCGCGGCGACCGCCAACGAAGGCATCTTCATCGCCGGCCATCCGGGTGGACGCATGAAGGAGCTCAGCGTCGCCGACACCCAGAACAGCGGCGGCAAATGCCGCGTCGATGCGCCGAGCGTGACCGGCAACGCGCCCAACAGCGACGTGGGTTATTACTGCGACACCGAGGGCGGCAGCTCGGGCTCGCCGGTGATCGCGCGTTCCACCGGCAAGGCGATCGCCTTGCATCACTTCGGCGGCTGCTTCAATTCCGGCGCGAAGATTTCGCTGATCTGGCCGCAGGTTTCGACGTATTTCGGGGGTGTGATTCCCTGAGGTCGGCGGGTTCGGCAATGCGTAGAAACCCGCCTTCGGGCGGGTTTCTTTTTTGCTTTGGGAAGCGGCAAACGACAAGTGGCTGTTGTCGTCGTCGTCGTCGTCGTCGTCGTCGTTGCCGTTGCCGTTGCTGTTCCCCCCTTTAAAAAAGGGGGGCAGGGGGATTTCGCTTTTGCTCTTCCCCGCATCCGCAAAGCCAAAGCAAATCCCCCGCGCCATCAGCGACGGCCCTGACATCAACTGTCGCCGGGCGTCCGCCCCCTTTTTCAAAGGGGGCAACGGTTGCGCGCTTGATCGTTGTGTCGATGCAGCCGTCGCGGGATATCCCGCAACCGACCACACACTGACGCTATTGCCGTTGCTGTTGCTGTTCCCCCCTTTGAAAAAGGGGGGCAGGGGGGATTTGCCTTTGCTCTTCCCCGCAACCGCAAAGCCAAAGCAAATCCCCCGCGCCATCAGCGACGGTCCAGACATCAACTGTCGCCGGGCGCCGCCCCCTTTTTCAAAGGGGGCAATGGTGGCGTGCTTGATCGTCGTGTCGATGCAGCCGTCGCGGCGTATCCCACAATCGACCACACACCGACGCTATTGCCGTTGCTGTTGCTGTTCCCCCCTTTGAAAAAGGGGGGCTGGGGGGATTAGCCTTTGCTCTTCCCCGCAACCGCAAAGCCAAAGCAAATCCCCCGCGCCATCAGCGGCGGCCCAGACATCAACTGTCGCCGGGCGTCCGCCCCTTTTTCAAAGGGGGCAACGGTGGCGCGCTTGTTCGGGGTATTCGTTCGCAACGCCGATGCAATTCGTCGCGGCGTGTCTAAACCTCACAAAATCTCAGGCCAAAAAAAACCCGCCGAGTAGGCGGGTTTCTTCTAAAGGCGCTGGATCCCCGCTTTCGCGGGGATGACGCAATGGCAAAGGCGTTCGCGCTAAGCGCGAACGCGCCATTGTGTCACTTGATCTTGCCTTCCTTATAAATCACGTGCTTGCGAACGACGGGGTCATACTTCTTGACCTCCATCTTCGCCGGGGTGTTCTTCTTGTTCTTGTCGGTCGTGTAGAAATGACCGGTATTCGCCGTCGAGATCAGGCGGATCTTGTCGCGCTTGGAAGCCATGGTTCGATCCTCCTCAGATCTTTTCGCCGCGTGCGCGGAGTTCGGCGAGGACGGAATCGATACCGTTCTTGTCGATGGTGCGCAGGGCATGGGCGGAAACGCGCAGCTTCACCCAACGGTTCTCACTGGCGACCCAGAAGCGGCGCTCGTGCAGGTTGGGGAGGAAACGGCGGCGGGTCTTGTTCATGGCATGCGAGACGTTGTTGCCGGTCGTCGTTCGCTTGCCCGTTACTTGGCATACGCGGGACATTACGCACCTCGAAAGGAGTCTTGCTTCCCTTGGCCAGGGAGGCGGCGGCCCCGGCACCGCGTTCTTTCGAAGGCTGGCACCGCGCGATACAGGTAAGGATTCTCGCCGTACGTGGCGGCCCGGAATCGCGCTTCCGAGGGCCGCCCGGTGATGCCCCTAAGGGCCGCCGGACACAGCGAGCCGCGCATTATGCCGGCAAATCCAAGTCGGAACAAGCACTTGCCGGCCACGACCCCGGCGGCCGGGCGGAGAGCCGCGATATTCTCCCGAACTGGGCCGCGAGCCCCTTATCCATTCCCAGCCCAGCCAAGGAGATCCGCATGATCCGTCGCACTGCATCCTGCGATTGCGGCCAACTGAGTCTGACCTGCGAAGGCGATCCGGTACGGGTCTCGGCCTGCCACTGCCTGTGTTGCCGCCGCCGCACCGGCAGCGCGTTCGGCTGGCAGGCGCGGTTCCCGCGCGAGGCGGTAGCGATCCAGGGCGAGTCGCGCGAATACGTGCGACAAGGCGACAGCGGCAGTTCGGCCCGGTTCGGCTTCTGCCCGAACTGCGGCTCCACCGTCTATTGGCGGGCCGAAGGTCTGGAAGCGTTCGTCACCATCGCGGTCGGCGCCTTCGCCGAGCCGGACTTCCCGCCGCCGTGGGTGTCGGTCTACGACGACAGGCGCTCGGGCTGGATCCGGATGCCGGAAGGCTGCGAGATCCTCGACTGATCCCGGTGCCCGGCCCGCGCCTCAGTGGCTGGCGCGATCGCGGCGCCAGCCGCGGTGCTTGATGTCCAGGTACAGGCTGTAGGCAGCGGTGAAGGCCGGGAACAGGTTCTGGATGACGCCCACCGAGTCCTGCTTCTGCGAGAACACGAAGTAGCTCAGCGTCATCACGCTGCCGACCAGGCTCATGTACCAGAACGCGCGCGGGATCACCGGCTTGCCGTGGCGCTTGCTGGCGATGAACTGCACCAGCCAGCGGCCGCCGAACATCAGCGCGCCGATCAGGCCGATCAGCTTCCACGGCGACATGTGCAGGCCGGTCCAGGCCAGCCACTCGATCGGCGAATTCATGAAGTCCATGGCGGCGGCCTCAGCGTTCGACGATCTGGGTGAGCTTGCCGCGGCGGATCAGCCATGCCACTCCGCGCAGGTCGCTGATGCCGACCAGGGCGCGATTGAGGTTGTTGTACTTGGACACGCCGGTGCTGCGCTGGCGGTGGTTGACCGGCACGCTCAGGGTCTTCCAGCCGGCGCGCTGCATCAGCGCCGGCAGGTAGCGGTGCATGTGGTCGAAGTAAGGCAGTTCCATGAACGCGGCGCGCTCGAACAGCTTGATGCCGCAGCCGGTGTCGGGGGTGTCGTCGCGCAGCATGCGGCTGCGGATCGCGTTGGCCCACTTCGACGCCCAGCGCTTGCTGCCCGAGTCCTGGCGGTTGACCCGCCAGCCGGCGAACAGCTTGACCTCGGGGCCGGATTCGGCGCGCTTGGCCAGCAGCTTGGGGATGTCGGCCGGATCGTTCTGGCCGTCGCCGTCCAGGGTCGCGATCCAGGCGCCGCGCGCGGCCTTGACGCCGTTGCGCACCGCCGTGCTCTGCCCGCTCTGGGTGACGTGGTGCAGCACGCGCAGTTCAGGCACGCCGGCTTTCAGGGCTTCCAGCGCGGCCAGGGTGCCGTCGCGCGAGTGGTCGTCGATGTAGACGATCTCGAAATCGGCCACGCCGCGCAGGGCGGTGACGATCTCCTGGACCAAGGGGGCGACGTTGTCCTGTTCGTTGAATACCGGGACCACGACGGACAACTGGGGGGTTTGCGTCATGAATGAAGCTCGCGAGTAATACGGGTATTTGCGCCCGAGGCCGTGTCGGCGCGGGGTGATGAACGCGGCGGCGAAGCCGGGCCGGGTCGCATCGAGGCGAGCCCGTCCTGGGGCGACAGCGGATTACAAAGTGTTAAAGCGTGCCCAGACGACAAACGTCACAAGAGCTGCAAAAAACACGCGCAGCTTAAGCTTCTGGTGTGTCTGAGTGAACGGCCCGGAGGCGGGTTCGGGACGCCGGACCATGAATGAGCCGATGTCGGCGGGATGTCGGCGCGGGGCGATCGCTGATTTCGCCGCCCGCCCACGGCGACCGGCGGGTGGAGAACATCGGCGAATTATCGATTTACCCGCACTATACGACTGAAACGTCAGGCATTGTCGCCGAAATAGCTCCGGCACCATTCGACCACGCGCGGCAATCCGACCTCGATCGTCGTCGCCGGCTCGAAGCCGAACGCGGCCTGAGCGCGTGAGGTGTCAGCCATGGTCTCGACCATGTCGCCGGGCTGCATCGGCTTGTAGACCTTCTGCGCCGGGCGGCCGGCGGCGTCGGCGATGACCTCGATGAACCGCTCCAGCTCGACCGGGGTGTGGTTGCCCAGGTTGAACACCCGATGCGGCGGGTCGGACTCGGGCGGATGGTCGAGCGCGCCGATCACCCCGGCGACGATGTCGTCGATGTAGGTGAAGTCGCGGCGCATCTTGCCGTGGTTGAACACGTCGATCGGCCGGCCCGCCAGCACCGCGCGCGAGAACAGCAGCGGCGCCATGTCCGGCCGGCCCCACGGCCCGTAGACGGTGAAGAAGCGCAGGCCGGTGGCGCGCAGTCCGTACAGATGCGCGTAGGTGTGCGCCATCAATTCGTTGGCGGCCTTGGTCGCCGCGTACAGCGAGCGCGGCTGGTCGATGCGCTGGTCTTCCGAGAACGGCGGCGTGGCCGAATCGCCGTACACCGAGGACGAACTCGCATACGCCAGGTGCTGCACGCCGCGATGGCGGCACAGCTCCAGCAGATTGACGAAGCCGACCAGATTGCTGTCCACGTAGGCATGCGGATTGGTCAGCGAGTAACGCACGCCGGCCTGCGCGGCCAGGTGCACCACGCGCTCGAAGGCGAACTCGTCGAACAGCGCGGCCAGGCCGTCGCGATCGCCCAGATCCAGCGCGCGGATATCCACGTCCGCGCATAGCGCGGCCACGCGGTCGCGCTTGATCTGCGGATCGTAGTAGTCGTTGTAGTTGTCCAGGCCGACGACCGCGCGGCCTTGCGCGCGCAGGGCGCGGCAGACGTTGGCGCCGATGAAGCCGGCTGCGCCGGTGACTAGGATGGTCATTCGAAGTGGAGTCGGCTGATGAGGCGCAAAGTGTCGCCTAATTCGTGTTCCGGTTTCGCGTCGATGCGCACGCGGAAAATCCGCCCGGTGCCCTGCGGCGTGCGCGGAAAACACGCTGGCCTGGGCCGCGTGCGCGCTTCCGGGCGGCGTCCGCCCGGCGCGCGCTGCGGCGGCGGGATTACTGCACCGCCACCTGCTTGGCCAGGGCGAAGCCCTCGTTGAGCTGCTCGGCGGTGGCCGCGTCGATCCACACGTAGACCTTGACCTTGCTCTTGGGCTTTTCGCCCGGCAGGTTGACCAGGGTTTCGCGCGAGTACGGACGCAGGTTGTTGACGGTTTGCTTGGTGAACCACTGCACCTGTTGGCTGCCCACGCTGCCCTTCTCGGCGCGGGCCTTCTTGGCCGGCTTGAAGGTGCGGGTGCCCAGGTAGACGCCGAAACCGGTGCCCGTGCCCAGGCTGTTGGGCAGTTCGAGGTAGCAGATCGTGTAGTTGGCGCCTTGGCGCTGATTCCACTTCAACTCGGGATTCTTCAGTTCCGGGCACGACCCGGTCTGCGCCCAAGCCATAACCGGTGCCAGCATCAATGCGGCGGCGGCCATCCATTTCATGTGTATCTCCTTCTTAGTGGTGTGGTTCGTAGTGCGGCGACGACGCTTCGACCCGGCCGGGAAGGCCCGGCAGGCGTGTTCAGCGAAAGCGAATGCACAAGTTTAGTGGATTACCCCAATCCCGCCGGCGCGAATCGTCACAGGACGGTCGTTTTCCGGCCCGCCTAGCGGCGGTGCGCTCAGGCTAGTGGGAAAGAATCGAGCCGGTGCTCAAGCCGGAGTGTCGCCGGTGCCGGGCGGGTCCGGCGGATAAATATCGAATCCGAGCTCGATCCCCAGCGCGGCGGCCTTGGCCATCAGGGCCGGCGACAGCACCAGCCCGGTGTTGGCATCGCAGAACAGGCCGATGAAGAACCTGGCCTGCCCGCCGTCGTCGCGGAAGGCGCGCAGCCGGTCGGAGTGTCTGGCCAGACGGTCGAGCTGCGCTTCCAGGAAGGTTTCCAGATGCTCGTCGTCCGAGGCCTGGGCATCGGCTTCGGGAGTGAGGTCGCCGCTCCAGCTCGATTCGCGGTACGCACCCGGCAGCAGTGTGCCTTTCGGGGTGACGCGCGGATCGCCGGCTCTGACAGCGCGGGCGGGGCGGACGTCCAGAGCCTCGCCCAGTTCGCGCAAGTCGGCGTCGGGATGGCTCAGGCTCAACGAAACGCGGTAGCGGTAGGGATGCACGCGGCCGGGATGCGGGTCAGGCGTCGACCTTGCCGCGCAACCGCTCCAGCACCCCGTCCAGCGAATCCAGGTCGGTGTAGTGGATCACCAGCCGGCCCTTGCCGCCGCGGCCATGCAGGACGTTGACCTTGGTGTTGAGCGATTCCGACAGCTCGCGCTCGAGCGTGGCGATGTCGGCCTGCGGCTTGGCCTTGACCGGCTTGGCCTTGCCCGACACCGGGATCTTGCCGGCGGCCAGCTGCTGCACGCGGTGTTCGACGTCGCGCACCGACCAGCCCAGTTCGGCGGCCTGGCGCGCCAGCGCGATCGCCGCTTGCGGCTGCAGGGTCAGCAGGGCGCGGGCGTGGCCCATTTCCAGGGCGCGGGTCTCGACCAGGACGCGGATCTCGCCCGGCAGTTCCAGCAGGCGCAGCAGGTTGGACACCGCCGCGCGCGAACGGCCGACCGCTTCGGCGGCCTGGGCGTGGGTAAGGTCGAATTCGTCGATCAGCCGCTGCAGCGCGGTGGCTTCTTCCAGCGGGTTGAGGTCTTCGCGCTGGATGTTCTCGATCAGCGCCATCGCCACCACGGTGCGGTCATCGACTTCGCGGATGACCACCGGGATTTCCGCCAGCCCGGCCAGGCGCGAGGCGCGCCAACGGCGTTCGCCGGCGATGATTTCGTAAGTCTTGCCGCCCTTTTCGCCGATCTCGCGGACCACGATGGGCTGGATCACGCCCTGGGCCTTGATCGATTCGGCCAGCTCGGCCAGCTTGGCTTCGTCCCAGTGCTTGCGCGGCTGGTACTTGCCGGCGCTCAGCGAATCGACCGGCAAGTTGCGCAGCATGTCGCCGGGCTGGGCTTCGACCAGGGTCGGCGCCTCGGCGGCGGCTTTCGGGCCGAGCAGGGCTTCCAGGCCGCGGCCCAGGCCGCGCTTCTTGGCGGGGTTGCTCATGCAGGGGTCTCCGCGCCCACGGCGGTCTTGGCGGCTTTGGCGGCCTGTTCGCGTTCGCGCTGGCGGCGCAGCACTTCGCCGGCCAGACCCAGGTAGGCGATGCCGCCGCGGCTGGTCTTGTCGTAGCCGACGATGCTCTGGCCGTAGCTGGGTGCTTCGGCCAGGCGCACGTTGCGCGGCACGATGGTGCGGAACACGCGGTCACCGAAGTGGGTGGTCAGGTCGGCCGACACGGCATTGGCGAGGTTGTTGCGCACGTCGAACATGGTGCGCAACACGCCCTCGATTTCCAGTGAAGGATTCAGGTTGGCCTTGAGCGCCTCGATGGTATCGACCAGCGCGCTCAGGCCTTCCAGGGCGTAGTACTCGCACTGCATCGGCACGATGATCGAATCGGCCGCGGTCAGCGCGTTCAAGGTCAGCAGCGACAGCGCCGGCGGGCAGTCGATCAGGATGTAGTCGTAGTTGCCGCGCAGCGGCGCCAGCGCGCGCTTGAGCCGCTGCTCGCGCGCGTCCTGGTTCATCAGGCTGATTTCGGCCGCGGTCAGGTCGATGTTGGCCGGCAGCAGGTCGAAGTCTTCCGGCGCGCGCACGATGGTCGCGGCGGCGTCGGCTTCGCCGAGCAGGACGTCGCAGACCGTGTCTTCCAGCTGGCGCTTATCCACGCCGCTGCCCATCGTGGCGTTGCCTTGCGGGTCCAGATCGACCAGCAGCACCCGCTTGGGCGTGCGTGCGAGCGCGGCGGCCAGGTTGACCGCGGTGGTGGTCTTGCCGACCCCGCCTTTTTGATTGGCGACGGCGATGATGCGGGCCATGCGGCTCGTCCCCTGCTTGTTGCGGAGTGAATTGAGTAACGACGGCGTCCGGCGCCAGGCGCCGACCGGACTGGGGATTATGCCCGCGCCGGCTGCCTCGCGCTTGACGCGGGCTCGCGGCCGGGTGGGCGGGCGCCGCCGCGCCGCGAGACAGACGGTTGCGCGGCCCGGCGTATGGTCGCAGGCCCGCCGCAGTGGCGGCTCAGCCTTCGCCCTGGCGGCCGATCACGACCATGTGGCGCTCGGCGGCCAGCCCGGGCACGGTCATCGGCTCGAGCGCGCGGACTTCCCAGCCTTGCGGCAGCGCGGCGATTTCCTCGTCCGGGCGCTGGCCCTTCATCGCCAGCAGCACGCCGCCGGTCTTGAGCAGGTGGCCGCCGAGTTCCAGGATCAGCGGCAAGGTGGCCAGGGCGCGCGCGGTGATGGCGTCGTAGGCGCCGGGTTCGGCGAAGGCCTCGATCCGCGATTCGGCCACGCGCGCGTCCTTCAGGCCGAGCTGACGCAGCGCCTCGCGCATGAAGCGGGCCTTCTTGCCGGCGCTTTCGACCAGGGTCACGCGCAGGCCGGGCTTGACGATCGCCAGCGGAATGCCGGGCAGGCCGGCGCCCGTGCCCAGGTCGGCCAGAGCGCCGCCGCGCGCGGCCAGCGCATCGACATAGCGGTGCATGGCCAGCGAATCGAGCAGGTGCTTGCCGACCATGTCCTGCGGATCGCGCACCGCGGTGAGGTTGTAGGTGCGGTTCCAGCGCGCGAGCAGGGCCAGGTAGTCCAGCAGCGGCGCGGACAGGGCCGGGTCGAGGGCGAGCGCGGACAGGCCGGCTTCGAGCTCGGTGCGCAGCCCGGGCGGGAGGGAGACGGGGGTATTCATTGCG
Organism: Lysobacter sp. TAB13; assembly: GCF_052113885.1. Lineage (NCBI taxonomy): Bacteria > Pseudomonadati > Pseudomonadota > Gammaproteobacteria > Lysobacterales > Lysobacteraceae > Lysobacter > Lysobacter sp. TAB13. The sequence goes on along the minus strand of NZ_JBFRDR010000016.1, from coordinate 96,566 downwards.
GCGATTATCGCCGATGGCGCGGGTGGCTGGAGTTGTGCCGCGGCTTGGGTCGGGGCTGAAGCTCCCTCCCACAAAAGACATCGGTAATTGCGCAGCGAACAGGGGCGGCGCTACCGGAGGGTCTGCGTGCGCTCGGAATCTTTTGTGGGAGGGAGCTTCAGCCCAGACCCGAACCCCACCTGCGACGAAACCGCAGCAAGCCCATCAACCCCAAGGCCGCCACGCCAACGCACCCAGATATCCCGGCGCCGGCTCGATCTCGCAAAACCGCCATTGCTGCGGCATCCCGAGCCCGGGATCGCATTCGACCAACACCAGGCCCTCGCCGCGTTCCTCGAACCGCAGCTTGTCCAGGCCGTACGACAGCCCGTGCCCGTGCGCCTTCAACACCGCTTCCTTCGCGCACCACAGGCGCAGGAAGGCGAGGTCGCGATCGCCGTGCGCGGCCAGCCACTGCGCTTCGGGCGCGGTGAAATAGCGCTGGGCGATCTCGACCGCGCGCGGCCGCCGATGCAGCCGCTCCAGGTCCACGCCGACCTGGGCGCGATACGCCAGCGCGACCAGCAGATGCTCGCCGCTGTGGCTCCAGTTGCAGTCGTAGTCCTGGTGCGGCGGGTCCAGGTGCGGGCGCTGGCGATCGTCGCGCGACAGCGTCAGCCCGGCATCGTCCAGTTGCCCGGCGAGCCAGCCGCGCGCCTGCGGCTCGGCCGGCGCGCCGTGCGGGTGCGGCAGCCAGACCCAGCGCGGCGCCGCGTCGCCGGACGCGGCGGCGGACGAAGGTGAACGAGCGGACAGGGACATGAACGAGGGCGGCTTGGCGGGTGGCGGCCCAGTCAGCGTAAGCTAAACGCCTGGGGACCGGGTTCGTTCGAGGTGTGCACGCGGGGGCGTGACACCGTTCCTGAAGTGGAGCTGGGCGGCCGCGACGGCCGTCAGCCTGCGATCAGGCGGAGCCGGGCAAGTTGCAGGCAATGAAAGCGGCCGCGGCCGCGGGAAACCATATTGATGTCAGCGGTTATCGATCCGAGCCAGGTTCCGCTCAGCCAGGGTCTAGCGCGCACCGCGCAGTGGTTCGATCTGGTCGCCGGCGCGCCCGGACGCATGCTCGCCTTCGGCGGCGGGCCGCGGATCGAACGCGCGCGCTTCGAACGCGAAGTACGTGCGCTGGCCGCCCGCCTGCCGCAGGCCGCGTGCGCGGTGAATCTGTGCGAGAACCGCTATCGCTTCCTGGTCGCGCTGTGCGCGGTGGCGCTGCGCGGACAGGCCAATCTGCTGCCGTCCTCGCGCGCCCCGGCGGTGATCGACGACGTGCTGGTGCGTTATCCGGACAGCTACTGCATCGGCGATCTGCCGCTGGACCCGACGCCGCCGCGCTATCTGCGCCTGGCCGACACGCTGGAGCAGGCCGAGGGCGAACCGCTGCAGGTCGATGCGCAGGCCTTGCTGGCGATCGGCTTCACCTCCGGCAGCACCGGCCAGCCCAAGCCCAATCACAAGACCTGGAACGCGTTCCGCACCAGCACCGCGCAGAACCTGGCCGCGCTGCAGGACTTGCTGCGCGTCGGCGAGATCACTCCGCTGGTCGCGACCGTGCCGCCGCAGCATATGTACGGCATGGAGATGTCGGTGCTGCTGCCGCTGCTCGGGCCGGTCGCGGTGCATGCGCATCGGCCGTTTTTTCCAGGCGATGTCGCCCGCGCCCTGAGCGATGCGGATACGCCGCCGCTGCTGGTGACCACGCCGGTGCATCTGCGCGCGCTGGTCGAATCCGGCGTCGAACTGCCGGCGCTGGCCGGCATCGTCTCGGCCACCGCGCCGCTGCCGGTGGAGCTGGCCCAGGCCGCCGAAGCGCGTTACCGCTGCGAAGTGCGCGAAGTGTTCGGCTCCACCGAGACCTGCGTGTTCGCGCGCCGTCGCACCGCGCTGGAAGAGGCGTGGACGCCGCTGCCCGGCGTGCGCGTGTGTCCGCAGCCCGACGGCACCGCGATCCACGCGCCGCATCTGCCCGAACCGGTGGTGCTGGCCGATCTGATGGAAGTCGAGGCCGACGGCCGTTTCGTGCTGCGCGGTCGCAGCGCCGATCTGCTGGAGATCGCCGGCAAGCGCGCTTCGCTTGGCGATCTAACCCGCAAGCTGCTCGCCATCGACGGCGTGCGCGACGGCGTGGTGTTTCAGCTCGATGCCGCCGACCATTTCGGCGTGCGTCGCATCGCCGCGCTGGCGGTCGCGCCGGGCTTGAGCGAAGCGCAGATCCTGCACGCGCTGCGGCAGAGCATCGACCCGGTGTTCCTGCCGCGCCCGCTGCGCTGCGTGAGCGCGTTGCCGCGCAACGAAACCGGCAAGTTGCCGCGGCATGCCTTGGAAGCGATGCTGCATTCGCAAGAGTGAGGCGGTTGCGCGAGTGAACGGTTCATCCGCGTCGCGGCCTTCCTCGCGCGGCATCGGCGATCTTCTTCACGCTCATCGCTGCGTCGCGCCGCGCGCGGCCGTCGCCATGATGCAGAAGCGAAACGCGTTCGGGTTTTTCATTCCCGCAACGATTTTTCATTCTTGCAACGAGGTCGAAGCCCGCCAAATCACAGCTTGTTCATCTGCATGAAAAGCCGTGCGTTTCTTCACGGATCGCCAATGCGCACTTCGACGTTGCCATCACGTAGCACGCTCCAGACTGACTGCGTCGCCCGTTCAGGGGACAGCGATCGATAGTGCGTACAGGCACACGATCGCTGTATGTATTCATCAGGAATCGTCAGGAGAACGCGCATGAACATTACCGGCTTAATCATCTGGCTTGTCGTAGGCGGCGTCATCGGCTGGATCGCCAGCATGATCATGAGGACCGACGGTCAGCAGGGCATCTTCCTCAACATCATCGTCGGCATCGTCGGTTCGTTCCTCGGCGGTTGGCTCGGCGGCGTGGCCGGCATCGGCGGCGGCACCATCAACAGCGGCGCGTTCAATCTGTCCGGACTGCTGCTGTCGCTGGTCGGCGCGGTGGTGCTGCTGGCGATCGTGAATCTGTTCCGTCGCGGACGGGTGCGTTGATCGCGGCTTAGCGATCCGGCATCGATACGCGAAAAAGCGAAGGCCCGGCGCAAGCCGGGCCTTTGTCGTGAGAGGGATCAGGTTTTATTGTAGGAGGGGCTTCAGCCCCGATGCTTTCCGTTCCGATCGCAGCAGCTGATCGAAAGGCATCGGGGCTGAAGCCCCTCCCACAAAAGACCTCGCGGCTTACGCAGAATCTTGCGAATCCCGAATCCCGAATCCCGAATCCCGAATCCCGATTCCCGATCAATCAGCCCGCCAACTCCACCCACGCCGGCGCATGATCGCTCGGACGATCCCAGGTGCGCGGTTCGCGGTCGATGCCGGCGGCCACGCAACGCGCGCGCAGCGATTCGGAGATCAGGGTCAGGTCGATGCGCAGGCCGAGGTTGCGGCGGAAGCCGGCCTGACGGTAATCCCACCACGAAAACTGGCCGTCTTCCTGGTTATGCAGGCGATAGGCGTCGTGCAGGCCCAGCGCGAGCAGGCGCTGCAGCGCGTCGCGCTCGGCGGTGGAGGTGAGGATGTGGTTCTCGTTCCACACCGCCGGGTCGTGGGTATCGCGCGCTTCGGGCGCGATATTGAAATCGCCGAGCACGATCAGGTCCGGATGCTGCTGGATTTCCTGCGCGACCCAGGCATGCACCGCATCGAGCCAGCGCAGTTTGTAGGCGTACTTGTCCGTGCCCACGTCCTGGCCGTTGACCACGTAGAGGTTGACGATGCGCACGCCGCCCACGGTCGCGGCGATCACGCGCTTTTGCTCGTCCTCGAACCCGGGGATGCCGATCTGCACGTCCTGCGCGCTTTCGCGCGAGAGGATCGCCACGCCGTTGTAGGTCTTCTGCCCGGCGAACACGCTGCGGTAGCCGGCGCCGATCAGCGCGGTGTCCGGGAAGCGGCTGTCTTCGAGCTTGGTTTCCTGCAGCGCGACCACATCGGGCGCGAACCCGGCCAGCCACTGTTCCAGATGCGGCAGGCGCACGTTGAGGGAGTTGACGTTCCAGCTGACGATTTTCATGGGCGAAGTGTAGCCGCAGGGCGGCGCGATGTCGGCACACGGACGGGGGCCGCGGTCTCGGCCGGCGGGTTCAATCGACGAATTCGAGCGTCCGCAGCACCCGCTTGATCGACTCCAGGCTGTGTTTCCGCCTGCTGGGGTAGCTCGCCTGCCCCATCAGCGTGTTCGCGCCCACGGCGCAGAAGGTCAGCGAGCGCAGTCCCGGGGTTTTGGATTCGAACGACACCACGAACCCGTCCCAGCCCTTGCCTGCGATCGGCTCGATCGCGGCCTTGGGCAACCGCGCCGCCGCCTCGGTCAGCACCCAGACGCCGCCGTTCTTCCGCGCCGGGCAGTTGGCGTCCACATAGGTAGTCGGCTCGGTAGTGCTGGCCGTGCAGCGCAGGCCGAACCAGGGCTCAGCGTGCGGCCTGGGTTTTATGTAGTCCCAGTACACGCCGGAGTACGTCTCCACATCCAGCTTCTGAAGGTACGGCGCGTTGGCGCGGGAGAATTTTCCGGATGGCCGGTAGAACACCGCGTCGGCGGACGAAGGCGAGGTCCAGAAATAGTCGCCATCGTCGATCTTCAGGCGGATACGGCACTTGTCCACTTTCGCCACGACGTCGTTCGCGCCGCGCCTGAGCTCGATGTCGGACGGCACCCGGACGGGTTCGGCCGCACCGGCCGCGAGCGAAGCGGCGAGCACGGCAGGGCAGGCGGCCGCGACAAGAAAGGCTGGGAAGTTCATCGGGGCCTTCGCTGATGGGTAAGTCCGGATCGAACGCTGCATCGGCCCGGCGCGACAGCTTATCCGCCGCCGCTCACTTCGCCAGCCAGCGGATCATCGCGTCGATCTTGCCCCGGTACGGTGGCTTGATCATGTCGCTGCCGGCCTTGGAGCGCTGATAGAACACCGGCAGCAGCTTGCTGAAAGTATCGAAGCCGTTGCGGCCGTGGATGGCGCCGATGCCGCTGGGACCGATGCCGCCGAAGGGCAGGTCGTGGGCGCCGAAATGCAGCAGGGTGTCGTTGACGGTGACGCCGCCGGACAGGGTCTGGGTCAGGATCTTTTCGATCTGCGCCGAATCGTGGCCAAACGGATACAGCGCCAGCGGACGGTCGAGCGCATTGATGCGGGCGATGGCTTCATCGAGCGTGCGGTAGCTCAGGATCGGCAGGATCGGCCCGAAGATTTCGTGCTGCATCACCAGCGCGTCCATGCCCGGTTCGATCACCAGCGCCGGCGGGAAGATGCGTTCGGCTTCGCGCTGCTCGCGCGGGGCGGTGCCGGCGAAGGGCTCTTCGATGCGCAGGCCGCGCGTGCGCGCATCGTCGAGGTAACTCGACAACCGCGCGTACTGGCTGGCGTTGATGATGCGGGTGTAGTCGCGCGGCTCCACCAGATCGCCGTAGCGCTGCTGCAATTGCCGCAGCAGCGCGGCGACCAGTTCGTCGCGGCGCGCCGCATCGACCAGCACATAGTCCACGCCGATGCAGGTCTGTCCAGCGTTGAACCACTTGCCGCTGGCGATGCGCGCGGCGGCCTGTTCGATCGGATAGTCGGCGCAGATCAGCGCCGGCGCCTTGCCGCCCAGTTCCAGCGTGACCGGGGTGAGGTTGGGCGCGGCCGCGGCCATGACCTTGCGCCCGACCGCGGTCGAACCGGTGAACAGCAGATGGTCGAGCGGCAGCGCGGAAAACGCCGCGCCGACCTCGGGCCCGCCGATCGCCACGGCCACGCGGTCTTCCGGGAATACTTCGGCCAGCAATTCGCGCAGGAATCGTGCGACGCGCGGGGTGTGTTCGGACGGCTTCAGATAGACGTGATTGCCGGCGGCGATCGCCGACACCAACGGCACCAGGGCCAGGTTCACCGGGTAATTCCACGGCGACAGGATGCCGACCACGCCGACCGGTTCGGGCCGGATCTCCGCGCGCGCCGGCCAGAAGCGCCAGCCCACCGACGCGCCGCGCGGGCGCATCCAGCTCCGCAGGCGGCCGAGCGCGTGGTCGATCTCGGCCTGGGTGATCATGACTTCGGACAACAGGTTCTCGTGGCTGGAGCGATGGCCGAAGTCGCCGCGGATCGCCGCGTCCATTTCCGGGCCGCGCTCGCGGAATACGTCGCGCAGGCGGATCAGATCGGCGCGGCGCTGGGCGTAATCGGGCTTGCGCGCCTGCCAGGCGGCGCGCAGGCGCTCGCGGGTGGCGGCAAGGTCGGCGATCGGGGTGTCGGCGAGAATGTCCATACGCGGCAGTGTAGTCGTCCCGGCGGCACGGAAGTGTGCCGGCGACGGGGCGCGAGAGGCCAAGCAAGGGGGCGACGGCGGCCGTTGTGCGGCGCGGGCGCGAGTCGATCGCACGCCCATGTTCCGGTTTGCGCCGCGCATGGGCGGACGATGACAGCGGCCACTGGCCGAACCGCCCGCCGCTCGGGCAGGCTGCGCGCCACAGCCGGACGCGGGAGCCGCCGTTGATCGATTGGAACGCCGTCGAAGACTGCCTCGTCGCCGATGCGACGGCGGCGCTGCGCACATTGTTCGCCCGCCATCCCGAGCAGGCCTTCTATGCGGCCGCGCTGTACGGCGCGTACCGCGAACTCGACGGGCCGATCTATTTGCCGTCGCTGGCCGCCAACAGCCTGCAGGCGCTCGGCCGCGACACGCCGATGAGCGATCCGCCGCGCGAATTCCACAGCGAGGCCTGGAATCCGCCGGACTGGCAATGGCCGGAGCTCGACTTCGCCGGCCCGGCCCTGTGCGAGTGGGCCGCGCGGCTCGATCGCCACGCCCGCGACGCTAGCCGCGAGCAGTGGCTGGACAGCGAACGGCGCTGGTTGCAGGCGCTGGTCGCGGCCTGTCGCAGGATCGCCGAGGCGCTCGCCGCGCTGCCGATGCGGGCGCCGCTGTTCGTCGTGTTCGTGCACGACGAAGAGCACGCCGAAACCTTGCTGCGTCAATGTCTGGATGAGCCGGTCTTCACGCGCTTGTTTCCCGAGCAACTGGCGATCGAGCGAGAACGCGCGCGCATCGAGGCGCTGGCGCCGTCGGCGCGCGCCGAGGCTCTGGTCGAACTGGCGCGACGCCACGACAGTCTGCTGGGCTGGGAAGAAATCGACGAGCGCTGGTGTGCGATCGGCGCCGCGGCGGTGCCGGCATTGCTCGCGCGCTTGCGCGCGGACGCATGCGACTGGCGCGCTGCGATGCTGCTCGGACGCATCGGCGAAGCCACGACGAAAGTTGTCGAAGCCTTGCGGCGGCAGGCGGGCGAACGCGGCGAAGACTCCGCGCGCGCCTGGGCGGCGCGTTCGCTGGCGCTGCTGGGCGACAACGACTGGTTGTTCGCCCAGCTCGAACGCGGCGCCGGCACCCCGGCGCTCGAAGGCCTGTGCGCGCCGTACCGGCATCCGCGCGACGGCAGCCGCTGCCGGCTCGATTACGCGGTGCTGGAGCGCCTGCTCGCCGGGCCGGCGCGAACCGCGGCGCAGGCGCTGGAAATCCTCAAGCCCGGCAGCGGATACGGCACCCTGCGCGCGCAGGACATCGACGAAGCACTGCGCGGACTGCGTTCGCGCTTTCCGTTCGTGCGCCGGCACGCGGCCATCGTGCTGAGCGAGCGCGGCCTCGGCGCGCGCGCCGGCGAGCGCATCCTGCCGGCGCTGGCCGAGCGCATCGGCCGGGACGACGATCCCGAGGTGCGCTGGTTTTCGGTCCTGGGCCTGAGCGACTGGAGGTCCGATGCGCGGCCCTGGCACGCGGCGGTCGAAGCCGCCCTGGCCGACCCGGACCCGCGCGTGCGCGATGCCGCGCGGCGCTGCCTGGACGGTTGAACGGCCGCGCCGCGGGCGCCGGCCGTTCGACCGCCGCGGCGCATCGGCCGCCTTGCCGGCTGAGCCCAAACCGCGCCGCCGCGGCTGTTCGCCGCGCGCACCGCTTACAATGCCCGCATGAGCCTGCGCCCCTATCTCGACAGTTTCCCCACCCTCGGCGAACGCGTTTACGTCGATCCCGCCGCCACCATCATCGGTGCGGTCACCCTGGCCGACGACGTCTCGATCTGGCCCGGCTGCGTGGTCCGCGGCGACGTCAATTCGATCGCCATCGGCGCGCGCACCAACATCCAGGACGGCAGCATCGTCCACGTCACCCACGAAGGCCCGTTCACCCGCCCCGGCGGGCTGCCGACGGTGATCGCCAACGACGTGACCGTCGGCCACGGCGCCATCATCCACGCCTGCACCGTGGATGAGTTCGCCCTGATCGGAATGGGCGCGAAGATTCTCGACGGCGCCCGGATCATGCGCTTCGGCTTCGTCGGCGCCGGCGCGGTGATCGCGCCGGGCAAGGTGGTCGGCGAGGGCGAGCTGTGGGTCGGCAATCCGGCCCGGCTGGCGCGCCGCCTGAGCGAGCGCGAGATCGAGCAACTGCAATACAGCGCGCAGCACTATGTCCGCCTCAAGGACCGCTACCTGGGCATGTTGTCGGGCTAGTCAGGCCCGGCGGCCGCGTTTACAGTCGCGGCAGGGGAAAGCAGGACTCAGGGAGTCATCGCGACATGGAAGAAACGCAGAATCCGTACGCCGCGCCGAGCGCGCCGCCGCCGTTGCCCGCCGAAATGTGGGACCAAAGCGCCAAGGCCGATCGCGGCATCCGTCTGGTCGCGCGCCTGATCGACTGGGGTTTGCAGATGGCCTGCCTGGTGCCGTTGATCGTGATCGTGGCGATGAACCCGCAACAAAACGGCGAGACCCCGGATTTCACTCCGCTGCAGATCACCGGCATGGTGATTTGCGGCCTGGCCGTGCTGGGCCTGGCGATCTATCAGCTGGTGCTGCTGTACCAGACCTCGCAGACGCTGGGCAAGCGCTGGATGAATATCAAGATCGTGCGCAACGACGGCTCGCCGGCCAGCTTCGGCCGCATCCTGGGCCTGCGCATGGTGGTCACCGGGGTGATCGAACAAGTGCCCTGCCTCGGCGGCCTGTTCGCCCTGGCCAACGTGCTGTGGATCTTCGGCGAGGAAAGCCGCTGCCTGCACGACCTGCTGGCCGACACCAAGGTCGTCAACGCCTGATGCTCGACACGTACCGCCAGGTGGTGACACCCGAAGGGGTGGCCCTGCACCTGCGCGCGGCCGGTCCGGTGCCGCGGGCGCTGGCGTACGCGATCGATCTGGCCGCGCGCGGCGCCATCTACACCGCGTTTCTGCAGGCGCTCGTAGGCCTGTTCGGTGGCGTCGGCTACGCGCTGCTGATGCTGATCAGTTTCGTGCTGAGCTGGTTCTACTCGGTGCTGTTCGAAGTGCTGATGCAGGGCCGCACGCCGGGCAAATGGGCGCTGGGCCTGCGCGTGGTCGCCGCCGACGGCGCGCCGGTCGGCTGGATGGCGTCGTTCACCCGCAATCTGTTGCGCGTGGTCGATGCCTTGCCGGTCGGCTACGCGGTCGGGCTGACCACGTGCCTGATCGATCCCTGGGGCCGCCGTCTCGGCGACATGGTCGCCGGCACCCTGGTGGTGCACGCGCCGCGTCAGCAGATCCTGCATGAGGCCGCGGTGGCGCCGGCGATCGCGCCGAACCAGATGCTGCTGCAGCACGAACAAGCCGCCGTGGTCGCCTTCGCCGAACGCGGCCCGCGCCTGACCGCGGCGCGCCAGGCCGAACTCGCCGATCTGGCCGAGCCGCTGGTGCACGCGCGCGGCGAAACCGCGGTGACGCGGCTGTACGGCATCGCTAACTGGCTGCTGGGGCGACGATGAGGCAGGAGCGTTTCGTCGAGCGTCATCAGGCAGAGTGGCGCGAGTTCGAATTGTGGCTGGAGAAGCGTTCGCTCAGCGCGCGCGAGGCGCGCAAGCACCGGCGTTCGTGGACCGGCATCGGCGACGACGAAATGCCCGCGCGCCATCGGCGCCTGTGCCAGCAACTGGCGCTGGCGCGCCGGCGCGGCTACAGCGCGGTGGTCACCGACCGCCTGCAGTCGCTGATGCAGCGCGGCCACAGCGTGCTGTACCGGACCAAGCCGGTGCACGGGCGGCGCGCGATCGAATTCCTGCTGGCCGGTTTTCCGCGCCTAGTGCGCGCCGAATGGCGCTGCATGCTGGCGGCGGCGCTGCTGTTCGTGATTCCGCTGGTGAGCATCTTCGTCGCCATCCAGGTCAAGCCCGATCTGGCTTCGGGCCTGTTCGACGCGCAAACGCTGGCCAGTTACGAACAAATGTACGACCCGGCCTCCAAGCGCGAGCTGGGCCGCACCGACGAAGACGATCTGCAGATGTTCGCGCACTACATCGGCAACAACGTCGGCATCGGTTTCCAGACCTTCGCCGCCGGCCTGCTGGCCGGCTTGGGCACGGTGTTCGTGCTGATCTTCAACGGCATCACCATCGGCGGGGTCGCCGGGCATCTGCAGGCTGTCGGCCACGGCGATCCGTTCTGGCGTTTCGTCGCCGGCCATTCGGCGCCGGAACTCACCGCGATCGTCATCGCCGGCGGCGCCGGGTTGCGCATGGGCCTGAGCCTGCTGGCGCCGGGCCAGCGCCGCCGCGTCGATTCGCTGATCCACGGCGGCCGGCGCGGCGCCAAGATATGCATCGGCGTGTTCGCGATGCTGGTGTTCGCCGCCTTCGTTGAGGCGTTCTGGTCCTCGATCGCGAGCGTGCCGGCCTCGATCAAGTACACGGTCGGCGCGGCGCTGTGGGTGCTGGTATTCGCCTGGCTGGCGCGCGGCGGCCGCAACGCGATCCATCAAGACGACGAAGACGCGCAATGAAGCTCGAAGCGCTCACCGTCGCCCTGCGTCCGCGCACCTCGTGGGAGGCCTGCGAACTCGGCATGGCCCTGGTCCGCCGCCATGCCGGCGCGATCTGGAAGCCGTGGCTGCTGGTGACCTTGCCGCTGCTGGTGCTGCTCAACGCCGCCGGCTGGGCGCTGGACCTGCTGTGGCTGTCGGGCCTGTTGATGTGGTGGCTCAAGCCGTGGTTCGACCGCATCCCGCTGTTCGTGATTTCGCGCGCGGTGTTCGGCGAAACCCCGAGCACGCGCCAGACCGTGCGCGCGCAGCTGCGCTGGGGCGCGCGCTGGTGGCTGCCGTACCTGACCTGGCGCCGGCTGGGCCCGGCGCGTTCGCTGTACCTGCCGGTGGATCTGCTCGAAGGCGGCGACAGTTCGGAAGCGCGCCAGCGCCGCTCCGCGCTGGGCGCGCCGGTGTACGGGGTGTGCGCGCTGCTGACCTTGGTATGCGCCAATTTCGAAATGCTGATCGTCCTCGGCACGGTGTTCGCCGGTCTGGTCATCATTCCGTTCGACTATCTGCCCGACACGCTGAAGTCGCTGTGGGATTCCTTCCTCGAACAGCCGCACTGGATGAACGCGTTGTTCAACGGCCTGATCTGGATCGCGGTCAGCGTGATTGAGCCGTTCTACGTCGGCGCCGGTTTCGGTTTGTACCTCAACCGCCGCACCGAGATCGAAGGCTGGGACATCGAGATCGTGTTCCGCCGCCTGCGCGCGCGCCTGGCCGCGGCCGCCGCGCCGACGCTGCTGGCGTTGTGCCTGATGGCCGGCTGGCTGCCCGATGCCGCGGCGCAGATCGCCGACGGCGATGAACTCGCCGCCGCGGCGCAGGTCGCGGACGCGCCCATCGAGGCGAGCGACGACGACGATTCCGAGGAAGAGCCGTCGCACACCCGTACCGCGCCGATCCGCGAATTCGACAGCAGCAAGAAATCCAGGCGCCTGCCGTCCACGCTGGGCGAGTTGTACGGCGATGCGCGCGCCGACGACCGCAGCCTGCGCGAGGCAGTGGCCAAGGCGATGGTCGAACCCAGCGTCGCGCCCAAGCGCAAGCAGACGGTGTGGAAGGCCAAGAACGAGGTCGCCAAGGACGAGCCCAAGGCGCGCGACGGCGCCTTGTTCAAGGGCCTGGGCCAAGGGCTGGCGTCGGCGCTGCAGGTGCTGCTGTGGGGCATCGTGGCGGTGATCGTCGGCCTGCTGCTGTTCACCGCCGGACGCTGGCTGGGCTGGTTCCGCGGCGGCGGCGAGGAAGACGCGCCGGCGCCCGGCGAAGTGCGCACCGCGGTGCTGGCCGAACCCGAGCCGCTGCCCGACAACATTCCCACCGCGATCCGGCGCCTGTGGCAGAGCGGCCGCCATCGCGACGCGCTGGCGCTGATGTACCGCGCCGCGGTCGAATCGATGGCCGCGCGCGCGCAGATCGTGCTGGTGCCCGGCGCCACCGAGGCGCAGTGCCTGCGCGCCTCGCGCAAGCTCGGCGCGGCCGAAGACCGCGACGTGTTCGCGCGCGCGGTGCGCACCTGGCAGTACGCGGCCTATGCGCAGACCCTGCCCGGCAGCGAGGATTTCGACGATCTGGTCGGCCAGTTGGCGCAGCGCTTCGGGTGGACGGCATGAACCGCGGCAACGCGGTGTTCGTCGCCGTCGGCGCGGTCGTGGTGATCGCGCTGGCGCTGATCATCGGCGTGATCTGGAAGCGCGGCTACGTCAAGGTCGAGGAAACCGTCGATAGCCCGCGCACTGGCGAAGCCGCCAGCAATCCGCTGTACGTGCTCAAGCTGGCCTTGCAGAAGGACGGAGTGAAAGTCGACGCGCGCCAGCGCCTGCTGCTGTCCACGCACACGCTGAAGCCGCGCGACACGGTGCTGATCTATCGCGATCCGCGCACGCTGTCCGCGTCCGACGCCGATGCCTTGCTGGCCTGGGTGGAGCACGGAGGCCATTTGATCGTGCGCACGCCGCCGTGGCGCGAGAACATCGGCAGCTCGCCGGTGCCGGTGCTCGGCGCGCTCGGTGTGACCTTGCTCGACGCCGACGACGTGCCCGAGGCCGAGGATCAGCGCGACCAGTGCGTGGGCCTGTACGAGCGCAGCAACGCGCCGCAGGACTTGTTCTGCAACGCGCGCCGGTTCTATTTCTATAACAGCGAGGTCGATCCGGATTTCGCCTGGGGCGATGAGGACAGCGCTTACGTCTACGCGCGCTTTCCTTTCGGCGAGGGCAAGGTCGATGTGCTGTCGGACCTGGATTTCCTGTCCAATCGCGGCGGCACCGGCAATCCGTTTCTCGACGGCCTGGGCATGGGCGGGCGCGATCGCATCGCCAAGCCGGGCAGCGCCGCGCTGGCGCGGCAGATCCTGGCGCCGAACTACCGCGCCGGCACCATCCACCTGATCTACGCCGCCGAAGTTCCGTCGCTGTGGAAGACCCTGATCGTCAACAGCTGGATGGCGTGGCTGCCGCTGCTGCTGTGGCTGCTGGGCTGGCTGTGGCAGCGCATGCAGCGGCTGGGGCCGTTGCGGCCGGCGCCGGCGATGGAGCGGCGTTCGCTGCTGGAACACATCGTCGCCAGCGGCGAACACATCTACCGCTACGGCTACGGCCCGAGCCTGCACGCGGCGGTGCGCGCCGCGTTCCTGGCGCGGCTGCGCCGGCGCGATCCGTATGCCGCGGCGATCCAGGGCGAGGCGCAGATCGATCTGCTCGCCCAGCGCTACAAGAACGAACCCAACCTCGACGTCGCCGCGATCCGCGACGCCCTGGCCACTCCGCTGGCGCGCGACCACGCTGCGTTCCGCGCCCGCATCGCCAATTTGATCCGCATGAGAAACCGCTTATGAGCCTCGACGCCGCTCCGCTCGTTCCGATCACCGGCGCCGCGCTGGCGCAACGCGCCGCCGATGTGCGCGAGCAAGTCAGCAAGGCCTTCATCGGCCAGGCCGACGTTCTCGACCAGATCCTCATCGCCTTGCTCGCCGGCGGCCACGCGCTGCTGGAAGGCGTGCCCGGCCTGGGCAAGACCCTGGTGGTGCGCGCGCTGTCCAAGGCCCTGGATTGCGGCTATGCGCGCGTGCAGTTCACGCCCGACCTGATGCCCAGCGACATCAGCGGGCACGCGGTGTACGACCCTAAAACGGAGAGCTTCAATATCCGCCGCGGGCCGGTGTTCACCAATTTGCTGTTGGCCGACGAAATCAATCGCGCCCCGGCCAAGACCCAGTCGGCCTTGCTCGAAGCGATGCAGGAACTGCAGGTCACCATCGAAGGCCACAGCTTCGAACTGCCGCCGCCGTTCCTGACCCTGGCCACGCAGAACCCGGTCGAGCAGGAAGGCACTTACCCATTGCCCGAAGCGCAGTTGGACCGGTTCCTGCTGAAGATCCTGATCGACTACCCCAGCCGCGCCGACGAAAAGCGCATGGTCACCGCGGTCAGCCTGGGCCGCAGCGCGTCGGATTTCGATCTCTCGCAGGTGCAGCGCGTGCTGGGTCCGGAAGAGATCGTGGCGATGCAGCAAGGCACCGCGCTGGTACGGGTGGATGAGGCGGTGATCGACTACGTGGTGCGCATCGTCGGCAAGACCCGCGACTGGGCCGGCATCGCGCTCGGCGCCGGTCCGCGCGGCAGCCTCGGGCTGGTGCGCGCGGCGCGCGCGCAGGCGGTGCTGTCGGGCCGCGATTTCGTCACTCCCGACGACGTGCGCGAAGTCGCCAAGCCGGTGCTGCGCCATCGCATCGCGCTGGCGCCGGAGTTGCAGATCGAGGGCCAGTCGCCCGACGACGTGCTGCACACCCTGCTCGCCACGGTGGAAGCGCCGCGTCAATGAAATCGGCCTTGCCGCCGCCGCTGCCGGTCGCCTCCAGCGACGCCGATCTGTCGGTGCCGCGCGATCGCGCGCTGCCGCGGCGCGGTTGGGCGCGGCCGGCGCCGCGCTGGGCGTGGCTGGTGCTGCCGTGGTCGGCGCTGGGCCTGGCGGCCAGCGCGGGCTGGCTGCACGCGCAGGCGTGGCAGGCGGCGACGATCGTGGTGCTGCTGATTGCGATCATCGATCTGGCGCGGCTGTTGCGCGCGCCGACACCGCAAGCCGCGCGCAAGATGCACGACACCTGGGCGATCGGCGTGGAACGCCCGGTCACGTTGACGGTGGAAGCGAGCCAGCGCCGGCAACGCGTGGACGCGTTCGACCTGCATCCCGGCGGCTGGGCGATGCGCGATTTGCCGCGCCGTCTGGATCTGCGCCGCGGCGAGGCTGCGATCTTCGATTACCAATTGCGCGCCAACATGCGCGGCGATTTCCAGTTCGACGGCGTGCAACTGCGCATGCATTCGCCGTGGGGCCTGTGGTGGCAGTCGCGGGTGACCGGCGAAATCCAGCGCGTGCGCGTGTTTCCCAATTTCGCCCCGCTGGCCAAGTTCGCGATGTTCAGCGCCGAACAGGCGTCGCGGCTGGTCGGCGCGCACGTCAAGCGCCGCCGCGGCGAAGGCACCGACTTCCATCAGATGCGCGAATACCGCGTCGGCGACAGCCTGCGCCAGATCGACTGGAAGGCGACCGCGCGCGCGCGCCGGTTGATCTCGCGCGAGTACCAGGACGAACGCAACCAGCAACTGGTGCTGATGCTCGACACCGGCCGCCGGCTGATGGCGCGCGACGGCGCCTTGTCGCATTTCGATCACGTGCTGGACGCGGCGCTGGTGGTGGCGTATCTGGCGCTGCGTCAGGGCGACGGCGTCGGCTTGCTCGCCAACGGCGGCCAGAGCCGCTGGGTGCCGCCGCAGCGCGGCGTCGGCGCGATCGACAACCTGCTGCGCGCCAGCTACGCGCTGCAACCGCAGCCGATCGCCACCGACTTCCTCGCCGCGGCCACCGAACTGTCGCTGCGCCAGCGCCGCCGCTCGCTGGTGATGCTGGTGACGAACCTGCGCGACGAAGACATGGACGACCTGCTCGCCGCCGTGCGCATGCTGCGCGGGCGTCACCTGGTGTGCGTGGCCAGCCTGCGCGAAGGCTCGCTCGACCAGGCGCTGGACGAAGACGTCGGCGACCTGTCCGGCGCCATCCGCGCCGGCGCCACCGCGCAGTACCTGGAGCACCGCGTGCGCGCGCACGAAGCCCTGCGCAATCACGGGGTCATGGTTCTGGACGTGAGCTGCAGCCAGCTGGCGGCGTCGTTGGTGGAGAAGTATCTCGCGGTTAAGCGGGACGGGTTGCTGTAAGGGTGGTAAGCCGTGGCGGTTCGCTTCGACACGCACAGACACGATGCAATTGATCCTTCGTTCCCCTCACACCTTCGCCATCCCACCTACCGCTTCCCCCCTTTGAAAAAGGGGGGCTAGGGGGGATTTGCTTTTTGCCCGCATAGAGCAGCAAAAGCAAATCCCCCACGTCCGCTGCGCGGCCGTTCGCCCCCTCTTCAAAGGGGGCAACAGCAAAGGCGTAGCGATGACAGCGGCCCGCGCAATCGCAGCACTTCATCGCCCCATTCGGCAAGCGGCCATCGCATACGCCCGCCCCGACGAGCGCTCAGTTCGGTGCGGTCGCCCGCTCCAACTCCGCCAACGAAGCCATCGCCTCGCCGCGATCGCGTCCGCACATCTCGAACGAAGGCTGCAACGAACCGCAGAACGCCGGCCGCTCCGGCTTGCCGAACAAGCGGCAACGCAGTTCGTCGTCCAGCTGCACGCACGGAATTCCCGCCGGCTTGCCGTGCGGCATGCCGGGAATCGGCGAGGTGATCGACGGCGCGATGCAGCACGCGCCGCATTGGTCGCGGCAATGCATGGCCGGCTCAACCGCCCTGCGCGGGCCGGCGCACGAGGATCGCCGCCAGCAGCAGGCCGACACCGGCCAGCGAGACCAGGGTGTTGGCGACGCTCATCGCGGCCAACTGGATCGAGAGCGAACTGATCGAGGCGTGTTCGTGCTGCGTGGACCACATGATCCAGGCTTGAGTGCCCAGGCCCAGCAACGAACTGAGCAGCAACAGTCCGAAGCCCAGGCTGGCGTAGGTGCTGGCCTTGCCCAGCGAGGGCTTGCGCATCAGGCACAACGACAGGCCGAGCACGTACAGCAGCATGCCCGGCAATGCCATCAGCAGGTTCGGCAGCACCGAGAGCATGAATTGGTTCATCGCGGCGCCTTTGCGGCTGCGGCGGCGCCGCGATCGCATCGCTCGCGGCGCAGGCATCGAAAAGCCGATGCGCGCGAAGCACGCGCGCGCGATCGCGACCGCATGCCGCTCAGTCCGCCGTGACCAGCGACAACGCGCCCTGGCGCAGTTGCGCGTACACCGGATCGGTGTCCGGACGCTTGCGGTGCCAGCGCTCGAAACTTTCCGCGGCCTGTTCGACCAGCATGCCCAGGCCGTCGATGCGATCGTGTGCGCCGGCGACCTTGGCCCAGGCCAGGAACGGAATCGCCGCTTCGCCGTAGCTCAGGTCCACCGCCGCGGTGCGCGGCGTGGCCAGGCTCATCGGCAAGGTCGGCATGGCGTCGTCGCGCGCGGCCGAGGTCGCGTTGACGATGAGGTCGAAGTTGCCGAGCGTGCTCACGTCGGACAGGTAACGCGGATGCACGCGGCCGGGCAGGCCGAGCGTGTCGGCGAGCGCGTCGGCGCGTTCGGGCGTGCGGTTGACGATGAACAGATCGCCGATGCCGGCATCCAGCAGCGCCGGCGCCACGCCGCGCGCCGCGCCGCCCGCGCCGATCAGCAGGGTGCGGCGTTCGCGCAGGTCCAGGCCGTGGCGTTCGGTGAGGTCGCGGATCAGGCCGACGCCGTCGGTGTTGTCGCCTTCCCAGCCGGTGGCGCTGCGGATCAATGTATTGACCGCGCCGGCGCGGCGGGCGCGATCGCTCAGGTGCGAGCAGATGCTGGCGGCGCGCGTCTTCAACGGCAGGGTGATGTTGGCGCCCAGTCCGCCCTCGGCGGCGAATTCGGCCAGGGCCACGTCGAAGCGCTCCGGCGCGGCGTCCACCCCGACGTACTCCAGCGCGATCCCGAACTGGCGCGCGAACGCGGCATGGATGCGCGGCGACAGCGAGTGGGCGACCGGATGGCCGAAGACCGCGTAACGCAGGACCGGGCTGGACGAACTGGAATCCATCGACATGAGCGCGCCTCGTTCTAGACTGTGGACCCTTCCGTTGGGAGACGCACAATGCGGCACGCCAGGGTCTGGTTTGGATCGAGTGTACTCCTCGCCTGCGGGCTCGCCAGCACGGTCCACGCGGGCCTGAGCGAATTCGGCATAGAAGGCATGGGCATTGTCTCGACCCCGCACAGCGAAGTGCGCGCGAGCGTGAGTCCCGACGGACGGCGCATCGTCTGGGGCAGCAGCGACCGCCCCGGCGGACCGGCCGGGCGCGACCTGTGGCAGGCCCGCCGGGTCGATGGCCGCTGGCAGAACCCCGAGCCGTTGTCGATCAACACGGCGTCCAAGGACTACGACCCCATGTTCAGCGGCGACGGCCGCTGGCTGTATTTCTTCTCCGACCGCCCCGGCGGCTTGGGCAACGAAGACCTGTACCGCGCCGCGGTCCTCGACGACGGCGGCTACGGCCCGGCCGAGAATCTCGGCCCCGGAGTCAACACCTCCGGCAGCGAATGGGCGCCGACGCCGAGCCGCGACGGCCAGCACCTGATGTTCGCCAGCGACGGACGCGGCGGCGCCGGCGGCCAGGATCTGTGGATCGCACGCTGGGACGGCAAGGCCTTCGTCGATCCGCAACCGGTTCCGGGCATCAACACCGAGGCGGACGAATTCGACGCAACCTGGCTCGGCGATGGACGCGCGATCGTGTTCACGCGCTCGGACGACGTCAAAACCAAGGCGGTGCGTTTGTTCGTCGCCCAATGCGACGGCCGCCAGTACGGTCGGGCCGAACTGTTGCCGTTGTCGTTCAACAACGAGGACGGTTTCACCTACGGCCCGGTGATCGACTGGAACAAGCCCGGCGAACTGTTACTCAACGGCACCGCCAAGTCGCCGAAGGCCGGCAAGCAGGACATCTACCGGATGAAAGCGCCGGCGGTGACCGGGCAGGGCGGCTGCGTCGCCGATGCGGTGCTCAAGGAAGGCCGGCAGCGCGCGCTGCCGCGGATTCGATGAGCCTGCGGCGCCGGTTGGAAACGAGAGGCCTGCCGATGAAAACCGCGATGCGTCCCGCGCCGATGTCTTCGTTGCGATTCGCTGCCGGTCTCGCGCTATGCGCGTTCGCCGGCGGCGCCTGGGCCTTGTCGGAATTCGGCATCGAAGGCATGGGCGTGGTCTCCACGCCGCACAGCGAAGTGCGCGGCGCGGTCAGTCCGGACGGTCAGCGCATCGTCTGGGGCAGCACCGATCGCGGCGGCGGCGCGGGCGGTTGGGATCTGTGGCAGGCGCGCTGGATCGACGGCCGCTGGCAGCAGCCCGAACCGCTCGCCATCGACAGCGCGGCGAACGATTTCGATCCCTTGTTCAGTGCAGACGGCCGCTGGCTGTATTTCTTCTCCAACCGCGCCGGCGGCCAGGGCGGCGACGATCTGTATCGCGCCGCGGTGCGCGCCGACGGCGGTTACGGCGCGGCGGAAAACCTCGGGCCCGGCGTCAACAGCCGCGGCGACGAATGGGCGCCGACGCCGAGTCGCGATGGCCATCGTCTGTTGTTCGCCAGCAACGGCTTCGGCGGCGCCGGCCGTCACGATCTGTTCGTGGCGAGCTGGAACGGCAAGGCCTTCGCCGATCCCAAGCCGGTGCCGGGCATCAATACGGCGCAGGACGAATTCGACGGCGCCTGGCTCTCCGATGGCCGCGCGATCGTGTTCGCGCGTTCGAAGAACGTCGCCGACGATCCGATCCGTTTGTACGTAGCGCAATGCGACGGCGCGGCGTACACCGATGCGGCGCCGCTGGCGTTGTCGTTCAATACCGACAGCGGCTACACGCTTGGGCCGACCGTGGATTGGAACAAGCCCGGCGAGCTGTTGGTCAGCGGTTCGGCGAAATCGCCGAAAGCGGGGAAGATGGATATCTACCGGATGAAAGCGCCGGCGGCGACGGGCAAGCCCGGCTGCGGTGCGTCTGCCACGTCGAAATAACGCGCAGCGGCCAGCCATTCGTCGGCCGCCAACGGTCATGCGCGTTTGATGCGGTGCATGAGGATCGCGCGCGCGCACCGCGCCGCGATTCCGCCGATCCGCGTCCATTCGCCGCCCATCGGATACGCGCATGCGCGCGCGGCCTCGCCCGACGGCGAGTGCCTATGCTGCGCCGGCCACATTCAGTGGCTGACCAAAAAGGACTTTCGATGCGCAACATGAAACGTCGTACAGGGGGCTTGTTGTTGTCGTTGCTGTTGACGGTCGCCGCGGCGCCGTCGCTGGCCGCTCCGATCGGCGGCACCAACCCGCAGCCTCCGCAACCCAGCTGGGGCACCTGGGACGCGACCGTGCGTTGGGTGCAACCGCATACCGTTCCCGGCCCGAACGGCCCGCTTCGTTACACCTACACCTATGCGCACATCTCGGCTGCTTCGCAGAGCGATTGCGAAACGCAGCTGTACGGCTATGCCAGCCAGTCCGGCGTCACCGTGATCGACTTCTGCACCTTCCACTCGTTCTGACGTAGTTCGCCGCGGGGCCGTGCGGCCGGCCTCGTGGTATGGGGATGATCGCAACGCGACGGATACGGACATACGCGAGCATGCGAACGAAATCGATGGTGCGCAGCGCATGATCTACGACAAGAAGGTCATCGTGCATTCGCTCAGCGGCGCGCTGGACGATATGCAGGCCCTGGTCGAACAGTGGCTGACGCTCGAAGTGAACTATGTGTCCTTCGTCGGACTCAATGCGTCGCAGCTGCAGGACGAGTTCCTGGATGCCTGCGTGATGCTGAGCATCCGTGACGGCTGGACACCCGCTGACGAAGCCGATCCCTACTTCATTTTTTCCAGCTTCTTCGACGGCGAGCGGATGGACGAAGCCATGGAATTTGCGTTCGTTCTCGGCAGTCGCCCGGTCAGGCCGGTTTGCGTGCTGCAGATTTAAGCGCGCGAAGCCGATGCCAACTCAGTACGGCGCTTAGAGCGGCGTCCAAGTCAACGGATTGAAAATGATCGTGGCGATATCCGTAGCGCGGACTTGCCCGGATTCAGTTCGCCTCGCGCATCCACCGCGCCGCATCCAATGCGAAATAGGTCAACACGCCGTCGGCGCCGGCGCGCTTGATCGAGGTCAGCGCTTCCATCACGCAGCCGCGTTCGTCGAGCCAACCGTTCTGGATGGCCGCGCGCAGCATCGCGTACTCGCCGCTGACCTGGTAGACGAAGGTCGGCGCGCCGAATTCGTCCTTGGCCCGGCGCACGATGTCCAGGTACGGCATGCCCGGCTTGACCATGATCATGTCCGCGCCTTCTTCCAGATCCAGCGCGATCTCGCGCAGGGCCTCGTCGCTGTTGGCCGGGTCCATCTGGTAGGTGTACTTGTTGCCCTTGCCGAGCGCGCCGGCCGAGCCGACCGCGTCGCGGAACGGGCCGTAGAAGCTGGACGCGTACTTGGCGCTGTAGGCGAGGATGCGGGTGTGGATGTGGCCGTCGAGTTCCAGCGCGTTGCGGATCTGGCCGATGCGGCCGTCCATCATGTCGCTGGGCGCGACGATGTCGGCGCCGGCGACGGCGTGCGACAGCGCCTGCTTGACCAACGCTTCGACGGTTTCGTCGTTCATGACGTAGCCGCTGTCGTCGATCAATCCGTCCTGGCCGTGGGTGGTGTACGGGTCCAGGGCGACATCGGTGATCACGCCCAACTGCGGGAAGCGCTGCTTGAGCGCGCGCACGGCGCGCTGGCACAGGCCGTCGTCCTGCCACGCGGCTTCGGCGGTCAGCGACTTGGCGTCCGGCGCGGTCACCGGGAACAGCGCCAGCGCCGGCACGCGCAGTTCGCTGGCCTGTTCGGCCACGCGCAGCAGTTCGTCGATCGACAGACGTTCGATCCCGGGCATGGAACCGACCGGCGCGCGGCCGTCGAGTTCGTGCACGAAGACCGGATAGATCAGGTCGTTGGCGGTGAGGACGGTCTCGCGCATGAGTCGGCGCGAGAAGTCGTCGCGGCGCATCCGCCGCGGGCGCGAGTAGGGGTAGGTCATGGCGGGTAGTTTACCCCCGCGCGGCGGGGCGGCCTGCGACCGGCGGTCGCGGCTGGGCGGTGACGCTGTGTTCTGCCCGATCCGGCAAGCCCGCTTGTCTCTCCCTCTCCCGCCTGCGGGAGAAGGCCTGAAGACCGGTCAGTCCGAATACACCCGATATCGCAGCGGCCGCACATGCACCGTGCTGCCCGAAGCCGGCGTCACCGCGTCCGGCGTCGCCACCAGATCCAGCTCCAGGGGCCGCTGCTGGCCGTCGATGCTCAGCTCCAGGGTGATCCGCTCGGCCAGGCGGTGCGAGGACAGCACCCGCGCCGGCAGGCCCTCGCCGTCGCCGACCAGGGCCATGTCGTGCGGCCGCACGTACAGGCGCGCGCGGCTGCGGCTGTTGCTGTCTACCGGCAGGCGCAGGGCGTGGCCGTTGACCGACAGCTCGCCGCCCTCGGTCTGGCCTTCGATGACGTTGGCGCGGCCGATGAAATCGAACACGTAGGCCGAGGCCGGCGTGCTGTAGATCTCATCGGGCGTGCCGATCTGTTCGATCCGGCCGTCCTTGAGCACGACCACGCGGTCGGCCAGTTCCAGCGCTTCTTCCTGATCGTGAGTGACGAACAAGGTGGTCTGGCCGGTGTGATCGTGCAGCCGGCGCAGCCAGCGGCGCAGTTCGACGCGTACCTTGGCGTCGAGCGCGCCGAAGGGTTCGTCCAGCAGCAGCACGGTCGGGTCGATCGCCAGCGCGCGCGCCAGCGCGACGCGCTGCTTCTGCCCGCCGGAGAGTTGTTCTGGATAACGCCCGCCTAGTTCCGGCAACTGGATCAGCCCCAGCAATTCCTGCACGCGCTTGGCGATGGTCGCCTTGTCCGGCCGCCGCGAACGCGGCCGGCTACGCAGGCCGAAGGCGATGTTCTCCGCCACCGTCATGTGTTTGAACAAGGCGTAGTGCTGGAACACGAAACCGACGTTGCGCTCGCGCAGGCTCAGCCGGGTCGCGTCCTGATCGCCGAACAGCAACTGGCCCGAATCGGGTTGCAGCAGGCCGCCGATGACCCGCAACAGCGTGGTTTTGCCCGAGCCCGAAGGCCCGAGCAAGGCGACCAGCTCGCCGGAGGCGACATCCAGGCTCACCGCATCCAGGGCGGCGACGGTCGCATAACGCTTGGCGATGGCTTTGAGGTGCAGATCCATTCGTGGCGATACCTAGTGAAACGATGCTCGGTGAATCAATGCCTGCGGTGCGAACGCGCGAGCGCGTCGCCATGACGCGCTTCCAGCCAGATCTTGATCACCAGGGTGACCAAGGCCAGACCGGCCAACAGCGAAGCCACCGCGAACGCCGGGGTCGGGTCGCCGGGGTGGTTGAACAACACTTCCACATGCAGCGACAGCGTATTGGTCTTGCCCACGACGTTGCCCGACACCACCGTGACCGCGCCGAACTCGCCCATCGCCCGCGCGCTGCACAACAGCACGCCGTAGAGCAGGCCCCATTTGATGTTGGGCAAAGTCACGCGGAAAAACATGCTCCAGGCGTTGGCGCCGAGCGAGCGCGCGGCCAGTTCCTCGTCGCTGCCTTGCTGTTCCATCAACGGAATCAGCTCGCGCACCACGAACGGGAAGGTCACGAACATCGTCGCCAGCACGATGCCGGGCGTGGCGAACATGATCTTGAGATCGTAGGCGTTGAGAAAATCCGCGAAGAAACCGTGCGACGGGCTGAACAACAGGATCAGGCACAGGCCGGCGACCACCGGCGACACCGCGAACGGCAGATCGATCAGCGCCAGCAGCATGCGCTTGCCGCGGAATTCGAAGCGGGTCAGCGCCCAGGCCGCGAACACGCCGCAGATCGCGTTGACCGGCACCACGATCGCGGCGGTGAGCAAGGTGAGTTTCAGCGCCGCCACCGTGTTGGGTTCGGTGACCGCGTTCAACCAGGCCTTCAGGCCGTTGCCGAAGGCGGTGCCCAGCAGCATCAGCAGCGGCAGCACCACGATCAGCAGCATGACCGCGCCGGCCGCGCCGATCAGCAGCCAGCGCACCCAGGCCGGCTCCTGCAAGGGATCGCGTTGCGGCGGAAGGCGCGGCTCAACCATCGCTGCGATTACCGTGCGAGAACAAGGCGGACGCGGCATTGATCGCGACCAGACAGGCGAACGACATCAGCAGCAGCAAGGTCGCCAGCACGATGGCGGCGTTGATGCCGTTGTCCTCGAACAAGCGGATGGTGATCAGCAGCGGCGCGATCTGGGTCTTCATCGGCAGGTTGCCGGCGATGAAGATCACCGAGCCGAACTCGCCCAGGCCGCGCGCGAACGCCAGCGAGAAACCGGTCAGCAGCGCCGGCAGCAATTCGGGCAGGACCACGCGGCGCAGCGCGGTCAGGCGCGAGGCGCCGAGCGAGATCGCGGCTTCTTCCTGTTCGCGGCCCAGTGCTTCCAGCACCGGCTGCACCGTGCGCACCGCGAACGGCAGGCCGATGAAGATCAGCGCGATGACGATGCCGGTGATGTTGTTGACCAGCTTGATGCCGAAGGGCTGCACCAGCTGGCCGATCCAGCCGGTCTCGTCGTAGATCGCCGCCAGGGTGATGCCGGCGACCGCGGTGGGCAGCGCGAACGGCAGATCGACCAGGGCGTCCATCAGGCGCCGGCCCGGAAAGCGGTAGCGCACCAGCACCCAGGCGATCAGCGCGCCGAACACCAGCGCGGCCACCGCGGCGATGAAGGCGCTCAAGAAGCTGACCCGCAGCGAGGACAGCACCAGCGGATCGGAAACCGTGCGCAGCCAGCCGGCCACGCCGAGGCCGCCGGAGCGCAGGATCAGCGCTGCCAGCGGCAGCAGGACGATCAGTCCGAGCCACGTCATGCCGATGCCCAGGCCGAGGCCGAGGCCGGGTAACGGCCGGCGCCAGCGGGTGGCGGAGGTCGGCAGGGGAAGGGCGTGCTCGCTCATGTGGCGTGGGCGGCAGAGGTTTTGTGAGGGCGAAGGGAGGTGACGCTATCGCAGATACGCGGGCCTTTGGAAATGTGCGTTGGTTGTTTCGAGGTGCGAGATGGCGATATGGGTGGGGATTGTGGCGTTGGGGTGGTTCCGGGGAGGTGAATGGGCGGTTGTGGGTGTGCCGGGGCGTGATGTCGGCGATTTGACGGGTTCGGGGCGAGATGTCGTGTCGCCGCTCAGGTTGTTGCTGCCCTTGGTTGTTGCTTTGATCCGCCTTGCCTTGCCTTGCCTTGCCTCTGTCTCTGTCTTTGCTCTTGCCGTGGCCATTGCCATTGCCTCGCTCTGGCTTGGCGCAGCTAGTAACTCGCGAGACCAGGGACACCCGGAGGGCGGCGCACATGGACGTGCGCCGGGTCCCACCTTGGGCAGGATGCCCAATGTGGGACCTGCCTGCGCAAGCTACGTACTCGTGGCTTTTGATTCGAAACAGCTAAAGCCCTTTCTTTGGTTACTTTCTTTGTGGCTTTGGACAAAGAAAGTGACCCGCCGCTCTATGGCGGAAGCTTTAGGCGTTTGATCTCGCTCTTGCTCGTTCTGTTGCAGTTGCTGTTGCTTGAGGCTTCTTTTGCTCGTCATTCCCGCGAACGCGGGAATCCAGCGACTTCAAGCGTTCTCGCACGAAAGGCCCTGGATTCCCGCGTTCGCGGGAATGACGGTAGGAGAGAGTGCGCAGGGCTGGTTGTTTCGATTAAGGACTACAGGTTCGTTAGAAGCCTTAGAGGCGCCCAAGCAAGATCAAACACAACAAACAAGATCAAACGCTAAACGCTTCCGCCATAAAGCGGCGGGTCACTTTCTTTGTCCAAAGCGACAAAGAAAGTAACCAAAGAAAACGCATTGACTGTTTCGAGTCAAAAGCCACGAGTGCGATGCCGACGCAGGCAGGTCCCACATTGGGCATCCTGCCCAAGGTGGCACCCGGCGCACGTCCATGTGCGCCGCCCTTCGGGTGTCCATCGGTCTCGCGAGTTACTAGCGGCGCCGGGCCAGAGCTGAGCCAAAGCCAAAGCGAAGCAGGGTCGAGCAAAGCCAGAGCGAAGCAGAGCTAGAGCGAAGTAGAGCTAGAGCAAGGCAGGGCCAAGCCGGAGCGAAGAGCAGCGCAAATATCCGTTGGCGCAGCGGGCTGGCGAAAATATGTTCACCCGCCGCGCGCCGCCGTACTTATCACTTCGGCAAATAGATCTTGTCGAAGAACCCGCCATCGGAGAAATGCGCCGCCTGCGCCTTCTTCCAGCCACCGAACGCGCCATCGATGGTGACCTGCTTCACTTCCGGGAACTTGCTCAACTCCGCCGCCGGCACCTTGTCCGGCTCCGACGGGCGATAACCGTGCTTGGCCGCCAGGCGCTGGCCTTCCGGGGTGTAGAGGAAACGCAGATAGGCCTCGGCCTGCTTGCGCGTGCCGTGCTTGTCCACGTTCTTATCGACCCAGGCCACCGGCGGCTCGGCCTTGATGCTCAGGCTCGGCACGACGATCTCGAACTGGTCGCGGCTGCTGGGCTGGGCCAGGGTCAGCAACGCTTCGTTTTCCCAGGCCAACAGCACGTCGCCGATCTTGCGATCGACGAAGGTGGTGGTCGAACCGCGCGCGCCGGTGTCGAGCACGGGCACGTTCTTGAATAACTGCGTCAGGAAGTCCACGACCTTGTCGCCGTCGCGGTACTTGGTCGACGCCCAGGCCCACGCGGCCAGATAGTTCCAGCGCGCGCCGCCGGAGGTCTTCGGGTTGGGCGTGATCACGCTGACGCCGGGCTTGACCAGATCGCCCCAGTCCTTGACGCCCTTCGGATTGCCCTTGCGCACCAGGAACACGATGGTGGAGGTGTAGGGCGAGCTTTGATGCGGCAGGCGCGTCTGCCAGTTGGCCGGCAACTGCTTGGAGGCGGCGATGGTGTCGATGTCGCCGGCCAGCGCGAGCGTGACCACATCGGCCTCCAGGCCGTCGACTACCGCGCGCGCCTGCTTGCCCGAGCCGCCGTGCGAGGCGCGGATGTTGAGGGTTTCGCCGGTCTGCTGTTTCCACTGCGCGGCGAACACCTGATTGACCTCGGCGTAGAACTCGCGGGTCGGATCGTAGGACACGTTGAGCAGTTCGGCGTCCTTGGCCGAGGCTGCGCCCGCGGCGAGCGCCAGGCTGAGCAGCATCAGTCGGAAAGCGGTTTTCATCGTAGGTTCCTCTGCTGGGTAGCGGTGCTCAGAAAGCGAGCTGTGCGCGGGTGAAGAAGGCTTTTTCGTCTTCGCGGTCGCGGCCCGCGGCCGCGCCGCCGTCGAATTGGGTCTGGGTGTAGTTGGCGACGAGTTTGAGGTTGCCGGTCAGGTACCAGTTCAAGCCCAGGCCCCACGAACGCGCCGCCGCGGCGACGACGTTGGGGTCGGCGTAGCGCGGGAAAGCGGCGTCGTCGATGTCCAGGCGGCCGTAGCGCGCGACCAGTTCGAATGCGCCCCAGCCTGCACCACCGACCGTAAAAGCTTGGTTAGGCCGGGCCACGCCCTTGTAGCCGGCGTCTTCGCCGGTCAGCACCAGGCCGGCGGTGAGTTGCCAGGCGCGATGGTCGAGTTCGGTGTCGAACGCGCCGATCCGTACTTCCTGGCTGGAGCTGACGTATTCGCCGAGCAGGCTGAACGCGTTGCGGTAGTAATACGCCTGCGGCGACCAGCGCTTGCTGGCGCCGTCGGCGAGCACGGTGCTGCGGTAGTTGAAGAACTGCGCCTGGCCCGGCGTGCGATAACGCGGCAGGAAATTGTTGCCGCTGCCGGCGCGGTCGCCGGCGCTGGCGCCGACACCGAAGCCCAGGCCCGACAGCGCGTTGCTGGCGTTCTTCCACGGCTCGAAGAAGATCCGCCCGGCGTATTCGAATTCGTTGTCGGGATTGGTGGTCGGGCTGTCGCGGCCATCGACCGCGCCGTTGAACACGCCGAGCGCGTAGGACACGGTGGAACCGGCGAATTCGCCCTGCAACTGCAGGCCCAGATCGCGGTTGGGCGTGAGTTCTGAGGCCAGGCCCAGTTCGATCAGGCCGGTGGAACCGCTCGACTGCAGGCGTTCCAGGCCGACCGGGCTCTTGAACTTACCGATGCGCAAAGTCGCGCGCGGATCGAATTTCAGATCGAGGTAGGCATCGTTGATGGTCGCGCTGTCGCCGGCGAACTCGGTCAGGATGCGGAAGCCGATCAGCGAACCCCAGGTGCCTTCGATGCTCGGCTGGATGCGGCGGAACAGGAAGGTGTCGTTCTGCGGCACTTGCTCGTCGCCGATGAAGAAGCGGCCGTCGGCCTGCACCAGTGCCTTGACCTTGACTTCGACATCGCCCGGCGGCGGCGATTTGATCGACAGGCCCTTGCTCGCGCTCAGCGACACCGTGGGCGTGCTGGCGGTGCGGGCCGCGCTTTCCTCGGCCTGCAGTTCCAGCTTGCGTTCGATCACGCGCAGGCGCTGATCCAGGTCGGTCAGGTCGTTGCCGGCGACAGCGTTGTCGCTTGACGTGCCGAGCCGTTGCTCGATCGCCTTAAGCCGTTGCGCGAGTTCGGCCACGGTCGGCTCGCCGGCCTGCGCGGGCAAGGCCAGGACGCAGGCGAGCGCGCTGCACAGCGAGGTGGCTGCGATGCGTGACGTTCGCGCTGGTCTTACCCGGATTCGCATGATGTGCTCCTTGGATCGGTGCTGACGGTGGATTAGCCCGCGCGATGCGCAGGAAAAACAAACGAGGTTGAAGTGGCCGGACATCGCAGCCGCCGGCGAACACGCTGTGCAACTTCGCCGGACCAGGTTCCCCCCTGGGTCCAGCGCCCCGCTTAACTCCAGGATTCGCCCGCCACTTCGACCGGCACGCGTTGGCTGCGCGTGATCTCGACGATGCGCGAATCCTGGACGACGACTTCGATCTTGCCCGCGCCCAATTCGCGCACCGCCTTGAGCAGCACGTACTCGGTATCGCTGAGGTTGACGATGTTGATTTCCGGCTCGGGATCGCGCGCGATTTCGTAACGCACGGTCGACACCTGCGGCGCGGCGTCGGCCGCGGGCTTGCGCGCGCGGCTCGCGGCGGGTTTGCGGGCGCTTTCGCGGCTCATGCGCGGTCTCCGCCATAGGCCAGTGTCGCCACCGGCAGGAAGGTCGCATCCAGCAGCGCGGGATCGAGCGCGGCGGCGCCGAAGTCCGGCGCCAGCGCGAGTTCGTGCAGGCTGCGGCGGTCTAGCACGGACGAAAGCGCGTCGCGCGCCTCGCGCATCAGCGCGCGCAGGCTGCAGGCGTCGGGATCGGGGCAATCGGCGCAGGGCTGATAGGCGCTGACGCTGGCGCAGCGCACCGGCGCGAGCGGACCGTCGATGGCGCGGATCAGGTCGCCGACCATGATCTGGTCGGCCGGCCGCGCCAGGGCGTGGCCGCCTTTCTGGCCGCGGCGGCTGTCGATGAAGCCGGCTTCGCGCAGGTCCACCAGGATGGATTCGAGAAACTTGCCGGGCGCGCCGCTGTGTTCGGCGATCGCGCGGGCCTGCAGGCGGCCGTGGCGCGGCGCGTAAGCCGAGTCGGCCGGCAGCCGGCCGCCTTCGGCGCGAGCGAGCGCGCACATCGCCCGCAAAGCGTACTTGGCCTTCATCGTCAGCATTTCCCAGTCACCATGTAGGAAATGTGGCCGCGGGCGGTGGCTCAGGGGAAAAGGTAATGCTTCATCTGCTTATGACGAGGGGGCATGTGCCTGGGTGTGCCTTCCTCCCAACCTCGCCCGGCCCGAACACATAAGCGTTCGGGCGTTCGATGCCGCGCGAGCCGATGGCTCGCAAGCGCGGCCCTCACCCCGCTCGCGGGAGAAGGTGCCCGGAGGGCCTGCCCCCGCGAAGGCGGGGGGCGGATGAGGGCCCGCACCACCGCGCCGCCCCGTTACGATGTCGCTCAATGCGTTCGCTCAAATCCTTGCCGCCCCTCGCCCGCACCTGTCTGGCCGTGCTCGCCGCCCTGGCCGCCGTGTGCTGGCTCGCGCCGCTGCTCGGCCGCTACGGCCCGGTCCTGCCGGACTGGGAGTCGCTGTCCGCGGCCCCCGGCAGCGCCGGCCACTGGTTCGGCACCGACGCCATCGGCCGCGACGTGTTCGCCCGCACCCTGGCCGGCGGCCGCCTGTCGCTGGGCATCGGCCTGCTGGCCAGCGTGGTCGCCCTGGTCATCGGCCTGAGCTACGGCGCCGTCGCCGGACTGGCCGGCGGCCGCGTCGAACGCCTGATGCTGCGCGTGCTCGACGTGTTCTCGGCGCTGCCGTTCCTGCTGGTGGTGATCCTGCTGCTGACCTTGTTCGAACGCTCGCTGTGGCTGCTGCTGGCGGCGATCGGCGGCTATGTCTGGATCGATCTGGCCCGGGTCATGCGCGCGGAGGCCGCGCGCCTGCGCGAGGCGCCGTTCGTGCTCGCCGCGCAGGCCGCGGGCGCGAGTTTCGGCCAGCGCCTGCGCTGGCATGTGCTGCCGAACCTGATGCCGCTGGCGTTCGTGTACCTGGGTTTGATCCTGCCGCAGGCGATCCTAGTTGAGAGCTTCCTCGGCTTCCTCGGCCTGTCCATCGACGAGCCATCCTCCAGTTGGGGCGGGTTGCTGGCCGAGGGCGTGCAGGAACTCGACAGCGCGCCGTGGACCCTGTTGTTTCCGGCCGGTTTCTTGGTCGCGACCCTGGCCGCGTTCCAGTTCCTCGGCGACGGTCTGCGCGATTGGCTCGACGTGCGCGGCGACAACCGCCAGGACGCCGCGCCTGCAGAAGCCTCCGCCGCATGAGCGCGTGGCTGACCCTGGACGCGCTGCACGTCGAAGCGCGCACCCGCGCCGGAGCGATGCAGCGCCTGCTCGGCCCGATCGATCTGCAACTGCATGCCGGCCAATGCCTGGGCGTGGTCGGCGAAAGCGGCAGCGGCAAGAGCCTGACCGCGTTGTCGCTGCTGGGCTTGCTGCCGGTGCCGCTGCAGGCGCGTGGACGCCTGAGCGTGGACGGCGCCGCCGTCGAACTGACCGGCGCCGCACACGCGCGGTTGCGCGGACGCGCGCTGGCCTGGGTGCCGCAAGACCCGCTGGCGTCCTTGCATCCGCTGCGCCGGATCGGCGCGCAGTTGCTGGAAACCTTGCGCACGGTGCGCGGGCTCAGCGCCGGCGACGCCGACAGGCAGGCGCGGGCCTTGCTGGAACGGGTGCAATTGCCCGATCCGGACGCGTCGCTGCGGCGCTATCCGCATCAGTTCTCCGGCGGCCAACGCCAGCGCATCGCCATCGCTCTGGCGCTGGCGACGCAGCCGCGCGCGCTGATCGCCGATGAGCCGACCTCGGCGCTGGATGCGCGCATCGCCCGCGACATTCTCGATCTGCTCGACCGTCTGCGCCGCGAAGACGGGCTCAGCCTGTTGCTGATCAGCCACGATCTGCCGCTGGTCGGCGCGTATGCGCAGCAGTTGCTGGTACTCAAACACGGCGATGTGATCGAACGCGGCGCCACGGCGCAAGTGTTCGCCGCGCCGGCGCAGGCGTATACGCGCGAGTTGCTGGCGGCCGACCGGATCGCGCCGCTGCGCGAAGACGATGCCGCGCCGCGTCCGGCCGACACGCCCGCGCTGCTGGTCGGCGAAGGCTTGCGCATGCGTTATCCGCGCGCGCTTACGTCCGCGCTCGACGGCGTGGACATCGAACTGCATCGCGGCGAAGGCCTGGCCCTGGTCGGCGAAAGCGGCAGCGGCAAGAGCACGCTCGGCCGCGTCTTGCTGCGTTTGTTGCGCGGCGCGCAGGGGCGGGTATATCTGGATGGCGTCGATCTGGCCAGCCTGGACGCCGCCGCGCTGCGCACGCTGCGGGCGCGCACCGGCGTGGTGTTCCAGGACCCGTATGCCTCGCTCGATCCGCGCCTGCGCGTGGCCGAGATCGTCGCCGAGCCGTTGCGCATCCACGGCGAGCGCGACCCGGCGGTGCGGCGCGTGCGCGCCGGCGAGCTGCTGCAGGCGGTCGGATTGGAGCAGGCGATGCTCGATCGCTACCCGCACCAGTTCTCCGGCGGCCAGCGCCAACGCATCGCGATCGCTCGCGCGTTGGCGACGCAGCCGCAGTTGCTGGTGTGCGACGAAGCGGTGTCGGCGCTGGACGCGCATCATCGCGCCGCGATTCTGGCCTTGCTGGTGCGCCTGAAACGCGAACGCGGCCTGGCGCTGCTGTTCGTGACTCACGATCTCGCCGCCGCAGCGGCGGTGGCCGAACGCATCGCGGTGTTGGAAGCCGGCCGCATCGTCGAGACCGGGGCGACCGCGCAGGTGTTGCGCGCGCCGCAACATGCGCACACGCGCGCGCTGCTGGCGGCGCGGCCTTCGGCTTGAGTCGTCGCCGCTGCGCAGCGGCAGCGGCATAAAGGGCGCGAGCCGGGGTGCGGCTCGCGCGTTGCGTTACCGGACGCGGCTTGGCGCGATCAGATGAACCCGCCGCCGATGCTCAGGCGGACGATGCCGACCACGATCACGATGCCGTTGAGGATCAGGCCGGCCTTGGCGCGGCCGCTGTGTTCCGAACGCGTGAACAACAGGCCGATCGCGGCGATGATCGCGCCGACCGCGGCGAACGGGATCAGGAACCAGTTGCCCCAGCCCAACAAGGGAATCAGGGCCAGGATCATCCACACCAGCGCGAACATGCCCCAGAGCAGGCTGATCAATCCCATCGTTTCGTACTCCGCTGCAAGGCCGGGTTGGCCACGCTGCGAAATTAGTGGTTTGGGCGCGAAATTCAAGTGCCGATCGTTGCCGCGCCGCGATGGGGTTATTCCGCCGTTGTGCATGCGGCGATGGCGATGAAACGAAATATCGTTGCCGCGCGCGTCCGCCGCAAACGATGACGGCGCCTTGCGGCGCCGTCATCGCTGTCGCGATCGCTTAGCGGGCGATGCCGTTTACGGGCGCACCGTCGCCGCGCACTGGCGCACCTTGCCCAGCTGCGTGGTGGTGATCGCGCCCTTCTGCTGCAGTTCGGTGGCGTGATCGGAGATGCAACGCAGATACAAGGCACGGCTGCCGTTGGAGTGCGCCGCGCACAGGTTGCTCTCGGCGGTGATGTTCGCGCCCACGATCAGGCCGCCGGTGTCCACCGCCTTGACCGTGGTATTGCAGGTGCCGAGCACGGCGTTGCCCGGATTGAGCGTCCAGCCGATGTCGGTGAACAAGGCCGGGGTCAGATCGACGTTGAGCTGCGACTGGATCTCCGGCGTATCGAACGGTTCCATCAGCGCATTGGGCTGCAGGTCGGTGTCGAAGTGCGAGAAGGTCGAGCCGCCGGCCACCACGGTCGGCGAATACAGACGCGTGCGGCCGTTGCGATCGGCGCCTTGCAGGAAGCTCGGATCGACCAGCACGCTCGCCGTCGCCGGCAAATTGGCCTTGACCAGGCCGCCTTCGGCTTGCGAGATCATCACCGTGGGAATGGTGATGTCGGTGATCGGCGGCACCGCGTTGCCCATGCCCTGCACGCCGCCGGTGTTGTTGACGATCACCACGCCGGCCGCGCCGTTGAGCTGCGCATTCTTGGCCTTGACCGCGAAGCCGCAGGTGCCGCGATCGATCACTGCGATCTTGCCGGCCACCGCCGCCGCGTTGACGAACGGTGTCTCGCAACCGTCGCTGGTCGAAGCGGCGGCGACGCCGTCGTTGACCAGCACCAACTGGTTGGACGGGAAGCTGGTCGCGGTCGGCGCCGGGCCGAAGTCGGCGAAGCCGATCTCGTAGCTGCCCGCGGCCGCCGCCGGCGCGCTGACGTTCAACACGGTGCGATTGTCGAGGATCAGCGCCGCCTGCGCGTTGACCTGGGCGCCGTCCCACACGGTGCGACCGGGCGTCTTCATCGCCGTCGCGCGCAGTGCGTTGGTCATCGCCGGATCGTCGAAGCGCTTGTTGCTGACGTTGTCGTAAGCGTTGGCGGTATAGACGTCGGTCAGGCCCGTGCCCAGGCCGAGCACGCCGGTGGTCTTATTGAGGAAGCCCGACGCGCCCAGGCCGTGGCCGATTTCGTGCATGACCACGTTGAGGAAGTTGATCGTGCTGTCCGGCGTCTTGCCGTCCAGGCCCAGATACCAGCCGCGGCCGGCGAGACAGTCGGGCTTGCCGAGGTCGCCGTTGAACGCGGAGGAAATGTCGGCCGGATCGCTCTCGTCGATCACCAGGTCTTCGCCGGCGATCGCGTCGCCCAGCGCGGAGTGGTACAGCGTGTTGGGACGCGAGCCGGGGAAATCGTTGACGATCCAGTTCGGCCCGGCCTGGCCGAGCGTGGCGCTGGTGGCGGTGCAGTTCAGCCGCGCGAACGAGGCATAGATCTTGATCTCGACGGTGCTTTGCACCACCGCGCCCCACGCATCCATCGCGTATTGATAGGCGATGCGGCGTTGTTCGCCGACGGTGGTGCCGGGATTGCCGCCGACCGGCGCGGCCGGGGTGGGATCGTTGAGGCCGACCTGGGTGCCGTTGTCGAGATTGATCAAGGTCAGGCGCGCGGCCTGGGCGGACGGCGCGCACGACAGCGCGGCGGCGAGCGCGAGCGCGCTTGCGAGCAGGGACTTATTCACTCGGCAGCTCCTCGTGCTGGGCGTTCGCGGCGCTGGAATCGCCGGGTTCGCTGTGCTGGATCACGAGCTTGCCGGAAGCGTCGCGGGTGGCGGTGAGCGTACTCATCATGCTCAGCGGCGCCTTGCGTGCGACCGCGCCGTTGGGCAGGCGCCGCTCGGTGGCGCGCGCGGCCGCGTCGTCGGCCGGAGCCACGCCGCGCATCGCACTGGTTTTCGCCATGGACTTCTGCCGGCTGGCGCCGGCCTGTTCCAGCGCGCTGCTTTCTTCCGCGGTGAGCGGACGCAACTTGCCGGTGACCTGGTCGATGCCGACCTTGGAACCGGCCATGGACGTATCGGTTGCGTCGTTTTGCGCGGCGTTCGCCACGCTCAAGCTGAGCAAAAACAAACCGGGCACGAACAGCCCGGCTTTCATGCGAGTACTCATGATCAATCCCCCTAAGAATTGGCAATGGTGACTCGTTCGGACAGTACTTCGATGCGAACGATGAACGGCCACGAGTGAGGCGAACGACAGGCCGCGGCCGAGTTTGATCACGAAATGCGGCCGAACACAAGGACGCAAAAATGATGCATAACCGGACAGCTTGATATTGCTGCGTTGCAGCGCGATGAATGCGGGCTTGCACGTCCTGTCCATGTTGGTGAATTAATTCGTATGGCCTCCCCTATATAAAAGTGCACCAAAGCGCTTTATGGTTGTGCGAGCCGGTGCCGGGGAGGGCGCGGGTCAAATCCAGGCACGCGCTTTGACGGTTCCGAACCGGTTCTTGTCAGCCATTAGGGGGAAAACGAATGAATCGCAGCACCCTACTGGCGCTGGCTATCGCCAGCGTCATCGGTATCAACGTGGTCGCATCGACGCAGGCGTTCGCAGGCAACAACTGCGACCTCAACGATGGCGACACCAGCAACGAGAACAGCGGCGGCAGCACCGCCAGCGGCGCCAACGCGATCAGCTGCGGCAACGGCAACAGCGCCGACGGCGCGGAAAGCACCGCGATCGGACAAGCCAACAGCGCGGCCGGCGCGAGCGCCAGCGCCTTGGGCTTCGTCAACAGCGCGACCGGCGACGACAGCAGCGCGGTCGGCAACTTCAATCAGGCGCTCGGCGTGGGCAGCAATGCCTTCGGACGGATCAATACCGTCACCGGCGACGGCGCGAACGGTTTCGGCAGTTTGAATACAGTCGGCGGCGTGGGGGCGGCGGCGTTCGGCGGCAATAACAACGTTGCCGGTGATGGTGCCGTGGCGGTCGGCAACAATAATGAAGCCGCCGGCTTGGGCAGCCATGCTTCGGGTATCGACAATATCGCCAGCGGCGCGGCAGCGTTGGCAGTCGGAAACGGCAACCAGGCAAGTGGCGACGACAGCACCGCGATCGGTCGCATCAACGAAGCCGGCGCGACCGGCGCCAGCGCGATAGGGTTCATTAACGACGCCACGGGCGAGAACGCCAGCGCGGTCGGCGCCTTCAACTCGGTTTCGGGGACCGGCGCCAATGCCTTCGGTCGCGGTAATGGAGTCGTCGGCGTCAACGCCAATGCGTTCGGCGGCGACAATTCGGCCGACGGCGCCAATGCGACGGCGATCGGCGTGGGCAACCTCGCCAGCGGCGACAACAGTCTCGCGGCCGGTTACAACAGCCAGGCGACGGCCGCCGACGCGGTCGCGCTGGGATCGGGTTCGATCGCCGATCGCGCCAACACCGTGTCCATCGGCGCGGCCGGCGCGGAGCGCAATCTGGTCAACGTCGCCGATGCGGTGCAAACCACCGATGCGGTGAATCTGCGCCAGATGCAAAGCGCGATCATCACGGCCGGCGACGGTTACGTGTTGCGCGGCGCTCAGAGCGGTACCGACAGTGTCGCCGCCGGTCTGGGCAGCGAATCTTCCGGAACGGGCAGCAGCGCATTGGGCAGCGGCAGCGTGGCCAGCGGCGAAAGCAGTACCTCGCTGGGCGCCGCCAACAAGGCCGTTTCCATCGGCGCCAGCGCCGTCGGTTTCGTCAACGACGCCAACGGCGACAGCAGCAGCGCCATGGGTTACTTCAACTCAGCCGGAGGCGCGGGAGCGAATGCATTCGGCCGTACCAACACCGTCACCGGCAACAACGGTAATGCGTTCGGTGGCGACAATACGGTGATCGGCGACAACGCTACCGCGGTCGGCAACGACAACAAGGCGTCGGGTCTCAACAGCAGCGCGCTCGGCAGCGGCGGCGACGCCAGCGGCGCGGGAGCGGTCGCGGCCGGTGTCGACAACACCGCCAGCGCCACCGACGCCAACGCTATCGGCGTGGGCAACGAGGCCCAGGCCAATAGCTCCAGCGCGTTGGGATACGCCAACCTCGCCAGCGGCGAAAACAGCAGCGCCCTTGGTCATCTCAACGTGGCAGGGGGCGTCGGCTCCAGTGCGCTCGGTCGCGGCAACAGCGTCGCGGGTGTCAACGGCAATGCGGTGGGCGGCGACAACAACGTCGACGGCGACAACGCCAGTGCGGTCGGTACCGGCAATCTGGCCAATGCGGGCAACAGCAACGCATTCGGCAGCTTCAACGAAGTGACCGGCGATGCGGGCAATGCATTCGGCGCCAACAATTCGGTGAGCGCCGCGGGCGGCAACGCGTTCGGCAGCGACAATACCGTCAGCGGCATCAACGCAAGCGCGTTCGGCAGCGGCAATGTCGCCGACGGCGCGAACAGTTTCGCTGCCGGCTACAACAGCCAGGCCATCGCGGA
Source organism: Lysobacter sp. TAB13 (assembly GCF_052113885.1). Lineage (NCBI taxonomy): Bacteria > Pseudomonadati > Pseudomonadota > Gammaproteobacteria > Lysobacterales > Lysobacteraceae > Lysobacter > Lysobacter sp. TAB13. Next base: position 59,310 of record NZ_JBFRDR010000016.1, on the reverse strand, counting down.
CGATTCGGTTGCGCTGGGCGCCAACGCGGTGGCCGATCGCGCCGGTACGGTTTCGGTCGGCGCATCCGGCGCGGAGCGGCAGATCGTCAACGTCGCTGACGGCACCGACGATACCGATGCGGTGAATCTGCGTCAGCTCGACTCGGCGATCAGCGCGGCGGGCGACGGCTACGTGATTCGGGGCACTCAGACCGGCGTGGACAGCGTTGCCGCCGGGGCGGGCAGCATCGCCAGCGGCGACAGCAGCAGCGCACTAGGCTCCGGCAGCGAAGCCAGCGGGCTCAATTCCATCGCCGTGGGTTTGGGCAGCCTGGCGACCGGCAGCGACAGCTTGGCTATCGGTTCGCTCAGCGAAGCCGCGGGCGATGGAGCGAGCGCGGTGGGTCATGCCAGCAATGCGTTGGGCGAGGACTCCAGTGCTTACGGTAATTTCAACAGCGCCAGCAGCGTCGGTGCGAGTGCGTTCGGCCGTGGCAACACGGTCGACGGCCTCGGCGGCAACGCTTTCGGCGCCGCCAACTCGGTGGATGGCGAGAACGCCAGCGCGTTCGGTACCGGCAACGTAGCCAGCGGCGCCAACAGCCTCGCCGCGGGTTTCGGCAGCCAGGCGCTGGCCGCCGACTCGGTGGCGCTGGGTTCCGGTGCCGTCGCCGACCGCGCCGGCACTATCTCGGTCGGCGCCGCGGGCGCGGAACGTCAGATCGTCAACGTGGGCGATGCGACGCAAGGCACCGATGCGGTGAATCTGCGCCAGTTGCAGGGCGCGATCGGCTCGGCGGGCGATGGTTACGTGATTCGCGGCGTCCAGACGGGCACCGACAGCGTCGCCGCGGGCGCCGGCAGCACGTCCAGTGGTGCCAGCAGCAGCGCGTTGGGCAATGGCAGCAAGGCCACTGGCGATGAAAGCACCGCGCTGGGTACGGTCAATACCGCCTCGGGCTTGGCCTCCAGCGCGGTCGGCTACGTGAATACGGCCGAGGGTGAGAACAGCAGCGCGTTCGGCAACTTCAATCAGGCCAACGGTGATGGTTCGAATGCGTTCGGTCGCGAAAACCTCGTCACCGGCGCCGACGGCAATGCGTTCGGCGGCCTGAACATCGTCAGCGGCGACAGCGCGAACGCATTCGGCAACGGCAACGAGGTCAGTGGCGCCAATGCTGCCGCGCTCGGCAACGGCAATGTTGCCAGCGGCGCGAACAGCTTGGTCGCGGGCTTCAATAGCCAGGCGACGGCGAACGATGCAGTGGCGCTGGGCGCCAATTCGATCGCCGATCGCGCCAATACGATCTCGGTCGGCGCGGCCGGCGCCGAACGTCAGATTGTCAACGTCGCCGACGGCACGCAGGGAACCGATGCGGTCAACGTGCGTCAGTTGCAAAGCGCGATCGGCGCCGCCGGCGACGGCTACGTGATCCGCGGCACCCAGACGGGCGCCAACAGCGTCGCCGCCGGAACCGGCAGCGTCGCCAGCGGCGACAACAGCGCCGCGCTCGGCAGCTTCAGCGAAGCTTCGGGTCTTAATGCGGTGGCGATAGGCAGCAGCGAAGCCAGCGCGACCGACAGCACGGCCGTGGGCGCGCTCAACGAAGCCAGCGCGGAAGGCGCGAGCGCAGTGGGTTATGTCAACAACGCTGCCAACGAAGATGCCAGCGCCTTCGGCAATTTCAATATGGCCAGCGGCGCGAGGTCGAATGCGTTCGGCCACGCCAACACCGTAACCGCCGACGACGCCAACGCCTTCGGTGGTGGAAACACCGTCGATGCAGTCAACGCGACCGCCATCGGCAACGGCAATATTGCCAACGGCGCCAACAGTTTGGTCGTCGGCAACAACGCACAAACCACCGCCGCCGATTCGGTCGCGCTGGGCAACAACTCGATCGCCGATCGCGCCAACACGGTCTCGTTCGGCGCCGCCGGTGCCGAACGGCAGCTGGTCAACGTCGCCGCGGCCACGCAGGACACCGACGCGGTGAATCTGTCGCAGCTCAATACGGTGATGGGCGTGTTCGGCGGCGGCGCCAGCTTCAGCGGCGGTGTGTTCGTCGCGCCGACGTACACGATCCAGGGCAGCGCGTTCAACGATGTGGGTTCGGCGTTCGGCGCGGTCGATGGCCGGCTGACCGATCTGTACGGTCGCATCGCGGCGATTCCGGCCGGTCCGCAAGGGCCCCAGGGTCCGCAAGGCCCGCAGGGACCGGGTGGTCCGCAGGGTCCGCAAGGGCCGCAGGGCCCGCAGGGGCCGGGCGGTTCGCCGTTGTCGGCCAACTACGACGATGCTTCGCGCAGTCAGCTGACGCTGGAAGGCGCCGACGGCACGCGCGTGTCCAACGTCGCCGACGGCACCGCGGCCACCGACGCGGTCAATCTGCGCCAGATGCAGGCCGGCGACACGGCCTCGGTGCAGACCGCCAACGGCTACACCAACAATCAGATCCAGCAATCCAACGCCCGCGCCGATGCCGGCGATGCGCGCACGCTGCAATCGGCCAATACCTACACCGATCAGCGCATCAACGGCCTGAACCTGGACTTCGGCAACTTCCGCGCCGAGGTCAACGACCGCTTCGAGGATCTGGATCGCCGTATCCGCCGCAACGGCGCGATGTCGGCGGCGATGTCGCAGATGTCGGCCAACAGCGCCTACGCCAAGCCCGGTCGCGGCCGCTTGTCGGTCGGGGCCGGGTTCCAGGACGGCGAAAGCGGCGTGGCGATCGGTTACGGCCGGCGCATCAACGAAAACGTGTCGATCAGTCTGGGCGCGGCGTTCTCCGGTTCGGAAACCTCCGGCGGCATCGGCTTCGGCGTGGATTTGTAGGCAGCCGGGATTCGGGATTTGGGATTCGGGATTGGTTTTGAGGGCATCCTCGCGATCCTGACCCAGCGCCAGAAACCCGGAATAAAAAAAGGGAGGCCTCGGCCTCCCTTTTTTTGTATCGGGATTCAAGCGCTTCCCGATTCCCGCCCTACCCATGCACCCCGTCGATCTCGACCCGCAGCTCATACCGGCAGATCGCCGCGTGCAGCAGGATGCGCGGCACGCGATCGCCGTAGCGGCGGTCGAGTTCGGCGGCGACGGTGGCGATGTCTTCCACGTCGCGCACGTAGACCTTCAGGCACGAGCCCGGGCCGAACGCGGCCGGCAATCCCGGCCGGTGCTGACGCGCCACGCCGATCAGGCTGTCGAAGTTGGCCAGGGTTTCTTCCAACTGCGCCGACACCGATTCGGCGTGCCTGGATTCGTGCCCGACCACCGCCGCGGTGCCCGACAGCAGCAGCGGCATCGCCGCCGGCTGCGGCGGCAGCATGGCGCGGGCGAAGCTCGGCGACTGCGGGCCGTATTGGCGCGGATAGCGGTAGGCGCTGACCTGGCGCGGATTCTCCAGCGGCGTGCCCGGCGTGCGCGAGGCCAGCCAATACACCTGCAGGCGCCGGGCGCCGTCGACGCGGCCGATCGCGGTCGCGGCCGGCAGGCGCGCGATCGGAAATTCGCCCAGGCCGGCGGCGCGGCCGACGCAGAACACGCGATAGCGTTCTTCATCGCCGTGGCCGAGGGTGATGCCGTCGAGGTAATTCCAGATGCGCAGCAACTGCGGATAACCGCGCTGGGCGGTGAACGCGATCATCTTGCGGTACAGATACTCGGCCGCGCGCGCGATCTCGCCGTTGGTGGGTTCGTCCGGCAACGGATCGGGTTCGTCGAATTCGATCACGCCGAACTGCAGCGCGCCGTCCTCGGACCAGGCCAGATCGCCGTCGCGGCCGCTCGATACCGGGCCGCTGGCGCGCCAGCGTTCCAGGCGGCGGTCGCCGAACGGTTCCAGGGCCACGCGCAGATAGCGCGGGTCGTCGTGGTGCGGCGCGTTTTCGCCGAAGCCGAACACCGCCAGGGTGTCGTCCTGCGCGAGCAGTCGCTCGGGCGTGGCGTCGAGGTAATCCACCTGCAAGTGCGGGCCGGCCATCATCGCGGGCGCGGCGCTCACGGGTTGCCCTGCTGCAGCGTGTCGCCGCGGAAATCCACGCCGACCTGGCGCTTGCGCCGCAGCCAGCCGCGCAAGGCCTGCGGCGCCATGCGCAGCGCGGTCATCGCGTAGATGAAACGGAAGAAGCGCAGGCGGCGCAATACCGCCTTGTTGTCGAACACGTCGCCGGCCAGCATCGAGATCACCGCCTGTTCGACCTGCCAGTAATTGCGCGGCGCGTTGAACAACTCGCGCATCACCGGCGTGGTGAAGCGGTAGATGAACCACTGGAAATGCTTGAGCCCACGCTTAAGCCGGACCACCATCGCGCGCTGCAGTTCGGCTTCGCGCGCCGGTTCGCGCAAGGCGCCGTCCACGACCGAAGCGGCCTGCTCGCCGCTGTTCATGCCCAAGTAGACCCCGGAAGAAAAAACAGGATCGACGAAGGCATACGCATCGCCGACCATCACCCAGCCCGGCCCGGTCATGCGCGAGCAGGTGTAGGAATAGTTGCCGGTGACGTGCACGTCGCCGCAGCGCTGCGCGCCCTGCATGCGACGCCACACCGAGGGCTCGGACTCCAGCGTCTTCATCAGGAAGCTTTCGCTCTCGCCGCGGCGCTGTTTGAGGTATTCCGGGAAACACACCGCGCCCACGCTCATCACATCGCGCTGCAGCGGGATCAGCCACATCCAGCCGTGGGCGAAACGCTGCACGGTGATGTTGCCGGCGTCCTCGCCGTCGCGGCGCTGCACGCCGGTGAAATGGCTGAAGATCGCCGCCGACTGGTGCAGCGTGTTCTTCTGCTTGAGCTTGAGCTGGCTGCCGAGCAAGGTGTCGCGGCCGCTGCCGTCCACCAGGTAGCGCATGCGCACGCGCAGCTCGCCGCCGTCGTGGGCGCGCGCGATCGCCGCGACCGGGCGGCCGTGCTCGTTGAGCTCGATCTTCTCGACCTTGATCTGTTCGCGCGCGTCCACGCCGTTGGCCTGGCTGTGGCGGAACAGCAGTTGGTCGAACTCTTCGCGCTTGACCTGGAAGGCGTAGCCGAATTGCGGATTGATCGCGCGTTCGAATCGGAAGGTGTTGTAGCGCTCGGCGTCGATCGGGAACTCGGCGCCGGGCTTGTGCGTGCCGATGGCGCGCACCTGTTCGAGCACACCCAGGCGTTCAAGGATGGCCAGATTCATCGGCAGCAGCGATTCGCCGATGTGGAAGCGCGGATGGCTGCCTTTCTCCAGCAGCAGCACCTTCCAGCCCTTGCGCGCGAGCAAGGTCGCCGTGGTGGTGCCGGCCGGGCCGCCGCCGACGACCAGGACGTCTACGTCCAAATGCGTGACGGTGTCTGAGGAATCGGACGAAGGGTCGGCGGCCGAAGCGGCCGTCCCGGGCGCGGAAGCGGGTAAGTTCATGCGCAAATGATAGCCTGCGGCCCCGCCGGGCAGTGCGCCCGCCGCGCGGCTTCGTGCGCCGGTGCGGGTTGCGCGAAAAATCCACAAGCAATTGAAATTCTTGACTATTGCCCGTCCGGGGCGGTTCCGCGCGGGGTCGCCCGGGCTGTGACCGGTTGCACGCTGCGCGCCGATGAAGGATCGTTGCGCCCCTCGCTTACGCCGTTACCGGATCACACGATGTCTGAACAAAGCCCCGCCGAACGCGAACTGGCGCAGCTGCTGGTCGAGAGCCTGAACCTGGAAGACGTGGCGCCGGAGCAGATCGATCCGCAGGCGGCGCTGTTCAACGACGGCCTAGGCCTGGACTCGATCGACGCGCTGGAACTGGCGCTGGCGATCACCAAGCGCTACGGCTTCCAGCTGCGTTCGGACAGCGACGAAAACCGCCGCATCTTCGCCTCGCTGCGGGCGCTGTCGAGTCACATCGAACAGCACCGCGCCGGCTGAGTCCGCGGCCGGCGCGCGGCGCCCGCCGATCGGGCCGGCGCCGCCGCACCGCCCGCGCCATCGCCACCGCCACGCCGGACCGTCCCTCTTGTGAACGATATTTCGTCCCGCGCCAGCGGACCGGCGCGCCTGCTGCTCGCGATCGGCTATCCGTTGCTGGCGCACTGGGCCAGCCACGACGGCGGCGGCGTGCCGGCGGCGCTGGCGCTGGCCGATCTGGTGTTGTTCGTGACCATCGACGGCGTGCTGTCGCTGCGTCCGGCGCCGTGGGCGGCGACCCTGGCGCTGTTCGGCGCGCTCGCCGCGGTCACCCGCACCCCGTACGCGCAGATGCTGCTGCTGACGCCGCCGGTGCTGTTCAACGGCTGGCTGGCGTGGTGGTTCGGGCGCAGCCTGCGCGCCCCGCGCGAAGCGCTGATCACCCGCATCGTGGCCGCGCTGCACGGCTGCCAGCCGCGCGGGCTGGCGCCGGAGCTGTACCGCTACACGCGCCGCCTCACCGGCTTGTGGGCCGCGGTGCTGATCGCGCTGGCGCTGATCAACGGCGCGCTGGCGACCATCGCGGTGCCCGACGGCGTGCTGTTCCGGCTGGGCTACACGCCGGCCATCGCGATCAGCCGCGAGCAATGGTCGTGGTTCGCGAACATCATCAACTACGGCGTCGTCGGCGGCATGTTCGCGGTCGAGTATCTGGTGCGGCAGCATCTGTTCAAGCAGCGGCCGGAGAAGAATTTCTTCGATTTCCTGCGCAAGATGGCCCAGCTGGGGCCGCGGTTCTGGAAAGAGCTGTTTTCCTGAACCAGTGAGCCCGATCGCGCCGCCGCCGCGCCCAGGCGGATCGGCGGCAGGCGCGCGGGGGCGCCGGACGGCCCAATCGATGTGAAAACTGCAGTTTTGGTCACGTTTTGCAGCGGCCTGCTTTATCCTTCGATTTCACCCGCCGCGCAGCACAATTACCGCACCATGCAGTTCGCTATTTCCGCCGACCATCCCTGCCTGCCGGGTCATTTCCCCGGCCGTCCGCTGGTGCCCGGCGTGGTGCTGTTGGAGCGCGTGATCGAAGCGGTGCAAGCCGCGCACGGCCCGCTGGGCGCGCTGCGCCTGCCGCAGGTGAAGTTTCTGCAACCGCTGTTGCCCGAACAAGTCGCCGAAGTCGAACTGGAAACTCTCGGCGCGACGCGCTGGCGGTTTCGCGTGCGGCATTCGGGCGAGGTTTTGGCCAGCGGCGAAATCGTCGCCGAATCGTTTTCCGCTTCTTCGCCTGCCACGGACGCGCACGCATGACCACTTCGCATTGGAAGCAACGCCCGGAAGGCGGCAGCCGTTTCGCCTTCCACCTGATCCGCTTCATCGCCAGCAAGGGCGGCCGCGCGGTCGCGCGGCTGACGCTGTTTCCGATCGTCGCCTACTTCGTGATCGTGCGCGGGCCCGAGCGCCGCGCTTCGCGCGCTTACCTGGCGCGCGTGCTCGATCGCGTCCCGGGCCTGTTCGATGTCGCGCGGCATATCCACACCTTCGCCGCGACCATTCTCGACCGCGTCTACATGCTGCGCAGCGGCATGGACCGGTTCGAAGTGAAGATCAGCGGGCTGGAGCCGATCGACCGGCAGATCGGCCGCGGCCAGGGCATGTTGCTGTTCGGCTCGCACCTGGGCAGCTTCGAAGCCTTGCGCGTGCTGGCGCGGCAGCGGCCCGACGTGAAGGTGCGGGTGGTGCTCGACCGCGGGCACAACCCGCATCTGACCCAACTGCTCGACGCGCTGGATCCGGAAATCGCCCGCAACGTCATCGATGCCGGCCAGGACGGCCCGTCGATCGTGTTCGCGATCAAGCAGGCCACCGACGAAGGCGCGATCGTGGCGCTGCTGGTCGATCGCGCCGCGCCCGGCGAGCCGTCGACGATGGCGTCCTTCCTCGGCGCCAGCGCGCCGTTCCCGACCGCGCCGTGGCTGATCGCGGCGGCGTTGAAATTACCGGTGGTGCTGGCCTTCGGCCTGTATCGTGGCGGTCCGCGCTACGACCTGGTGTTCGAATCGTTCAGCGACGGTGTGGCGATCGAGCGGCATAACCGCCCGGCGATGTTGTCCGCACTGGTCCAGCGCTATGCCGAGCGCCTGCAGCATCACGCTCGCAGCGCGCCCTACAACTGGTTCAACTTCTACGATTTCTGGCATGCCGATGACGCTCAACAAGCCTTGCCTGATGCTGGCGCTGATGTTCGCCGCCGGGTCGCCGCGCGCCGCTCCGGTTACTGAAATCCTCGCCGCGCAAGCGCCGGCGGCGATCGCTCCGGCGGCGCAGGCGGCCGACGCGGCCTGGATCCTGCCGCGGCTGGCCCAGCCGATCCCGGCCCGCACCGACTTCGTCGAAGTGCGCGGCTCGGCCTTGCTGAAGGCGCCGCTGCGCGTGGCCGGCGAATACCGCCGCCCTGATGCGACCACGCTGGTGCGCGAGGTGCGCGAGCCCTACGCGGAGACCACCACCATCCGCACCGGCGACAAGCCCGGCCAGGGCGAGGTCAGCATCGCCCGCGCCGGCAAGCCGGCGAAGAAGTTCTCGCTGTCGCGCGCGCCGGAACTGGTCGCGTTGCAGGCCAGCTTCGGCGCCTTGCTCGGCGGCGACCTCGCCGCGCTGGAACAGCACTACCGCCTCGGCACCGAAGGCACGCGCCGGCAGTGGACGATCACGATGACGCCGAAGGACGCGAAAGTGGCCGCGCGCATTCGCGAGATCGTGCTGCTGGGCCGCGACGACGAACTGCGCTGCATCGAAACCCGGCCGGCGCGCGGCAACGAACAACAGCGCACCTTGCTCGCCAGCGCCGCGCGCGCGGCGGCGGGCGTGAGCGAGGCCAGCCAGCTCGCCGCGCTGTGCCGCGGCCACGGCGCCACGCGTTGATGACGCCGGCGCGCCGGATCGGCTTGGCCCTGCTGTGGCTGGCCGTGCTCGCCCTCGCCGGTTGGGCGATCGGCGCGAATCTGAAACTCAGCGGCGATCTGCGCCGCTTCATGCCCAGCGCGCAGACGCCGGCGCAGAAGCTGCTGATCGACGAACTCGGCGAAGGCCCGGGTTCGCGCCTGCTGTTGCTGGCGATCGGCGGCGACGATCCGGCCGTGCTGGCGGCGCAATCGCAGGGCCTGCGCGAACGTCTGGCCAAACAGGCGCACATCAAGCTGGTCGCCAACGGCGCCGGCCTCGGCCTGGAGGCGGTGCCGGAGCGTTTGCGGCCGTATCGCTATCTGCTCTCGCCGACCTTGGACGAACAAGCGCTCGACAGCGCCTACCTGCGCGATCAACTCGACACCCGCGTGCAAGACCTGGGCTCGCCCGCCGGCGAGTTGATCGAGCCGCTGCTGCCCAGCGATCCGACCATGGAGATGCTGCGCCTGGCCGAGTCCTGGCAACCGGCGCAGGCGCCGCAGACGCTCGACGGCGTGTGGTTCGATCGCGCCGGCAAAGAGGCCCTGCTCGCGGTGGAAACGCGCGCGGCCGGTTTCGATCCCACCGGCCAGCAGGGCGCGATCGACGCGATCCGCGCGGCCTACGCGCAAGTGCGCGGCGCCAGCAAGGCCGAGCTGACCGTCAGCGGCCCGGGCGCGTTTTCGGTCGAAATCGGCGGCCGTACTCAACGCGAGGCCAGCCTGATCGGCAGCATCGACAGCCTGGTGTTCATCGCCTTGCTGTGGCTCGCGTATCGCAGTTGGAAAGCGCCGCTGATCGGCGGCCTGCCGCTGGCGACCGCGGGCCTGGCCGGATTGGGCGCGGTGGCCGGCGTGTTCGAAGGCGTGCACGGCATCACCGTGGCCTTCGGTTTCACTTTGATCGGCGTGGTCCAGGACTATCCGATCCATTTGTTCAGTCATCAGCGGCCGGGCCTATCGCCATGGGCCAGCGCGCGCAGTCTGTGGCCCACGCTGGGCACCGGCGTGGCCTCGACCTGTATTGCCTATCTGACCTTCTTCGTCTCCGGCGTCGACGGCCTGCAGCAACTGGCGGTGTTCACCATCGTCGGCCTCGCCACCGCCGCGCTGACCACGCGGTTCCTGTTGCCGGCCTTGATCGATCCGGCGCCGCGCGATGTCGCGACCTCGCAGCGCCTGGCGCGCGTGTGGACGGCGCTGGCGCGCTGGCCGCGATTGGGCGTGGCCAGCGTGTCGTTGATCGCGGCGCTGGCGCTGGCGGTGATTTTGTTCATGCCCGGCGCGTTCTGGCAGAACGATCTGGCCAAGCTCACTCCGGTGCCGGAAGCGGCGATGGCGCGCGACATGCATTTGCGTGGCGAACTCGGTGCGCCGGACGTGCGTTACGTCATCGCCATCGAAGGCCGCGATACCGAGGCGGCATTGCAGGCCTCCGAAGCGCTGCTGCCGGAGTTGCCGCTGCTGCGGCAACGCGGCGCGATCGCCGGTTATGACCTGGCCGCGCGTTACCTGCCCAGCGCCAAGACCCAGCGCGAACGCCAGCAGCGCCTGCCCGATCCGGCGACGCTGCGCGCCGCGCTCGACAGCGCGGTCGCGGCGACGCCATTCCGCGGCGATGCGTTCGCGGATTTTCTCGCCGACGTCGAACGCGCGCGCCATGCGCCGCCGCTGGGCGTGCGCGATCTGGCCGGCACGCCGCTGGCGGTCAGCGTCGAAGGCCTGCTGCTGCAGCGCGGCGATCACACCACCGCACTGGTGTCGCTGACCGGTCTGCACGATCCGGGCGCGGTCGCCGAGGTGGTGCGCAAACACGGCGCGCAGTTGCTCGATCTCAAGCAGGCCTCCGAGTCGCTGGTGGCCGAATACCGCGGCCGCGTGCTGATGGCGCTGGCCCTGGCCGGCGTGTTGCTGGCCGCGGCGGTGTGGATCGCGCTGCGCTCGCCGCGCCGGGTGTTGCGCGTGCTGGCGCCGATGGCGCTGACCACGCTGCTGATCCTGGCGGTGCTGCGCGGCCTGGGCGTGGAACTGAATCTGTTCCATCTGGTGTCGCTGATCCTGGCCGCCGGCCTGGGCCTGGACTACGCCTTGTTCTTCGATCACGCCGGCGACGACCGCGCCGAACAACTGCGCACCTTGCACGCAGTGATCGTCTGCAGCCTGACCACGCTGATGGTGTTCGCGCTGCTGGCGCTGTCGTCGATCCCGGTATTGCGTGCGATCGGCGCCACCGTCGCCCTCGGTGTGCTCTTCAACTTCGTGCTGGCGCTGCTGATCGTGCGCGAGCCGACGGCGATGATCGAGGCGGAGGCCGGCGATGCGCACGCGTGAAACGATCGCCGCGCTGATTCCGCACCAGGGCCTGATGTGCCTGTGGGAAGAGGTCGTGGAGTGGGATGAGGAGCGCATCGTCGTGCGCAGCCGCGGCCATCGCGATCCGGCGCATCCGCTGCGCAGCGGCGGCCAGTTGCACGCAGTGCATCTGTGCGAGTACGGCGCGCAGACCATGGCGGTGCATGGCGGCTTGCTCGCGTCCAAGCACGGCGCGGTGGCCAAGCCCGGCGTGCTGGTGGCGCTGCGCGGTGTGCAACTGCACCTCGCGCGCATCGACGATTTGCCCGGGCCGCTGGAAAGCGTCGCGCGCAAGCTCATCGACACGGGCGAAAGCTGGCAGTACGAATTCGAAATCCGCCATTCCGGCGAGTTGATTGCGCAGGGGCGGGCGGCGGTGATGGCGCGGCCGGACTAGTCCGTTCCGGATGGGGCGGCTTGACTGCCGAGCTCGGCTTCCATTTCGTTCATGGCGGCGAGCAGTGCAGGCGCGAGCGCCGCTTGATGCGCGTCCAACGAGCCGGCGATTCCATCGGCCTGTAAGGCGATCTCTTTTGCCTGAGCCAGGCCCAGCCCGAAGTGTTGGCGTATGACGCGGATGCCTTCGGTCATATTGTCTCCGCGCTCGCGAGCGAGCCGGTAGAGCGCATGTGCGTCGCTGTCGTAGACCATGACCGACTCTGCCCGGCACGGGGCGCCCTTTGGGATGCCGGCATCTTTTCACATCGGTGCGCTTGCAGCGTTAAAGTGTGGGACCAGCCGAAGTTCGCGGCTTGCGGGGAGCGAAGCGATGCCCATGCAATTCCACTTCCAGGATTACGGCTCGCACCGCGAGGACGGCCGCATCGGCAATCGCTTCAGCCTGCGCATCGTCGTCGGCGAGCGGCGCGGCGCGCAGCTGGCCTGGTTCGAACGCTGCGACCGGCCCTACGACGCGGAGATGCCGCAGGACACCTGGGTGGACATGCATCAGGTGCTCGGCGCGCGCTCGCCGCTGTTCGGGCAATGGCTGGAGACGAGCGTGGACAGCGGCCGGGTCGAGATCGATTTCGATCATTGGGCGGCCATGCGCGCCGAAGCGTATGCCCAGCGCACCCTGGAATGGTGCGTGGTGGTGGTGGACGGCGAAGACGACGACGAGGACGACGGCCAGCGCGACTGGGCGATGTGGCGCGGCGTGCAGCGTCTGGCCTGCGACGGCGAAGGCCGGGCGATCGAAGAATCGCTGCACCAGCTCGCGGCCTTGCACGGCCGCAGCGACCGGCCGCCGATGCCGGACGATTTTCCCCACTACTGAACGCCGCGCGGCCGCACGGCGCGGCCGCGCCGGCGGACGCTGCGGCCCAGGCCCCGAACGAGGCGCAGACCTCACGGGGTGGGCGGGTCCCCGCTCCGCGCGCGATGCGATGCGGCGGCGGAGCGGGGACGCGCGCAGGCGCGACCGCCATGCCGTCGCGAATCCGCCATGGGCTCTTACAATCGGGCTTTGTCCGAGGAATCGCCCGCATGTCCCAGCCCTCCACCCCGTCGCGCCGCGCGCTGGTCACCGGCGGCAGCGGCGATCTGGGCAGCGCGATCTGCCTGCGCCTGGCCGCGCAAGGCTGGCAGGTGATCGTGCACGCCAACGGCCGGCTCGATCGCGCCGAAGCGGTGGCGGCGCAGATCCGCGAATCCGGCGGCGCGGCCGAGGCGGTCGCCTTCGATGTCGCCGACGGCGATGCCGCCGATGCCGCATTGCAGGCGCTGCTGCAGGCCGGCCCGATCCAGGGCGTGATCAACAACGCCGGCATCCACGACGACGCGCCGATGGCCGGCATGAGCCGGGCGCAGTGGACGCGGGTGATCGACGTGTCTTTGCACGGCTTCTTCCATGTCACCCAGCCGCTGTTGTTGCCGATGGCGCGCACGCGCTGGGGCCGGATCGTCAACGTCTCGTCGGTGGCGGCGGTGCTCGGCAATCGCGGCCAGACCAATTACGCCGCCGCCAAGGCCGCGCTGCACGGCGCCTCAAAGTCGCTGGCGCGCGAGATGGCCAGCCGCGGCATCACCGTCAACGTGGTGGCGCCGGGTGTGATCGAAGGCGGCATGGCCGCCGAAGCGTTTCCGCCCGAAGCGATCAAGCAAATGGTGCCGGCCGGCCGCGCCGGTCGCGCCGCGGAAGTGGCGGCGTTGGTGGGGTTTCTGTGCTCCGAGGATGCGGCCTACATCAACGGGCAGGTGATCGGGATCAACGGCGGCATGGGTTGAGCAGCGCCGACGCGCCGTGGCCTTATCGCCCGTCCGCGATTGTGGACGGGCGATAAGCGCGTCGTCAGCCGATCAGAAACCGTTCTGCCAGCTGGAGCTCAGATTGCTCATGTACAGGGTGTAATCGCGGTTGGCCGAGGTGGACGCCGCGATGAAGTACGAGGTCGTCGTGGGCACGCCGTTGGGGAAATGCGAGGCCGCCTGATAGGTCTGCGTGGCCACGGCCGCACCGAGGCTGCCGTTGGCGTTGATCGGCGAGATGGTGTAACGGATCTCGCCGCCGTCGGAAACCAAAATCACCACGCGATACGGCTGGTTGTTCTGCATCGGCGCGGTGCCGGCGGGGCAGGTCTGCACGTTGTGTCCGTTGTACTCGCTGACGCCGCCCGGCGTGCGCCAGAACACTTCGATCTGGGGACGGCCGTCGCCGCACTGGGTGGCACCGACGATGACGCTCAGGCCTTCGAACCAGGATCTTTCGATGTTGCTTTCGTTCAAGCTCATGCCGCCGTGCAGGCCGATCACGACATGCTCGTTGGCGCCGCCGAAGAAATCCATCGAGTAAAGATCCAACTGCAGCTTCTGCACGTTGGTGCCGGCCGGCTTGAAGACATTGGTGCTGCGATAGCCGTAGAAATTGTCGCGCCAGTTCGCTTCTTTGTTGGGCGCGTTGGCGTTGCCGCAGAAGATCGGCGTGCTGGCGGCATTGCAGCGGCGGGTCACGACCGCGCCGCCGGGCAGGTTCGGATAGCCGGCCAGAATGGCGCCGCCGGGCAGGAAGCGACCGGCCGAGCCCGGCACGTAGCCCAACTCATGGTCGTAACCCCAGCCCTGCTGGATCAGCGACAGACGCTCGGCGTCGGTTCTCACGAAGCGATGGACCAGATCGCCGTTGCCGTAGTTGTAATTCATCCGATAGACCGGCTGCGACCCCGGCATCGGCTGGGTGTAGACATAGCCTTCGATGCCTTGGAACACATAGCCGTTGGACAGGACGTAGGAGATCTCGGCCGGATAGTTGTCGGTCAGATAGATGTGATCGTTCTGCGGCGGTCCCTTCCAGTAACGCCGCACCGTGGTGGAACCGGTCTGCGGAAAACGCTCGATATGGGTGAGCACGCCGGCGCTGGAATAGCCGGGAGTGCCGGCGGCCTCCGATGCGCTGGTCGTGTAGAGATAGTCCGTGAGGCTGCCGCTGTAGGCCTCGTACAGGCCGAAGTGTTGCGGCGGCGGATTGTAGACGGTGGCCATCGCCGGTGCGCTGAGCAACAACGCGAGAGATAGAACATTCCTGATACGCATGATTCACTCCATTGAGAGATTTCGAATAAGCGGCCGCCGTCCGCGATCGAGACGAGCGCCACCGCGCGAAAGGCGCATGGCCATTCGTGTTTTCGACAGAAGGGTGTCTGCAGAGCTTCCTGATCGCGAGCGGATTAAATCATTCGCGAAGAAGTTTTTTGTGACTGCGTTTCAGCAAATGGAAGCTGAGAAAAAATGCTGAAAATAAGTGGTTTTTCGTGAGCCTTAGGCGTTGCTTTCTACGAGTTGTGGTCCGGTGCCGAAGGCGTGTCCGCGATGTGCGATCGGTTCGGCAATGCACGGTTTGTGTACTCTTTTCGCTGTGGATCGGTGTCGCAGGTTTCGCTTGCGCGGGAGCTGCGCAAGCGATCGATTCCCGATTCCCGATTCCCGAGCCGCGGCCGCCCGGCGCTGACAAGTCCGGCCGGGACGGCCCCATCGATCCGGACCGGCGACGGGATGGCCGGCCGGCGTCGAAGCGCCGGCCCCGGTCGCCGCCCCCGCCTGTGCAGCGCGCCGACGAACGAATACCCTATGCACCGCGCGCCGAATGGATCGGCGGCTTTTAGGGGAAAAACCATGATGTCCAAGCTGCTGCGCTACGCGCTGCTGTTGTTGTTGCTGTGCTCGCCGGTCGCGTTCGCCAAGTCGGCGCAGATGGCGCCGGCCGCCGATCAGAATCCCAAGCCCGAAGCGGGCAAGGCGCTGGTGGTGTTCCTGCGCTCCTCCTTCGTCGGCGGCGGTATCTCGTCTTCGGTCTATGAAGCGCCCGACAGCGAGACCCGTTTCCTGGGCATCGTCCAGAACAAGGACAAGCTGGCGGTGCAGTTCGAGCCGGGCGAACACCGTTTCATGGTGATCGCCGAGAACGCGGACTTCCTCGACGCCAAGCTGGACGCCGGCAAGACCTATTACGTGCTGATCAGCCCGCGCATGGGCGTGTGGAAGGCGCGCTTCTCGTTGTTCCCGATCCACAACCGCGCCGACGCCGAGTACAGCGTGCAGAGCGCCGATTTCACCAAGTGGATGGCGTCGGGCGAGTACGTGTCGATGAATCCCGAATCGCAGGCGTGGTACGAGAAGAACAAGGCCAGCGTCGCCGACAAGAAGGCCGACTATCTGGTGAAGTGGAACAAGATGCTGCCGAAGGACCGCGCGGAGCTGGTGCTGCACGCCGAAGACGGCGTCGTCGCACCGTAAGTCGCCGATCCGGCCCGGTCCGGCCCGCGCGTTGCGCGGCCGGGCCGGGTTTTTTCGTTTTCGGGCCGTGGCGATCCGGGGCCGGATCGCGGGTGCAGGGGCTGGCCGGGCCCGTTCATCCGCCGGCCGCCGCCGCTCATGCCGCCGCCGCCGGTGGCCGCCGGCGTTTCACCCTGCGCTTGGCTGGGCCGGCGTAGCATGAGGGCATGTCCGTTTCAGGGATCGCCTCCATGCGCAGACTCGTGTTGTTGGCCGCAATGACCTCGATGCTGGCCGCCTGCGCCAGTTCGCACGTAATCACCGGCCAGCCGCGGCCGCCGGTGCCGGTATCGCAGGTGCGGGTGTATTTCGCGCCGCCGCCGAGCCGTTATGAGGAAATCGCCCAGTTGCAGAGCAACAGCGGCGCGTTCACTTACGGCGAGCAGAACAAGACCAATTCGGTGCTCAACAAATTGCGCGAGGAAGCGGCCAAGCTCGGCGCCAACGGCGTGCTGTTCCAGGGCACCGAGGATGGTTACGGCGGCACCGGCGTCAGTGTCGGCGCGGGTGGCGGCAGCTATGGCGGCGGGCGTCATTTCAGCGGCGGCGGCGTCGGCATCAGCATCAGTCCGCGGCAGAAATTCGCGCGCGGCGTGGCGATCTATGTGCTCAATCCGCCGCCGATGAGCGATCCGGGCCCGCAGGGTCCGCCGAATCCGAATTTGCCGCCGCGGGAATGATCGAGCTGTTGCCCCCTTTAGAAAAGGGGGCGGTGTCTGCGCAGCAGACGCGGGGGATTTGAGCTTTTGCTTTGAGTTTTTGCAGTCAAAAGCAAATCCCCCCTGGCCCCCCTTTTTCAAAGGGGGGAACTGATCCTGGTGATTTTCAAAGGGCCGCTAAGCGGCGGCGCTCAGCGCAAATTCGCATGCGCCTTCACACCCTCGACGAACTCCCCGCTCGGATCGTCGATCAGCGGCGGGTTGGCGCGGATGCTGCGATAGACCTCGGGCACGCCGCCGCGACGCAGGCACTGCAGGACGATGTGCGAGGTGATGCGGGTGAAATCGCGCAGCGGCTTGAAGTGGCTGGCGCGGAACTGCTGCTGCGAATCCTCGCTGTGATAACGCGATTCGATCGGCACCGACACGCAGCGCGTACCCAGCTGCTGCGCCGCCGACATCAGGATCTGCGCTTCGAACACGAAATCCTCACCCGGCACATCGCGCAGCGCGATCACCTCGGCCGGGTACAGGCGCTGGCCGCTCTGGCTGTCGGCGACCTGGTATCCGGTGCCCCAGGCCACGCCCCAATCGCCGAAATTGTTCGCCAGGCGGCGATAGGTCGGCTGCGAGGCGCGCTTGCGCAGCCGCGCGCCGATCACGATGTGGCCGGGATAACGGTTGGCGCTGTCGATCAGGCGCGCGATGTCGTCGGCCGAATGCTGGCCGTCGCCGTCCATGGTGATCACCGCTGCCGCGCCGCGCCGCTGCGCTTCGGCGAAACCGTCGCGCAGGCTCGCGCCCTTGCCCTGGCGTTGCGGGTGGCGCAGCACGATCGCCGGCAGATCGGCGATGCATTCGCCGGTGCCGTCGTCGGAGCCGTCGTCGATCACGATCACCTGCGCGCATTGCGCCAGCGCGCCTTCGACCACTTCGCGGATGCGCAGCGCTTCGTTGAGCGCGGGGATCACCACCACGACGTTGTGTCGGTCCAGGCGCAAGCGCGCGGCGCCGGTGGCGGGCAAGGATGCCGGCACGGGGGCGGGCGGGGCCCGGTCGCGTCCTGGCGACGAAGGATCAGTCATGGCTCAGTTCTATCCGCAGGCTGCGGCCGGCGCCCGCCGGCAACGCAACGCGATCATGGCGCCAGGCCAGGGCTTCGAACAAGGGCAGCATGGGCGCGCTGGCGTTGGCGGCCTCGCGCTGGGCCAATCGGCCCGGCGTCGCCGCGGCTGCCGGCTCGTCCAGCCAGGCGCGCAGGACCGGCGCGCCGGCGCGCGCGCGCGACAGCACCAGCGCCGCGCCGAGCAGGCCGCGGCTGTGCGCCACTTCCGCCAGCGGGCCGTAGGCGCCGCCGTCGTAGCCGACCAGCAGCACCGCGTCCTCGCCGGTCGCGATCTGGGTCAGCGCCTCGATCAGGCCCTGGGCGAAGCTGGCTTCCAGCGCGCTGATCGCGGTGGCCGGGCGCATCGCGCCGGCGCCGATGGTCCAGTAGCCGGCGGCGGCGTTGTGCACCGAGTTGTGGAAGCGGGTCGGCGAGATCGTGCGCGGTTCGGTGGCCAAGGTGGCGCACATGTAATCGGTGATCTGGATGTCGCCGTGGCTGGAGGCGAACACCGACGACAGCGTGGCCGGATCGCGGCCGGCGGCGTGGCAGGCGGCCAGCGCCACTTCCAGCGCGACCGCGACGGTTTCCGGCGCGCGCCTGCGTTCGTTGGCGGCCAGCAATTGCGGCGACGGCCGCGCCGGCGCGGCTTCGCTGTCGGCCTCGGTTTCGCCCAGCGCGAACGCGCGCGCGGCGGTCCAATCGGGCAGGCCGCGGCTCCAATAGCCGATGCCTTCCACGGCGGCGCTCAACACGGGGACGGGACGCGCGCTGGAACCGCTCATGCGCGCGCGAACACCAGCGAGCAATTGTTGCCGCCGAAGCCGAAGGAATTGTTCATCGCATACCGGATGGAGTGTTGCGCGTTGTCGAAACGGATCTGCGGGCCGTTGCCCGGATCGGGTTCGACGCTGTTGAGCGTGCCCGGCAATTCGCCGCGTTCCAGCGCGAGCAGCGCATAGGCCGACTCGACGATGCCGGCCGCGCCGAGCGTGTGGCCGGTCCAGCCCTTGGTCGAACTGGCGTGCAGATGCGGCGGAAACAGCCCGGCGATCGCCAGCGCTTCGACCTGATCGTTGGCCGGCGTGGCGGTGCCGTGCAGATTGAGATAACCGACCTCGCCCGCCTCGATGCCGGCGCGCGCGAGCGCATCCACCATCGCCAGGCGCGCGCCCAGGCCCTGCGGATGCGGCGAGGACATGTGGTGGGCGTCGCTGGATTCGCCGTAGCCGCGCAGCTCCAGTCCTTGCGCCGCGTGTTCGTCGTCGCGGCGTTCGAGCACCGCGAAGCCGCCGGCCTCGCCCAGCGACAGGCCCACGCGCTGCGCATCGAAGGGCTTGCACGGCTCGGCCGACACCAGTTGCAGCGAGTTGAAACCGAACAGCACGCTGCCGCACAAAGTGTCCACGCCGCCGACCAGCGCCGCGTCGGCGACGCCGGCGGCGATCAGGCGCGCGGCCTGGGCGAACACTTTTGCGCTCGACGAGCAGGCGGTAGCGACGGTGACGCAGGGGCCGCGCAATCCGGTCGCCGCGGCGACGAACGCGCCCAGCGAATGCGGCGTGTGCAGAACCGGCAGGCCGGGGTCGGAGGCGAACCGCGGCGGCTCGCCGTGCAGATGGGTGTAGGCCGCTTCGGTCGCGCCGATGCTGGAGGTGGAGGTGCCGACGATGATCGCGACGCGCTCGGCGCCGTGGCGCGCGACCGCGGCGGCGATCGCCTCGACGATCCCGTCGTGCTGCAGGCTCAGCCAGGCCAGGCGGTTGTTGCGGCATTCCCACTGCGACAGCGCGGCCGGCAGCGGCGCGTCTTCCAGGCCTTCGACCCGGCCGATCCAGCAATCCAGCGGCGGCTCGCCCGGCGCCAGCGGGGCGAAATCGTTGCGGCGCAGGCCGCTGCGGCGCTCGCGCAGAGCCCGGGCCTGGGCCTCCAGGCCGCGGCCCAGGGCGGTGGTCGCGGTGTAGGCGCGGATCGTCAGCGGCGGCATCGGCGAGGCGGTGGATGTCACTAGACAGGTACGACGCTGCGTGCGGAATCAACCGAAAGTATAGCCATCCGGGGCCCCAAGACCGGCCGCAGTGTGACGCGTATCATGGTCGGCGCTGCGGGCCGGTTCATCGGGCGCGCGAGCCTTCGCGGTCGATCGCGGCGGACGCGCGGCATCGCCAGACCCGGCGCAGCCTTGTCCAACGGGGATCCACGGAGGGTCCCTATCACTCAGGGGAAAATTCATGCGTTTGATGCAACTGGTGTTGGCGGTGCTGTGCGTGGCCGCGTTCGCGGCGCTTCCCGGTCAGGTTCAGGCGCGCTCGGCGCCGCTGGTCGATCCCGATCCGGTGTCCATCCCGGCCGGCGTGGACTCGGTCAAGGTGGTCAAGGACATCAAGCGCGCGCTGCTGGGCCGCGGTTGGGCGGTGACCAACGAGCAGCCGGGCCAGATCGATTCGACCTTGAACCTGCGCACACACGTCGCCCGCATCCGCGTCACCTACACCGACAAGCAGGTGCGTTTCGCCTACGTGGACAGCACCGACCTGGACTACAAGCTCAAGGGCGGCAAACCGTACATCCACAAGAACTATCTGGGCTGGATGGCGTACCTGACTTCGGATCTGTCCACCAACCTGCAACTGTCCAGCCAGGACTGAACCGTCCCGGCCGGCGACGGCGCGGCGCGGTCCAGACTTGATTACACCGGCACTTATCCGGATGCGTTCGCGCCGCCACGCGCGGATGCCTCCGGGGAACCTGCCCGCCGGCGCGCAGTCTGACTGCGTTCCGGCGACCGCCATCGCCGCCCGCCGACCGATTCCGTTCCGTCTCCCGTGACCAGCCGCATCGCCCACCGCATCGCTTTGTTCGGCGACCGCGACATCCTGCATGTCGCGGCGGTCGCATCGGCTGCGTGCGTGCTCAGCGCGGGGCTGGTGTACGTGGGCTACTTCATCCACGTGCTGCGCATCGCCCGCAACGCGCCGTGCCGGCCCGAACGCGGCGAATGCGTGCTGCTGTTCGGCAAGCACGCGCCGGGCGGGCGCATGGACCCGGACTTCGAAGCGCGGCTGGACCGGGCGATGGCGTTGTGGAGCGATCGGCCGCCGCACAGCGTGGTGTTGCTCGGCGGCGGTCCGGCCAACGAGCTCAGCGAAGCCGAACTCGCGCGCCGCGGCCTGCTCGCGCGCGGCATCGCCGGCGACGCGCCGTTGCGCCTGGAATCGGAATCGCGCGACACCTTGCAGAACCTGCGTAATGCGCGCGCGCTGCTCGGCGAAGGCATGCGTTCGCGCGTGACCTTGCTCAGCAGCCGCTATCACCTCGCGCGCTGCGCCTGGTTCGCGCGGCAACTGGGCTACGACTGGGAACTGTGCGCGGCCGAAGCGCGGTTGAGTATGGGCCCGCGCATGCTGTGGCGCATCGCCGGCGAAGCGGCGTATGTGGGCATGAGCGACATCGGCGCGCGCTGGGCGCGGCTGATCGGCAATCGGCGGATGCTGTCGCGTCTGAGTTGAATCGCGCCGCGAGCGTGACCGCCGGCGGGTTCGCCGATGCACGCCGATCACGCTGGCCGAAAATAATTTCCGAACAGGAAAATTCCGCGTCGTGATCGGCGTTTGCCAGTCTTGTGACCGCTATCCGCGAGCGCAGGCTTAAGTCGGTTGCGCGCGCCGGTCCATGGCGCCGGATTTTATGGCAGGCGCGCGGCTCAGTCGTCGGACAGGCGGCTCGCGCGCGCGCCGCGCAAGGCGCGCGCGGCTTCGGCGCCGTTCTGGCGTTGCATCACTTCGCGCAGATGCGATTCGCCGCCCGAACACACCGCCAGCACCCGGCAGCGGCCCGGCGCCGCGGCGATGTAGGCGTGGCCCATGGCGCTGTCGAAGTAGATCGAATCGCCGACCTCCAGCCGCGCCGGCGCGTACAACTCGCTGTGCAGTTCGATCGCGCCTTCCAGCACCAGCGCGAATTCCTCGCCGGTGTGGCGGATGAGTTCGCCGAATTCCTCCAGCGTGCGCGCGTGAACATCGGCGATGATCGGCACCAGGCGCTTGTTGAGCAGTTCCGAGGCCGGATACAGGTGGTCGTAATTCTCCGTGCGGATGGCGTAGCCCTCGCCGGCGCGGCTGATGCTGCGGCGACCGCTGAAACCGTCGTTGCCGGCCGCCGACTGCGGCGAGAACAGTTCGCCGATATCCACCTCCAGTCCCTGCGCGATGCGGGTGAGCTTGTCGAAGCTCAGCGACATCTTGCCGTTTTCGATTTTGGACAAGGTCGAGATCGGCAGGCCGGTGCGGGCGCCGATTTCGGCCAGGGTCCAGCCGCGCTGGCGGCGCAGGGCGCGCAACGCGACGCCGGGGTTGTGAGCGGCGGCGGCGGGCGTGGCGACGGTGACGGTCTTGCTGCGCTTGGCGGGCATGGAGTCGGCCGAGGGGGTTCACGGCGACTCTAGGCGGGTGCCCTGGCCTTGCCAAGCGAACGGGGCGCGGCATTATTCAATTTGAGAAATTGCATTAGCAATTTGGAAAACAGGGGCCTGGATGGCCGTGCGGCGGGTGTGGGGCGGGCTTGCCGGGGTGTTGAAGGATTGGCCCGGTGGCCGGGGCGAACATGATCGCCGCGAGCGTTCGCGCAGCCGGATCGCGACAGATCGAATTGCGGGCGCGGTGCGGTGCTCACGCCGACCGCCGTCGCGCCGCGCCCGCATGCACGCGCAAGGCATGCGCGGTGCGCCGGCGGCCGCGAACCGTCGCGCCGCCGCGGCTGCGGCCATCGGCGAGCGCGTACACTGCCGGCCGATGATCCGGGCCGATGCGTCCAATGGCGCGTCGCGTGGCGATCGAATCCCGGCGTCGATGCAACGCCGGCCGGACCGACAGGGGTGGTGGGGAACATGATGTTCAAGCTTTCGATGCGCGCCTGGCGCGCGAGCGTGACGGCGGGCCTGCTGTTCATCGCAACACTGTCGGCGCAGGCGCAACCGGCGCCCGCGCCGCAATCCGCGCCGCCTGCGCAGACCGACGCGCCGGCCCCGTCGCCGCCGGACAACGTCCTGCCCCCGCCGGCCCCGCCGCCGTCGCGAACCTCGCCGGTCCCGCCGCGGCCGACGCCGCCGGTATTTCCCGCCACCCCGACCGCCGTGCCGGCGCGGCCGGTATTTCCCGCCACCACTACCGCTGTGCCGGTGCGGGCGACACCGCCCGCATTTCCCGCCACCACTACCGCCGTGCCGGTGCGGGCGACGCCGCCCGCATTTCCAGCGACCACCACAGCCGTGCCCTTGCGGCCCGCGCCCGCTCCGGCGGTTACGCCGCCCGCTGCGGCCGCGCCAACCGCTGCGCCGAAATCAACCGAACCGACATCGGTCGAGCCGACATCGGTCGAGCCGAAACCTGTCGCGCCCAAGCCCGCCGCTCCGGCCACGGCCGGCGCCGTACCGAAACCGATCGCTCCGTCTGTCCCCGTCGCAGCGTCGAAACCGATCGCTCCGGCCGCCCCCGTCGCAGCGCCGAAGCCCGTGGCCACGACGACTCCCGCCGCCGCGCCGAAGCCCGCGCCCGGCGCCCTGCCGGTGCGCCCGCCGCCGCCGCAGGAGCGCGAATCGCCGACCGAGGCGATCGCCCGCGCCGCCGCCACGCCGTTGGTGACCCGTCCGCAGGGCGGCGCCACGCCGACGCCGACGGTTACGCCGCAGCCRGTGCCGCCGCCGGCCGCCGCCAGGCCGATCGCCGCGCCGCCGGCCGCTCGCAGCGCACCGGCCCCGCGTCCCACCGCCACGCTCGCGCCGTCGTCATCGGAGCCGAAGCCGTTCCCTCCCACCGCGCCGCCGGTTCGCTTGTCGCCGCCCGCCGCGTCCGCGCCGCAACCCGCCGCCGCCAAGCCCGCCGGCAGCGCCGCGACCTACGCACCGCCGACCGTGCGCAGCACTTCGGCCTCGCGCCCCGGCGTCCCGTTGCCGCCGAACGCGAGACCGCTCAGCAGCGCCGCGCCGCCGGTCAACTTGTCGCCGGCCGCCGTGCCGCCGCCGCAACCCGCCGCATCGAAGCCGGTCGCACCCAAGCCGGCCGCCAGCGCCGCGGCGACCCAGGCGCCGCCGGCCGCACGCAGCACCCCGACTTCGCGCCCCGCCGCCCAGTTGCCGCCGAATGCGAGACCGCTCAGCAGCGCCGCGCCGCCGGTCAACTTGTCCCCGGCCACCTTGCCGCCGGCGCCGCAACCCGCCGCATCGAAGCCGGCCGCAGCCAAGCCGGCCGCCAGCGCCGCCGCGATCCAGGCGCCGCCGGCCGCACACAGCGCTCCGACCCCGCGCCCCGCCGCGCCGTTGCCGCCGAACGCGAGACCGCTCAGCAGCACCGCGCCGCCGGTCAACTTGTCGCCGGCCGCTGTGCCGGCGCCGCATCCGGCGCCGGCGAGCCGTCCCGCCGCGCCCGGCGCCGCGCCCTACATCGCGCCGCTGGCCGGCGGCGTGGTGAAACGGGCCTCGCCGATCACCGACGGCGCCGGCGAAACCGCGCCGAAAGATCCGCTGGCCGCGCCCGCACCCGAGGCCGCGCCGATCGAACTGCGACCGCTGCCGGCCCCGCCGCCGATCGCGTCGGCGCCCATCGCGCCGCTGCCGACCGAACCGAGCGACAGCGGCCTGGGCGAAATCCTGGTCGCCCCGACCGGGCCCGCGCCGATTCCGCCGGTCAGTTCGCCGGACGCGGAGGCCTACATCGACGGCCTGGTGCCGACGGCGCTGGCGCGCGGCGGCCTGACCGGCGCGGTGGTGGTGCTGGTCAAGGACGGACAAGTGCTGCTGGCGAAGGGCTACGGCTACGCCGACCGCGAACAGGGCAAGCCGATGAACGCCGCGCGCACCCTGGTGCGGCCGGGCTCGATCTCCAAGCTGTTCACCTGGACCGCGGTGATGCAGTTGGTCGAACGCGGCAAGCTCGACCTCGACGCCGACATCAACACCTATCTGGATTTCCGCATCCGCGACGAGTACGGCCAGGCGATCACGCTGCGCCATCTGATGACGCACAGCGCCGGTTTCGAGGAATCGAGCAAGCACCTGTTCGCCGCGCAACCTTCGCAGTTGATGGCGTTGGGCGACTACGTCAAAGCCGTGCAGCCGCAGCGCATCTTTCCGCCCGGGCAAGTGCCGGCGTACTCCAACTACGGCGTGGCGCTGGCCGGCTACATCGTCCAGCGCGTCGCCCGCGAACCGTTCGACGATTACGTCGAAGAACACATCTTCGCGCCGCTGGGCATGCGTCATTCCAGCTTCCGCCAACCCTTGCCCAAGGGCCTGGCCGCGGACATGGCGAAAAGCTACGTCGCGCCCGGCGCGCCGCCGATTCCGTTCGAACTGGTCAACGCCGCGCCGGCCGGCAGCCTGTCGACCACCGGCGAGGACATGGCGCGTTTCATGATCGCCCACCTCGACCAAGGGCGTTATCGCAACGACACGATCCTGCAGACCTACACCGCGCAGGCGATGCAGAACACGCTGGTGCGTCCGATCCCCGGACTGGATGCGATGAGCTTGGGCTTCTTCCGTCACGACAGCTACGGCCCGATCACCCTCGGCCACGGCGGCGCGACCGAAGCCTTCCAGAGCGATCTGGTGCTGCTGCCCGAACACAAGCTGGGCGTGTTCGTGTCCGCCTCCGGGCCGGCGCGCGCCGGGCGCGCCCTGCATCGCGATCTGATCGACGGCTTGCTGCGGCGTTACTACCCCGCGCGCGAACCGCCGCCGCCGACCCAGGTCACCGCGTATCTGCACGGCCGCCAGATCGAAGGACGCTACGAAAGCAGCCGTCAGTCCTCGGGCAATTTCCTCGCCATCGGGCGCTTGTTCGCAACCTCGGTCATCGAGTTGAACGGCGATGAGACCGTATCGGTGTCGTCGCTGCGCAAGCCCGACGGACGGGTCAAGCGTTGGCGCGAGATCGGCCCGTACCTGTGGCGCGAAGTCGATGGCGACAGCCGCCTCGCGGCCAAGGTGATCGACAACGAAGTGATCGCGGTCAGCAGCGACGACGTGCCCGCGGCGATGTGGCTGCAGCCGGTGCCGGCGTGGCGCTCGCCGGGCTGGATCGTGCCGCTGCTGTACCTGGCCGCGATGGTGCATGTGCTGGCGCTGGCGTTGTGGCCGGTCGCCGCGCTGATTCGCCATCGCACCCAGCGCCCGTTGCTGCTGGACAGTCGCGAACGCGATCTGCGCCTGCTCACCTTCATCGGCCTGAGCGGCAACGTGCTGCTGGCGTTGTTGTGGGTCTGGATCCTGAGCCGCGCGGAAGTATCGGTGCGCTCGCTGGACGGCAGCCTCGACCCGCTGATCCGGATCGCGCAACTGCTGGGCCTGTTGAGCATCGCCACCGCAGTGATCGCCGCGCTCAACCTGCGCGCCGCCTGGAGCATGCCGGTGCGGCGGTTGCGCCGCGCTTGCGCGGTGGCGATCGCCGTGGCCTGCATCGCGGTGGTGTGGCTGGTGTTCGCGCTGAAGACGATGCAGTGGTCGCTGGTGTACTGAGTCTGTCCCTGCGGCGGTGATCCGATGCGGCGCTTGGCAGCGCCGCATCGGCCGGCGCACTATGCCCGGCAACGGATCGGGGATGGATGGAACCATGCGGATGAAGCCTTTCAGCGCGCGCCTGGGCTGGCTGCGCGCCTTCGTCGTCGCGACGATGTTCTGGCTGGGCTGCGCGACCGCGGCCGCGCCGCCGCCGGCAACCGCCGTTACCGCGCCGAGCGTCAGCGCCCGCTTCGACAACAGCGAACTCACGCTCACCTTCGCCGAGCCCATGCGGATCTGGGGCAACCGCGTCGAGCCCGGCAGTGTGCGGCTGACCCCGTCGATCGGCGATGCCGCGGCGATGCAATGCCACTGGCAGGACGATACCTCGATGTTCTGCACCTTCGGCGCCATCGAGCCCGCGGACGCCACCGAGTACCGCATCCAGATCGCGGACGGACTGCTCACCCAGCAAGGCGCCGCCTTGCCGGGGCGAACGCTCGAGGTGCGAACCGATCGCCCCAGCGTCAGCAGCGTGATGTCGTGGGAAGACGGCCGGCCGGTGATCAGCCTGTTCTCCCAGCAGAAAATAGGCGCGGACGACTTGGCCCGCGTATTGCGCCTGGACATCGGCGGCCGGCCCGCGCCGGTGCGGCTCAAGCCGATCGATGACGACGGCGGCAGCTATCGATTGGAATTGCCGGTGAAGATCGCGCCGCAAACGCACCTGGAGCTGTCGATCGTGCCCGGCCTGCGCAGCAGCGCGGGTCCGTTGCCCGGCGTGCAGAACGGGGTCTTGCTGCGCGCGCTGGTCAACGAGCCGTTCCGGGTGATCGGCGCAGCCTGCGCGCAACCGCACAGCGCGCCCGGCCGCACGCCGGTGGATGGCCGTATCGACTTGCAATGCATGCCCGACGAAGCGGTGCAGCTGGTGTTCTCGCAGCCGCTCAGTGAAGCCTCGCGCCAGGCCTGGATCGCGTCCTGGCCGAAGGGCGTGGCGCTGTACACGCGGCGCTCGTGGAATGAAGGCTACGGATCCAGAATCACGCGCGAAGCCGGCGAAGCGATCTCCTTCGGCCGCGACGCCGCGCGCAGCCGATTCGATATGCGCCTGGAGGGGCTGCGCTCGCAGCGCGGCGAAGCGATCCAGCCGCTGACCCTGAGCGTGAACACGCTGGACTATCGGTCGATGCTGCGCGGGCCGCATGCACGCGCGCTGATCGCCGACGGACGCAAGCTGCCGCCCTTGTTGCAAGCGGTTAACGCGCAGGCGGGCTCGTGGCCGCTGCGTGGACTCGACGGCAAGTGGCTGCAGGGCCTGCAAGCCGGCCCGGTCCGGCGCCATGCCGAACCCGAGCGGCTGCCGTCGCCGAGTGCCGACGCGGTGCTGGCGCGCGGCGGTTGGGTCGGGTGGTACGCCAACGACGCCGTCGCGAACGATGCGCGTCCCAATGCCCTCGTCGAAGCCAGTGCGCCGGCCTTCGACCTGTTCGCGACGGCGACCACGGGCGAGGTGCTGGTGTGGGCGCAGGCTTGGGACGACGGCGGCGCGATCGCCGGGGCCGAGGTCGAATTGCTGGCGCAGAGCAACGGCGGTGTGCCGGCGCGGATTGCGCGCGGCCGCACCGATGGCAACGGTCTGGCGCGGCTGAACGTGCCGGCGGCCCTGCGCGCCAGCGGACGAAGCGACGATCTGCGCCTGATCCTGCGCGCCAGCCAGGGCCAGGGCGCGGCCGTGCGTCGCGCCGTGCTGCCGGCCGAGCGATGGTTCTCGTGGCAGGCCCTGCGGCGCGAGGATCTGACGCAGATCTGGGGCGTGGCGGATAAACCGCTGTACCGGGCCGGCGAAACCGTGCGTTACAAACTGTGGTTGCGGCAGGTCGCCGGCGAACGGCTGCTGCGTCCGGCCGCCAGCGAAAAAATAGAACTAAGCCTGAGCCGCGAGGATGAGGAAGAAGCCATCCTGACCTGGTCGGAACGTTTCGATGCGGGCGGTTCGCTGAGCGCCGAGCGCGGTCTGCCTTCGCAACTCACCGACGGCCGCTATTGCATCCGCGACAGCGCGGATTCCAGCAGGGTGGGCGTGTGTTTCTTCGTCGGCAGCTACCGCGCCCAGGATCTGTGGGCGCAGGCCAAGACCGAGGATCGGGTCTTGCACGACGGCGATCGTTTCGCCTTCGATCTCCAGGCCGGTTACTACTCCGGCGGCGCGGCGGTGGACATCGGTGTGGAGCGGGTGACCGCGATGCTGTCGCCGCTGCGGTTGCAAGAGGCGTATCCGCGATTCGCCGATTACAGCTTCATCGACGTGGGTGGGCATGGATCGCATCCGCTGAGCGGCGCGAAGCAGATCAGGCTGCGCACCGATGCGCAAGGCCGCGCGCACGGCGAGCTGAAGACGCGGTTCGACGACCGGCACAGCGACGGAAAATCATCGCTGCCGGCGTTCGGCCGCATCCAGGTGGTCGGCGAAGTGCGGCTGGCCGATCGCGAAGGCACCGCCTCCAATGCCGCGTCGGCGCGTTACAGCCGCTATCGACGTTTTGTCGGCCTGCGCAGCGATCCGTCCTGGTTCTCTGCGCGTTCGCCGGTCCGCCTGGAGGCGGTGGTGATCGACGACAACGGCGTCGCTGTCGCGGATGCGCCGGTCGAGATCGAAGTGCGCTGGCTGCGCGGCTACGACCAACGCGAGGACGACGCGAAAGCGCCGGTGTTGCACCGCTGCAGCCTGCGCGCGCAGCAGCCGGCGGCCTGCGACTTCCCGCGCGAGAAATCCGGACGCTACCGCATCACCGCGCGCAGCGGCGAGGCCGCGCCGGCCGAGCTGTCGCGCTACGTGTGGGTCGGCAGCGACTACGGCGACGATGATGCCGAGGCCGGCAAGCCGGCCCTGGAACTGATACGCGCCGCCAGCGCGCAGGATCGCAGCGTCGAGGTGCTGCTGCGCCAGCCGTATGCCAAGGCGCAGGTGTTGTTCGTATTCGAGGACGGCCGCCATCTGATGGGCGAGCGGATCGAGACCGTCGAGAGCCAGGGCCAGCGTTATCGCATTGCCTTGCCGGACACGCGCGCGCACAGCTACAGCCTGGTCGCACACGTGCGCGAGGCGGCGCCGTCGAAGATCGACGAACACGGATTGCGCACGCCGCCGCGGCGCGGCAGCGCCAACTTGAATCTGGTCGCGCCGCCGCTGCCGACGCCGACGCCGTTATCGTTGTCGTTCGCCAGCGCCACCGCGCGGCCGGGCGAACGCGTACGGCTGCGGGTGCGCAACGACAGCGCGCAGCCGCGCGAGGTCGCCATCAGCGTGATGGACGACGCGCTGCGTAGCCTGGCTGGGGAGAATTGGAATGAATTCGATCCTGCCAGCTTCGGTTGGTTGGGCGGGCTGAAGAGTCACGAAGCGTCGTTGAGCAGCCTCTCGTTCACGGAATTCAAGGGCGGTGCCTGGAAGCTGGCGCTGGCGCGCCCGGACGCGAAAGCACGCAAGTCGCCATGGCCCGGGGTGATGTTCGAGCTGGACAAGGCGATGCCGAGCGGCACGCCGTTCGACTTCGCCGCTGACGAGGATTCGGAAGATCCGTCGAAGCAAAAAGCCTCCGCCGAGGCCAACGCGCGCGCAGCCGATATCGGCGAGGTCGATGTCGCCGACGCCGCGGCGTCGCCGGCGGATCCCGAAAGCGATCATCTGGATCGATGCCCGTCCTGCAGCGTCGTCGCGATCGGCGACTATCGCCAAGCATCGAAACCGGTGGAATCGCCGAAGCCCGGTCGAAGCCGGGGCGACGGCTATTCTTATTCGTATGTAGCGCCGGCGGCCGAAGTCGGCAGCGACACAGGGGCGATGGCGCCGTCGGATCGCGATGGCGACTACGGTTCGACTGTGCTGGAAAGAATCCAAGTCACCGGTTCGCGCATTGGACCCGAGGAAGCGCTCCGGGCCGGCAGCGGCAAGGTCGAGGGAGTGCGGCCGCGCGAGCAGCCGGCCGATGCCGCCGCGGCGGTGACCGCAGCCGCGCGCGTGCGCACTCGCTTCGTCGACACCGTGCACTGGCTGCCGCAACTGCGCTTGGCACCGGGCGAAAGCCGCGAGATCGAACTGATCCTGCCCGACAACCTGACCCGCTGGCGCGCGGTGGCCTGGAGCAACGACGCCGACGACGATTTCACCTTGACCGAAACCACGCTGGACGTCGGCCTGCCGCTGGAAGCGCGCCTGCAGACGCCGGTGCGGCTGTATCCGGGCGATCGTTCGCGTCTGGCCGCGAACGCGCGCCACAGCGGCGACAGCGCGGCGCAGGTCGCTACGCAACTGCGCGTGACCGATGCGACGGGCGAGGGCGATGCGCTGGCGCAGTCGCAGGGCACGCTGCAGCTGGCGCCGCAGGGGCAGGGCAGCTTCGCGGTGGAGATCGCGCCACGACAGGTCGGCGTTTTGCTCGCCACCGCCAGCGTTGAGGCCGGTGGCGAACGCGACGCGGTCGCCGCGCCGATCGAAATCGCCACGCCCTTGGTCGCCGGGCGTCTCAGCCAGGCCGGTTGGCTGGGCGCGCAGCCGCTGTCGCTGGCGTTGCCCGAGCTTCCGGCCGGCGCGATGCAGCCGCAGTTGCAGGTGAGCCTGTTGCGCGGCAGCGCAGCCTTGGTCGATCGCTGGACCGAGGATCTGCACGCGTATCCGCATCGCTGCTGGGAGCAGATTCTCAGCCGCGGCGTGGTCGCGGCGCTGTCGCTGCAACGCGGCCCCAGCTCGCCGTGGCCGCAGGACGATGCGCGCGCGGCGGTGCGCGAGGCTGTGGAGAACGCGGCCGTGTTCCAGAACGAAGCCGGCGATTTCCGTTACTTCACCCGCGCGCCGGAGCAATACGAGGCCTACCAGCGCTACGGCCTGACGGAAACGCCCGAAGTGGCGCTGACCGCGTACAGCCTGCGCGCGCTGCGGCTGTTGAAGCAGCTTGGTTATCCGGTGCAGGGGCATGTGCTCGAAGCGGCGGAGGATTTCGTCGGCGGCCAAGAGGCACCGGCCGCGCTCGATCCGCAGGCGCAGGTCGCTGGCGATCAGGTCGCGATCAATCAGGCCGCGATCGCGGTCGGCGCCGAGGACGAACCGTCGTCGGACAAGCTCGATCGCCTGTGGTCGCACTGGTCGCGTTTGCAATTGCCGGCGCAGGTTGAACTGACCCGTGCACTGGCGCGGGCCGGGCACGCGTCCGCCGCCGCGGCGCTGGCGCGCGTGGTCGCGCAGACCAAGCGCAATGGCGCAGCGCGTGCGTTCGACGCGGACGTCCGCCTGGATCGCTGGATGAGCTCGGACCTGCGCGAGCAGTGCGCGGTGATCGGTCTGTTGCGCGACTATCCCAAGCTGGGCGACAACGAACTGCGCCTTAGCCTGATTGCCGGCCTCAGCGATCTGTACGCCGGCGGCAGTGGCGCGGTCGACACCCAGGCCGGCGCCTACTGCGTGTGGGCGCTCAACGACGACGTACGCGCCGACGCGCGTCGATCGGCGTCGGCGTCGGTCGCGTTCGGCGAGCAGCGCGCGCTGCTCGAATTGGCGCCGGGCGAGGCACGCAGCGAGTGGAAAGCCCCGGCGACTCAGGGCCGTGCTTTGCAGGTGGCGAGGAAGACCCAGGGCGACACGCCGCTGAGCTTCGTGGCCACGCTGGACTATGTCGAAGACGCGAACCACGCCGTGGCCAATGCCGCCGGTCTCGCGGTCGAGCGCCGCTTCGAGGTGTTGCGCGATGGCGAATGGAAGCCGCTGACGGGAGCGAAGCTGCGCGAGAACGACTGGGTGCGCATCACCCTGATCGTGAACAACGGCGCCGAACGCCATTTCGTCGCCATCACCGACAACGCGCCCGGCGGCCTGTTCCCGACCGACCTGAGTCTGTCCGGCGTCGGCGGGCTGGACCTGAGCAAGGTCTCCGACACCGGCAGTCGGTGGTTCCGTACGCGCAAGCTGGACCCGCGCAAGCCGCGGTTCTATGCCGAAGAACTGCCGGCCGGCCGCCACGAGGTGCGTTACTTCGCTCGCGCCGGCAACGCCGGCGACTATCTGGCCGCGCCGGCGCAGGTCGAGCTGATGTACGGCGGCGCCACGCAGGCGCGGACGGCGGCGGAGCGGGTGACGGTGCTGCCGCCGGACTGAAGCCGGCGCCGCTGTCGCTCGCAAACGACAAGGCCGCGGCAATCGCCGCGGCCTTGTCGTTGCGCGAACCGGATAACGCGGCGCGCGCTTATTTGCCCTTGTTTTTGCTCTTGGCCTTGCTCTTGCCTTTGCCCTTTTCCGTGCCCTTGAGCTTGGGCACGTAGTCCTCGCGCACCGCCTTGCCCAGCAGCGCCGGCGGCAGCAGGCCCTGGTCGAGCAGGAAGTTGTTGAAGCTCAGGCGGTCGAAGCGATCGCCCAGCGCCAGTTCGGTGTCCATGCGCAGTTCCAGGATGCGGCTGTAGCCGTAGAAATAGCTGCCGGCCTGGCCCGGCGCGTTGAACATGTAGCGGTCCAGTTCCTGCTTGGTCATCGCTTCGGAGAAACCGACTTGCTCGGTCAGCACCTTGCCGGCGCTGGCGCGGTCGGTCAGGCCGAGGTTGAGCATCGGGTCGAGGATCGCCCGCGCCGCGCGCAGCAGGCGGAACTGCAGCGCGATCAGTTGGCCGTCCAGCGGCTCGTAGGGAACCATCTCGGCTTCGGCGTACAGCGCCCAGCCTTCGACGTTGACCGAGTTGAAGGCGAACATCGAGCGCGCCAGCGAAATGCCGCGCTCGACCATCGCGGTGAACTGCAGTTCGTGGCCCGGACGGCCCTCGTGCGCCGACAGCGTCCACGCCGCCGATTCGTAGTTGAAGTCGTCGTAATGCAGGGCCTTGCCGCCGGCGTTGGGCACCGCCACCGGCAGCACGAACTGGCCTTGCTGCCCGGTGTTGCCGACCAGCGGCGCCGGCAGGAAGTGCGGCGCCGGTTGCGCCGCCGATTCGGCGTCGCTGCCCAGGCGCATCACCAGCGGACGCTGCGGCACGTCGACGATGCGCTCGGCGCGGATGATCGGGTCGATCGCGTCGATCACCTTGCGATAGCGCGATTCGAGTTGATCGTTGGCGATGGTGTCGCGCTTGAGCGCGCGGATCACCGCGATGTAGTCGTGCGGATCGGCGACCTTCAGGCCCTTGGCCTGCGCGACCTGCGGCGCCAGCTGGCGCATCGCCGCGCGGGTTTCCATGAACTCGACCTGGGCGCGGCGGATCAGCAACTGCGGATCGACGTCGATGCCGAACTGCTTGAGCTGATACGCATACAGCTCGGGCGGCAGGCGCGCATCGGTGCGCGCCTTGGGCAGCACCTTGGCGCGGGTCCACTTGCCGTAATCCGTCAGCTGGGTCTGCATCGCCTTGAGCGCCGGCTCGGCGCCCTGGATGTCGTACTTCTTGAACAGCTTGCGGATGCCTTCGACGTAGGTGTCCACGTTCGCCAGCGCCTGCTCCACTTCCAGCTTGGTCGGCTGCAGCAGGGCGCGATCGCTCAGGCGTTCTTCGTAGCGCTCGCGCGCGAGCTGGGTCAGCGGCGTGCTGCCCGGGGCCTGGCCGACATAGGCCTGCAGCCGCGCCAGCGCCTGCGCGCGGCGTTCGGGCGGGGTCTGGTCCGAGAGCAGGCCGTTGAGGCCGGAGAACACGGTCTGCGGCGCGTCGAACCACGGCAGCATCAGTTTCTCGTTGAGCTCGCTGCCCTCGACGGTGTTGTCGATCGAGCCGATCAGGATCTGCAGATCCTGGCGCACGTCGGCGTCGCGCTCGCTCGCCAGCTTGTCCTGCAGTTCGGTCTTGGCCTTCGCCATCGCCGCGCGGAAGCGCTGACCGACTTCGGGCTTGAGGTCGGTGACCTTGTCGTCGTAGCCGGGAATGCCGAAGAAGGAGAAGCCTTCCGGCGCGAAGTCGGCCTGGGCCTTGATCAGGATGCGGGTGTATTCGTCGCTCTTGGCGACCCAGGCCGGCACCGCTTTGGCGGCGGTAGGCTTGGCGGCGGGAGCGGCTTGCGCGGCTGCGGCGGGCGCGTAGGCGAGCAGGGCGGGCGCTGACAGCGCCAGGGCGACGGCGAGAACGAGCGGCTTCATGTGCGATGACCCGATGGACTGAAGCGGCCAGCATCGGCCCGGCGCGCGCGCCGGCCAAGCCCCGAAGGTCATGCGCGGGCGGGCAGGCGCCGCCCGCGGCGGCTCAGCGCGTGGCCGAGTCGGCTTCGCGCAGATCGATGAAGTCGCTGCTGTGCTCGGGCTTGGCGCGCAGGGTTCTGAAGGTCCACACGCCGTCGTGCAGGTCGGCGTCGGCATGCACCTCGGCCGTGCCCTTCGGGCCGTGCACGGGAATGATGAAAAAGGCATGGCCCTCGCCTTCCTGCCGCTGGCTGGCGCCGACCAGCCACGGCTCATCTTCGATCGGCCGGCCCAGCGCCGCGGCCAGCTCGGTGCTGGCGCGGGCCTTGTTCATCGCTTCGATGTAGACCGGCGAGCCTTTCATCGCCGTCATCACCGAATACATGGTTATCAAGAACAGGCCGATCAACAGCACCAGCATAAAGCCGGCGGCCAACACCAGCAGCAAGATCCAGTGGCGCTGCACCCAGGGCTTGCTGTATTCGCTGTTCATCGCAGTGGCTTCCTTTCGCCGGGATGGGACGGTCCGCGCGCGTCAGTGCTTCAGGCAGCGCTCGAAGAAATCCTCGGTCAGGCGCAGACGATGCAGATTGTCGCGGCCGCGCAGGCCGTGCTTGGCGCCGGGGTAGGTCATCAATTCGAACGGTTGGCCGCGCTGCTGCAGCGCGCTCATCAGCGCGGTGGAATTGGTGAACAGCACGTTGTCGTCGGCCATGCCGTGGATCAGCAGCAGCTTGGATTTCAGACCGTCCAGGTGTTCGAGCACGCGGCCTTCGCGATAACCGTCCGGATTGGTTTTCGGCAGGCCCATGTAGCGCTCGGTGTAATGGCTGTCGTACAGGCCCCAGTCGGTGACCGGCGCGCCGGCGACGCCGCAGGCGTATTGGTCGCTGGCCTTGGCCAGCAACATCAGGGTCATGTAGCCGCCGTTGGACCAACCGTAGACTCCGATCTTGCCGCCATCGACCCACGGCTGCGACTTCAGCCATTCCACGCCCTTAAGCTGGTCGACGACTTCCACCGTGCCCTGCTTGCGATACAGCGCGCCGCCGAAGGCCGCGCCGCGCCGCGGCGTGCCGCGGTTGTCGATGGAGAACACCACGTAGCCGCGCTGGGCCAGGTATTGATTGAAGTCCGGCGCCCACGCCCGCTTCACCGTCTGCGAGGCCGGGCCGCCGTAGACGTTCACCACCACCGGGTAACGCTTGTTCGGGTCGAAGTCGCTGGGCTTGATCAGGCTGTAGTGCAGGGGGGTCTTGCCGTCGGCGGCCTTGATCGTGCCGAACTCGATCGGGCGCTGCGCCTGCAGGTACGGCGCGTAGGGATGCTTGGGATCGGCCAGATCGTTTTCGACCAGCGCGGCGATGCGGCTGCCGTCGTTGCGGAACAACTCCAGCTGCGGCGGCGTCTGCGGATTCGACCAGGCATCGACGTAGATGCTGGCGTTCTTGGCGAAGCTGGCCGCGTGCATGCCGTCGGTCTTGGACAGGCGCTCGATCGCGCCGCCGGCGAGCGGCACGCGGTACACCTGCGCATCGGTCGGGGTGTCCTTGCCGGCGGCGAAATACACCTGGCCGGCGTCTTCATCGACCGCGAGCACGCTGTCCACCGGCCATTCGCCCGAGGTCAGCGGCGTGGCTTTGCGGCCGTCGGCCGACAGCAGGTACAGATGCTCGAAACCGCTGCGCTCGCTGCTCCACAGGATGCGGCCGTCCTTGAGGAAGTGCAGGTCGTTGTGCAGCGGCACCCAGGTTTTGGAGGTCTCATTGGCCAAGGTGCGTTGCCGGCCCGACTGCAGATCGGTTTCGATCAGTTCCAGCTTGTGCTGATCGCGCGACTGGCGCTGGAAGGTCAGGTGATCGGCATCGCGCCAATCCACCCGCGCCAGGTAGATGTCCTGTTCCTTGCCCAGATCGATTTCGGTGGTCTGGCCGGCCGGCAAGGTGCGCTTGCCGTGCGCGCCCTTGCTGCCGTCGGCGTTGAGCGGCCACACGCCGATTTCGCGATCGCGCACGCTGGCGATCAGCAGGCGCACGCGCACGTTCGCATCGCCGGCGGCCGGATAACGCTGCTGAACCACATCGGTGCGATCGGGATAGACCTCGTAGCGCTTTTGCACCGGCACCGGCGATTCGTCGATGCGGGCGAAGGCGATCGCCGAATCGTCGGGCGCCCACCAATAACCGGTATGACGATCCATTTCTTCGTCGGCGACGAATTCGGCCACGCCGTTGCCGATGGTGTCGCTGCCGTCGCGGGTTAACTGCGTGGCCTTGCCGTCGGCCAGATCGATCACCCACAGATTGCGGTCGCGCACGAAGCTGACGAAGCCGCCTTCGGGCGAGAGCTTGGGATCGGTGGCGAAGCCCTCGCCGTGAGTGAGCTTGCGCACCGCGGCCTTGCCGGTTTTCTGCAGGTCGTACAGGTACAACTCGCCGCCCAGCGGGAACAGCAGGCGTTTGCCGTCGGGCGACCACTGGTAATCGACGATGCCCGACAGCGCGGCGATGCGCTGGCGCTCGCGCCGCGCCTTCTCCGCGTCGCTGAGCACTTCCGCGCCCGGCAGCACGTCGTCGGAATCGACCAGCAGTGTGGTCTTGCCGCTGGCGATGTCGTAGGCCCACAGGTCCAGGCGATTGCGGTCGCGCTGCTTGCCGCGCAGGAAGCCGACCCGGCTGCCGTCCGGCGCGATCTTGGGCTTGACCAAACTCGGCCCCGACAGCGGCGCGTCGCCGGTCAGAGCGTCCAGGGTCAGCTTGCCGGCGGCCGGCGCGGCCGCCGTGGCGGAGGGGGGAGCGGCGAGGGCGGAAGTGGCGGTCAGCGTCATGGCGAGCAGGCAAACGGCGAGACGGCGGGAATGATTCATGCGGGCGATGGGTCCGTTGCTGCCGCCGGAACGCGGTCCGGCGGCGGTTGCTGGATCAGGGTCGAGGCGCCGGCGTACCGAACAGATTGCGGCGCATCTCGTCGGTCATGGTCTTGTCGGCGCGGTATACCTTGCCCATTTCGTAGCTGCGCTGGAAGGCCGGGCGCGCGCTCAGCGCATCGTGCCAGCGCTGCACGTTGGGATAGGCGGCCAGATCGACGTGGTGCCATTCGTGTTCGCGGGTCCAGGGGTAGCAGGCGAAATCGGCGATGGTGAGTGTATCGGCCGCGATGAAGTCGCGCCCGGCCAGGCGTCGGTCGAGCACGCCGTACAGGCGTTCGGTCTCGCGCTGATAGCGGTCGATCGCGTAGGGCACCTTCTCCGGGGCGTAGCGGTTGAAGTGATGGTTCTGGCCCAGCATCGGGCCGTAGCCGCCGACCTGCCAGAACAGCCACTCGTTGACCGCGACCCGGCCGCGCAGGTCGGCGGGAGCGAACAGGCCGGTCTTTTCCGCCAGATACTGCAAGATCGCGCCGGACTCGAACACGCTGACGGGCGCGCCGCCGTCCGCCGGCGCATGGTCGACGATCGCCGGCATGCGGTTGTTGGGCGAGATCGCGAGGAAATCGGGCTTGAACTGATCGCCCGCGCCGATATCCACCGGCTTGATCGAATACGCCAGCGCGGCACCGGCCTGGGCGGCTTCTTCCAGGAACAAAGTGATCTTGTGGCCGTTCGGCGTGGGCCAATAGTGCAGGTCGATCATGGGCTGAGGACTCGGCAGGGGAAAGCCGGCAGTGTAAGCACGGCCCCGCGCGCGCCTGGGTCGTACCGATGGAATGGCGTGTGCCGCAGGGCGCTGTGCGCGTTGGCGAAGCGGGCTCGCGACGGGGCGAATCGGCGGCGAAAGCGGCGACCGCGCGCGCATTAACTGAATCCGCGCCGCGCCCCGACATGGCGATGTCGTCCCGGCCCGGCTACTCTTGGACCCCCGCCTTGCGGGAATCGCCTTCCCATTCAACGAGTTCCGAGTTCCGCATGACCGATCCCAAGATCACCCGACTCAATCCCCTGCCGGCCCTGATCTTCAGTTCGCGCTGGCTGCAGCTGCCGCTGTACCTGGGCCTGATCGTCGCCCAGGGCGTGTACGTGTTCCAGTTCGTCAAGGAACTGATCCACCTGGTGCACGACGCGGCGACCCTGACCGAGCAGGGCATCATGCTGATCGTGCTGGGCCTGATCGACGTGGTGATGATCTCCAACCTGTTGGTGATGGTCATCGTCGGCGGCTACGAGACCTTCGTCTC
The DNA here is from genome assembly GCF_052113885.1 of Lysobacter sp. TAB13. Taxonomy (NCBI): domain Bacteria; kingdom Pseudomonadati; phylum Pseudomonadota; class Gammaproteobacteria; order Lysobacterales; family Lysobacteraceae; genus Lysobacter; species Lysobacter sp. TAB13. The sequence goes on along the minus strand of NZ_JBFRDR010000016.1, from coordinate 20,841 downwards.
GCGCATGCGCCTGGAAGGCCACCCGGACCAGCCCGAGTGGCTGAGCCACGTCAACGCCAGCGTGCTCAAGGTCAAGCTGGCGATGGCGATCATCGGCATCTCTTCGATCCATCTGCTCAAGACCTTCATCGGCGCCGGCAACCTGGGCCTGCCGCTGTGTGGCACGCCGGAGGCTTATGAAGCCGCGCGCGCCATCGCCTCGATGACCGCCAGCGGCGTGGCGACGGCCGCCAACAGCGTCGCCGAAACGGCCAAGCTGGCGCGCTGCAGCGAGGTGACCTCCGAAGGCGTGATGTGGCAGTCCATCATCCACTTCCTGTTCATCGTCTCGGCGCTGGGCATCGCGATGACCGACAAGCTGATGAGCGGCGCGCACAAGGCGCCGGCCAAGGCGCACTGACAGCGGGACGCTTCGGATTCTTTTGTGGGCGGGGCTCAAGCCCCTCCCGCATAAGCAGTGGCGAAGCGCTTAGTCGCTTTTCGCTGGCGCAGTATCCGTTGATCGCGCGCCCATGATCGCCCGGCGCAGGCGCACCGCTTCGGCATCGTCGGAAAAACGCAGCGTGTCCTTGTCGCTTTCGCTGATGCCCAGGGCGCGATACGGCGCGTCCTGCGACGGAAATTCGGTCATCGCCGCATAACGCCGGTACAAGCGCGCGAACACGCCGCGGCCACCGGCGCGATCGAGCGCGGCGATGAATTCCTGCGGTTCCAGGCGCGAGTCGCTGTCCAGGCAGCATTGCGAATAACGCCCCAGCACGCGATCCAGGTCGGTGCCGTGTTCGCGCCGCAGCTGCACGTCCGCGTCCAGCCAGAACGCCGCGCCGGCCCAGTAGATGCGCATGGTGCTGCCGCGGCTCCAGCCGACCTCGTCCATGCGCGCGCCGGGCCCGACCCGGCGGCCGCGCTGGAATCCGCCGTCGAGCCGGCGCCAGGCTTCGTCCGCGTCGAGCAGGCCGGCGCGGGCGCGCAGCACGTTCTGGTAATAACTGGCCAGGCCTTCGGCGAGCCAGCGGCCGTCGTCGCCCAGATACGGGTGGAACAGGTGCGACAGCTCGTGCACCGCGGTCCAGTCGCCGCGCAGCTCGGCCATGCCGGCGTCTTCGCGCACGTACAGCAGCACCGACACGGCGTCTTCGCGCACGGTCTGGCCCCACGGCACCGGGCTGGAATCGCGGCCGCGGCGCGGCACCAGACGGATACGCACCTGCGCATCGTGCAAGGGGAAGCGGCCGAACGCGGTCAGCGCGGCGTTGGCGCATTCGGCCAGCCAGCGCTGCAGTTCGTCGGCGCGCAGCCGGCTCGGGGCGTTTTCGACGATCACGTGCAGGCGGGTGTCGCCGGCGCGGATGACGCGTTCATCGCTGGTCGCGGCGACCCCGGCGTTGTCGTCCGCGGCCGACGGCGGCTGCGCGCGCGCAGGGCCGGCGCTGGCCGCGAGCGCGGCGCAAACCAGCAAAGTCGGCAACGACAGGGCGCGAACGGTCATGGTCGTGATTGGAACCCGTCACGGCGGGAAGGTTCCCGCATCCGGGCCGGTACAATAACCCGATGGACGTATCGCACCTGCTCGACGCACTCAATCCGGCCCAGCGCGAGGCCGTTTCGGCCCCCGCCGGCCACTATCTGGTCCTCGCTGGCGCCGGCAGCGGCAAAACCCGCGTGCTGACCCATCGCATCGCCTGGCTCAACGAAGTCTACGGCGTGCCGACCCACGGCATTCTCGCGGTGACCTTCACCAACAAGGCCGCCGGCGAAATGCGCACGCGCGTGGACGCGCAGCTGGCGCGCGGCGCGCGTGGCATGTGGATCGGCACCTTCCACGGCCTCGCCCATCGCCTGCTGCGCCTGCACTGGCAGGAGGCCAAGCTGCCGGAAGGCTTCCAGGTGCTCGACAGCGACGACCAGCTGCGACTGGTCAAACGCGTGGTGCAGGCGCTGGAACTCGACGAAACCCGTTTTCCGCCGCGCCAGATCACCTGGTGGATCAACGCGCAGAAGGACGAAGGCCGGCGCCCGCGCAACATCCAGCCGGCCGGCGACGACTGGGCCGATGTGATGCTGCGCTGCTACGAGGCCTATCAGGAGCGCTGCGAACGCGCCGGCTTGGTCGATTTCGCCGAACTGCTGCTGCGCGCGCACGAGCTGCTGCGCGACAACGCCGCCCTGCTGACCCATTACCGCACGCGCTTTCGCGAAATCCTGGTGGACGAATTCCAGGACACCAACGCCATCCAGTACGCCTTCGTGCGCGTGCTGGCCGGCGACACCGGCCATGTGTTCGTGGTCGGCGACGACGATCAGGCCATCTACGGCTGGCGCGGCGCCAAGGTCGAGAACGTGCAGCGCTTCCTGCGCGATTTCCCCGGCGCGCAGACCATCCGCCTGGAGCAGAACTACCGCTCCAGCGCGAACATCCTCGACGCGGCCAACGCGGTCATCGCGCACAACCCCGACCGCCTGGGCAAGAAGCTGTGGACCGACACCGGCCACGGCGAGCCGATCGATCTGTACGCGGCCTACAACGAAATGGACGAGGCGCGCTTCGTGGTCGAGCGCCTGCGCCAGTGGGTGCGCGACGGCGGCAGTCACGGCGATGTCGCGATTCTCTACCGCAGCAACGCCCAATCGCGCGCCTACGAAGAAGCGCTGCTGTCCGAGCAGGTGCCGTACCGCGTCTACGGCGGCCAGCGCTTTTTCGAGCGCGCCGAAATCAAGGACACCCTGGCCTATCTGCGCCTGATCGCCAACCGCGCCGACGATGCCGCGTTCGAACGCGCGGTCAACACGCCCACGCGCGGCATCGGCGAGCGCACCCTGGACGAAGTGCGCAAGCGCGCCCGCGCCGACGCGGTGCCGCTGTGGGAAGGCGCGCGCCGGGTAGCGCAGGAATCGGTGCTGGCCGCGCGCGCGCGCAACGCCCTGGCCGGTTTCGCGGCCTTGGTAGATACGCTGGAAAGCGACGTGGCGGAGATGCCGCTGCAGGAGAAGATCGATCACGTCCTGCAGCGCTCGGGCTTGCGCGAGCATTACGCCAACGAATCGCGCGGCCAGCTCGACTCGCGCACGGAGAACCTCGACGAACTGGTCTCGGTGGCCTCGCGCTTCACCCGCAGCGACGAAGACGATGCCGCGGCGATGCCGGAGCTGATCGCGTTCCTGAGCTACGCCGCGCTGGAAGCCGGCGAAGGCCAGGCCCAGGCCGGCGAAGACGGCGTGCAGCTGATGACCCTGCACAGCGCCAAGGGCCTGGAATTCCCGCTGGTGTTCCTGGGCGGGCTGGAAGAGGGCTTGTTCCCGAGCGCGCGTTCGACGGAAGAGTCCGGGCGGCTGGAAGAGGAACGGCGCCTGGCCTACGTGGGCATCACCCGTGCACGCGAGAAGTTGGTGCTGAGCTATGCCGAGACCCGGCGTATCCACGGCATGGACATGTTCGGCACGCCGTCGCGGTTCCTGCGCGAAATCCCGACCTCGCTGCTCAACGAAGTGCGGCCGAAGGTGCAGGTGTCGCGCCCCATGTTCAACAGCGCGCCGCGCCGCGATATGGGCCACGCCTCGATCGAGGCGCCGCCGGTCAAGCTGGGCTCGCAGGTGCGCCACCCCACCTTCGGCAGCGGTACCGTCACCGATTACGAAGGCAGCGGTGCGCATGCGCGCGTGCAGGTGAATTTCGATGATGCTGGCAGTAAGTGGCTGGTGTTGGCTTATGCGAATTTGCAGTCGCTCTAGTTAGTCGTTCAGCGCGGCAATGAAGACGCGAAGCTCCCCCCAGCGGTACGGCTGAAGTTGTGGCTTCGCCTACGCCTCGGACCTTCCAGCCGTCATTCCCGCGAACGCGGGAATCTAGGGCCTTTCGTGCGAGAACGTTTGAAGTCGCTGGATGTTCGGCTACCGCCGAAGTAAAGCGGAGCCCGCGTTCGCGGGAATGACGGTCTGAGGGATGGCGCTGAAGTCTCTGGATTCCCGCCTTCGCGGGAATGACGAGCAAAGACCCAGGTCAGTGCAGGGCCTTTTGCTCAAAACGCATACCGCACCACCAACTGATACACCGGCCCCGCCTTCTCCCGCTCGCGCTCGTACTCATCGAACTCGCGATCCAACTGCTCGCCCAGCGTATCGAACTTGTTGAAGTTCTCATCCTTAGATGCGTTGAGCAGATTCGACCCGGTCAACCGCACCGCCACCCGCGAGCCGAAGCGCTTTTCGACGAAGGCTTCCAGATCCGCGCCGTAATGCGTCGACACCTCCTCGCCCAGCACGCGCGAGTAAGCATCGCCCTGGCGCCGGTAGCTCGCGCCGAACGACATGCCCAGCGTCGGCAGGTCCTGGATGAAGCCGACGTTGAGCACCGAGCGCGGCTGGTTGTTGAAACGGCGCTGACCGAAGTCGTCGTCCACCTCGCTGTCCAGCCACGAGTAGTTGAGGAACACGCCGGTGTCGGCCAGGCCCAGCGCGGTCAGCGGCGTGGACAGATCGAATTCGGCGCCGTAGACGCGGCCGTCGCCGACGTTGGTGGCGGTGAATACAAAGCTGTCCGGGTCCAGCAGCGGATAACCGGGGGTGCCCGGGCCGGCGCCGGGATGGTCGTCGAGGAACTCCTCGATCACATCGTCATGATCGTCCAGCGCGGTCGCGCTGGGCCGGCCGGTGCCGACGATCTCGATCAGGTCGCGCACCTTGCGATAGAACAGATTCAAGCCGACCACGCCGCGCTGGCCGAGGCGATGCTCGTAGCCCAGATCCAGGCCCCAGGCGGTTTCCGGACGTAATTCCGGATTGCCGAGGAAATCGTTGTCGCCGTACTCCTCTTCCAGCGTCATCGGCAACAGCTGATTGAAATCGGGACGGCGCACGGTGCGCGCGATCGAGGCGCTGAGGCGGTCGTGCTCGGTCAGGTTGAAGCGCAGGTGCGCCGACGGCAGCAGCAGGCCGTAATTCTTGTCGTTGCGCACCGCGTCCTCGCCTTCCTCGGCGACGCTGCGGATCTTCGAACGGGTGGTTTCGTAACGCAGGCCGGTCTCCCAATCGACGCGGCCTTGCTTGCCGGAAAACATCAGGTACGGATCGAGCCGGCGCTCTTCGATGCGGCTGGCCTGGCGGGCGAAATCGGCGTAGGGCGGCAACGGCTCGCCTTCGTCCTCGGCTTCGACTTCGCTGGTGCGCAGCGCGCTGGTGCGGCGCTTGTCCAGGCCGTCGATGCCGAACTCCATCTTGGCCGCGCCCAGCGCGCGGCTGTGGGCGAGCTTGAGGCTGAATTCGCTGTCGCGGGTGTCGCCGAGGACGCGCGTGCCTTCGAAGCCGTCGAACGACGGCGGGCTGTCTTCGTCGTCGAAGCCGACTTCCTGCTCGGTGTCGTGACGGCGGTCTTCGAAGCGGGCGTAGCCCAGGTCGATCTCGCTGCGGCCGCCGGCCATGTCGAACACATAGCGCGCGTTGAGGCTGGCGTTGTCCTGCTTGATATCGACTTTCTGATCGTTGACCGACAACAGGCGCGCGCGGTCGCGGCTGGCCGGATCGTTGTACTCGCGTGAATTTTCGGTCTCGGTGCGATCGGTGTGGACGTAGAAACCGTCCAGGCTCAGCCGGCCGGTGCCGATGTCGCGGGTGTAGGACAGGTTGCCGGAGTAGTCGGTGCCGTCGCGCACGTCGCTTTGGTCTTCGCGATCGACGAAGTCGCCGTCGGGAGAATCGAAGCGGTCGCTGCGCTTGCGCTTGGGATTGTGCCGGCCCTGCACGTTGACGCCGCCGAGCAGGCGCCCGCCGCCGACTTCGCCGCTGCTGACCGCGCCGAATACCGGCTTGATCTTGCCGTCGTCGAAATGCAGCGCGCCGGCGCGCAGATAGCCGCCGTCGAATTCGTACGCGTCGCGCAGCACGATGTTGAGCGCGCCGGCCACCGCGTCGCCCGAGCGGTTCGCGCTGGGGCTGCGGATGATCTCGATGCGTTCGACCAGTTCGGCCGGGATGCGATCGACGTAGAACGAGCGATCGCCGCCGGCGCCGGGCACTTTGCGGCCGTTGATCAGGATCTGGGTGTAGCCCGGGTCCAGGCCGCGCAGGCGCGCGCCGTCGTATTCGAGCACGTCGGAGACGAAGCCGACGCTGGGCACGCGCTTGAGCATGTCGCCCACGGTCAGCGGCTCGAAGCGCTGGAAGTAATCCAGGCCGTAACTCAAGGTCGGCGCGGTGGCTTCGCTGCGGTCGCGGTAGGCGATCTGGCCGGTAACGGTGACGCGGTCGAGTTCGGTCGCCGAATCGGTCGCGGCCACTTGCGCGCTCGCCGCCGGGACCGCGAGCACGCTCAACAAAGCGGCGCTGAGCGCGTGATGACGGAACTTCGAACGTCGCGGGCTGCGCATGGGGTTCGCCGGTGAACAAGTGGCGAACGTTGTAAGTCCGGGCGATGGCAGGACGATGACTGTGTGCGTGATTTCTCGCTTCGGCGCGGCGGTCTTGTCATGAAGGCGGCACGTGACGGTTCTATAACAGCGTTCGGGGTACTACCTTTTGAATTCAAGCATGCCGATGCGTCCGACCCTGCTGCTGTCCCTCGCTTTCGTCCTGTCGGGCTGCGCGACTTCCGATTCGCAGCGCGACGCGCAAGCGCCCGCGCACAGCGCGCAACGCGAGCCCGACGAGCGCGACGCGGCCGATGCCGATCCGTTGCTGGCGCGCGCCGGCGTGGATTATCGGCGGGTCGATGAGGCTTTCGTGACCGCGGCCACACCGCAGGACAACATCGATTCGCCCGCGGTCTGGCGCGCGCCGAATGGGCGCTTGTGGTTGTTGGCCACGGCCAAGCAGGGCAACGGGCTGGTGATCTACGACGGCGACCAGGGCGCCAGCGTCGCGCGCTACGGCCGCGAAGGCGGCGAACTGGGCGAGTTCCGCCGCCCCAACGGCATCGCCGTGTTCGGCGATCTGGCCTTCGTGGTCGAACGCGACAACCACCGCGTGCAAGTGCTGTCGCTGTCGTTGCCGTCGGCGCCGCTCAATGCGCCGGGCATCGCCGATACGCGCACGCCGCGACTGCGCGCGCTGGCCAGCTTCGGCCAGGAACAACTGCAGCAGCCTTACGGTTTGTGGGTGCGCGGCATCAGCGCGGACGAGCTGGAAGTGATCGTCACCGACGCTTACATGGCCGGTAAGGACGCCAAGGGCGACGAGATTCCGCCGCCGCTGGAGCAACTGGGCCGGCGCATGCAGCGTTACCGCATCGACCTGCGTGGCGGCGAGCCGGTCGCGCGCCACCTCGGCGCGTTCGGCGATACCAGCGCGGCCGGCGCGATCCGCGTGCCCGAATCGATCTGGGGCGATCCCGCCCACGACCGCCTGCTGATCGCCGAGGAAGACCTCAGCACCGGCACCGCGATCCGCGACTACACACTCGACGGCCGTTACCGCGGCCAGACCATCGGCCTGGGCCTGTTCAAGGCGCAGGCCGAAGGCATCGCCCTGTGGCAGTGCGACGACGGCAGCGGCTACTGGATCGCCACCGATCAGTACAAGGACCGCAGCGTGTTCCATGTGTTCGATCGCGCCAGCCTGCGCCATCTGGGCGCGTTCGCCGGCGGGGCGGTCGGCAACACCGACGGCGTGTGGCTGCAGCAAAGCGGCTCGGTGCGTTTTCCCGACGGCGTGTTCTACGCCGTGCACGACGATCAGGCGGTCGGCGCGTTCGACTGGCGCGATATCGCCCGCGCCCTGAATCTGCGCAGCCGTTGCCAGGGCGGTTGAGCGCGGCGCCGCGGGTTCACGTCGGTGCGCATGCCCGCACCGCGTGTTTCAACGATCGGTGAGCTTGAACGACTTCACCAGCAGATCCAGCCCCGGCCGAGTCTGCGCCAGGTCTTCATCGGCGCTCTGGGTGATCAGGAACGCAGTGCGATGCGCGCCGGTGATCTTGCGGTATTCGCGCAGGTGCGGAACCTTCACTCCGCCCAGGCTGACGACGTAGTGCTCGCGGATCGTGCCTTCGGCGAAGGCGGACAGGTCGAAGCGGCTGTCGTGGCCGAGCACGGCCGGCGTCTGCTTGTCGGCCTCGGCGGAAAAGCTGCGCGCGAATTCCTGCAGCTCGCGGCTGCGGTCGGTCTGCACCATCGCGATGAACACCGCCGAGCCGGGACTTTCCACGGTCAGGTAGTGCACGCTGGCGATGCGTTCGTCGTCGCTGAGCTTCCAGTTGCCCGGAATCTGCATGTGCACGCCGAGACGATCGTAAGGCTTGGGCTCGGCCACGTTCGCGGCCGGTTCGCCGCAGGCGCCGAGCAGCGCGGCCAACGCGACGGCGAGACAGCCGGCGGCGAAACCGCGCGAACGCTGAGAGCGAGTCATCGACTTCATCCTTGTGTCGCCACCCCTGTGGACCCGAGGGCACCCTAGCAGCCCGCGCGGCCGCGCGCGCGTGCCTGATGGGGCAGTCGCGGCCGCCGCCGCGGCCGTGTGGTCGCCGATGCGTATTCGCGGCGTGGGTTTTATGCGGCGGACGTGCCCGCGCCGGGTCAGGTCAGTTCGACGCCGAAGTGGAAGGCTTCGATGCGCAGCCGCTCGCGCATGTAGAAAGCATGCGCATGCGGGCGATGGGTGCCCGAATCCAGTTGCAGGCGCACGCAGCCCAGCCGCTTGGCCTCGGCCTTGAGCCAGTCCAGCATCGCCTTGCCGTAGCCCTGGCTGCGCACGGATTGATCCGTGATCAGATCGTCCACGTACACGTGCAGGCCGACCGCGAGCATCTCCATCACCCGCCAGCAGGCGAACGCGCGCGGCACGCCTTGCGCATCGAAGGCGACGGTGGCGCGGCAGCCTTCGGCGATCTGGCGGTGCATCTGCGCGAGGAAGCGTGCTTCGTCGAATTCGGGCCGCAGCTGCGACACCAGCGGCCACGCGGCGCGCAGTTCGGCATCGCCGAGAATGGTTCGGATTTCGGGAAGGTAATCGGCGGACATGGGATCGGGACGATGGAGGAAACAGGCGGGCGTCGATCGGGCCGGCGAGATTGCCGGCCACTCGCGGGACGGGCCGGCTTACCAGCTGAACAGCTTGAAATACACCGGCGAGACGGTGCCTTCGCCCTTGCTGGTGTCGAGCCGGCCGTCGCCGTTTTCATCGACCAGGTAATAGACCGGGCCGCGTGCCGGCGTGACCTTGACCGCGCGCAGTTGCCCGGCGACGCGGTATTCCTCGATCGTGTCGCCGTTCTCGACCGTGCGGGTACGGATTTCGGCGTTGCTGAGCGCGGCGGTGGGATCGTCCGCGGCGGCCGTGGTGGCGCAGCCGCTCAGCGCGAGGGCGAGCGACAGGGCCGCGAACACAGTGCCGAACCGGGCGGCGAAGGGGGTCGGCGACGCGTGGGGGGCGCGCATGGCGGTTCTCCGTTTTTCAGGCCGACAGCATACGCCGGGGGCGCGTTAAGCGTGCGCATCGGTGGGTACGGGCTCGGCTTCGCGGCTTGCATCGTTGTTGCGGCTGCGTGTCGGGGCTGAAGCCCCTCCCACAAAAGACTTCGGAGCTTTCGCCGACGCCCCGCCTGTCGATGAGGCCGCGAGGTCTTTTGTGGGAGGGGCTTCAGCCCCGACTCGAACCCACCCGCCCCCGCGCCGGCCACCGGCGATTCGCAGCCCCGGCGACCGGTCGGCGTAGAATCGGGCCCATGAAAAGACTCGTCCTCATCGATGGTTCCAGCTACCTCTACCGCGCCTTCCACGCGTTGCCGCCGCTGAGCAACGACGCCGGCGAGCCCACCGGCGCGCTGTTCGGCGTGGTCAACATGCTGCGCTCGACCTTGAACGAACGCCCCGACTACGTGGCCTTCGTCGTCGACGCGCCGGGCAAGACCTTCCGCGACGATCTCGACCCGCAGTACAAGGCCAATCGCCCGCCGATGCCCGAGGATCTGCGCGCGCAGGTGCTGCCGATGTGCGAGATCGTGGAAGCGCTGGGCATCCCGATCCTGCGCATCGACGGCGTCGAAGCCGACGACGTGATCGGCACCCTGGCCCTGTGCGCCAACGCCTTCGCCGGCGACGAGGCGATCGACGTCACCATCTCCACCGGCGACAAGGACTTCGCTCAGCTGGTGCGCCCGGGCGTGGCCTTGGTCAACACCATGAGCGGTAGCCGCATGGATTCCGACGAAGCGGTCTTCGCCAAGTTCGGGGTCAATCCCAATCAGGTGATCGACCTGCTGTCGCTGATGGGCGACAGCGTGGACAACATCCCCGGCGTGGAGAAATGCGGGCCCAAGACCGCGGCCAAATGGCTGGGCGAGTACGGCACCCTGGACGGAGTGATCGGCCACGCCGGCGAAATCAAGGGCAAGATCGGCGACAACCTGCGCGCCGCGCTGGGCCGGTTGCCGTTGAACCGCCAGCTGGCGACGATCAAGACCGATGTCGAGCTGGACCGCGGCCCGCAGGAGCTGGCGCTGCGCGAGCGCGATGTCGAATCGCTGCGCACGCTGTATGCGCGCTACGGCTTCAAGCAAGCGCTGCGCGAACTGGAAGCCAGCGGCAACGCCACCGCCAACGAGATCGCCGCCGATCGCGCCGGCCTGCGCGCGACCGCCGCCGGCCACGCCCGTTCCAGCGCCGCGGCGGAAACGCCGGACGCCGCGCTGGCGGTCAAGGGCGAGTACGAGGCGATCACCACGCAGGCGCAACTCGATGCGCTGGTCGCGGCCTTGCAGGCCAGCGATGAATTCGCCTTCGACAGCGAAACCGATTCGCTCGACCCGATGATGGCCAACCTGGTCGGCCTGAGCTTCGCCACCGAAGTCGGACGCGCGGTGTATATCCCGCTCGGCCACGATTATCCCGGCGCGCCGGCGCAGTTGGATCGCGAGCTAGTGCTGGCGGCGCTGCGTCCGGTGTTCGTCGATCCGGCGCGGCGCAAGCTCGGCCAGCACGGCAAGTATGACCTGCACATCCTGCGCCGCCACGGCGTGGAGGTCGCCGGTTACGCCGACGACACCATGCTGGAAAGCTTCGTCTACAACGCCACCGGCAGCCGTCACGACATGGACTCGCTGGCCAAGCGCTACCTGGGCTACGACACGATCAAGTACAGCGACGTGGCCGGCAAGGGCGCCAAGCAGATCCTGTTCTCGCAGGTCGCCATCGACGACGCCACGCGTTACGCCGCCGAAGACGCCGACGTGACCTTGCGCCTGCACCGCGTGCTCGGCGCGCGTCTGGCCGCCGAGCCGGAACTCGAACGCGTGTACCGCGACATCGAAATGCCGCTGGTGCCGGTGCTGGAGCACATCGAAGCCAACGGCGTGATGATCGACGGTGACGAACTGCGCCGGCAGTCGCAGGATCTGGGCAAGCGCATGCTCGAAGCGCAGATCAAGGCGACCGAACTGGCCGGGCGCACCTTCAATCTGGATTCGCCCAAGCAGTTGCAGGCGCTGTTGTTCGACGAGCTGAAATTGCCGGTGCTGGTGAAGACGCCGACCGGCCAGCCCAGCACCAACGAAGAAGCGCTGGAAGCGATCGCCGACCAGCACGAACTGCCGCGGGTGATCCTGGAATACCGCGGCCTGGCCAAGCTGCGCAGCACTTACACCGACAAGCTGTCGGAGATGGTCAATCCGCATACCGGCCGCGTGCACACCAGCTATCACCAGGCCGGCGCGGCGACCGGGCGCCTGGCTTCCAGCGATCCGAATCTGCAGAACATCCCGATCCGCACCGAAGACGGCCGCCGCATCCGCCGCGCCTTCATCGCGCCCGCGGGCCGGCGTCTGGTGGCCTGCGATTATTCGCAGATCGAGTTGCGGATCATGGCGCACTTGTCGGAAGACCCGGGCCTGGTGCGCGCGTTCGAATCCGGCGCCGACGTGCATCGCGCGACCGCGGCGGAAGTGTTCGGCAAACAATCGCTGGACGAGGTCAGCGGCAACGAACGCCGCGCGGCCAAGGCGATCAACTTCGGCTTGATGTACGGCATGAGCGCGTTCGGTCTGGCGCGTCAGCTCGGCATCGGCCGCGGCGAGGCGCAGGACTACATCGCCCTGTATTTCAGTCGTTATCCGGGCGTGCGCGATTTCATGGAGCGCACGCGGCAGGACGCGCGCGAGAAGGGCTATGTCGAAACCGTGTTCGGCCGGCGCTTGTACCTTGAGAACATCAAGGCCTCCAATCAGGGCCTGCGCGCGGGCGCCGAACGCGCCGCGATCAACGCGCCGATGCAGGGCACCGCGGCCGACATCATCAAGCGCGCGATGATCGATATCGATGCTTGGTTGGTCGCTCACCACGATCGTGCCAAGATGATTCTTCAGGTGCACGACGAACTGGTGTTTGAAGTGGAAGATGGGTTCGTCGAAGAATTGGTGACGCAGGCCTCGCAACGCATGTCCGCGGCGGCCACGCTACGTGTGCCGCTTGTCGTTGATACCGGCGTCGGTATTAATTGGGACGAAGCGCATTGATTATCTGGAAGCCATTGATTTTGCTGGACTTGGTTTAATGAATCGGTCCTGAATCCAACAATTTATTAACTCTGATCTTCACGAACTATCCATGTGCCAGGTGGTCATATAGGTCGCGACAGATGCAACGTCTGTCGCCGATCTCTCCCTCCCCTGGAGTGATCCCCCGGAGCGAACGACCCCTCCCCAGGTCACGCTCCACCAGCCCCGCCGGCCCCCCCTGCCTGCGGGGCTTTTTATTTGCAGCGCCAAAAGCCGCCTTGCGATGCAGGGCGGCTTTTTTGTTGGTCGCTGCGGCGATGCGCGGGGTGTTCTTTCACTGCAGGTGGCGCGGGTATATCGGCGCGCTCGAAATCACTCGCAGGGTAAAGTCCGATTCGTCGTCGGCGCGGGTAAAACAAAACCTGCGGATATGAAATCGCGCGGGTTCGTTATTTGCCTGGATTTGGAAATAATTAGAATCAATAAGGCGTTGGTGACGGTAGCGACAGGGAGCGAGATCGGCGATGTCTCCGCGCCGTCCGGGCCGGGGTTCTTGCGATTACCTTGGCCGCGGCGGAACCCAGGCAGCGGCGGCTTCCGCAGCGCGCTGCGTTCGACTCAAGCCGGCGGCGGCGCGGATATCGTTCTGCCGGACGAAGCAGGCCCGCCATTGCCGCGGCCCGGCTGACACGCCGCGCTCGATCCGGGGCGGCTCCGATCCGGCCCACCGCATCCACAGGCGCTGCCCCGGCAGCGCCGACGCGCTGCGACGACAGCCCGCCACGATGCGTCGCTCCGATCCCGCCGCAGGCCGGCCTTGCCCCTGCGCCGCTAACGCCGCCTCGGCTGCGCTGTCGCCCCCGTAACATGCGGTGCACGCGCGGCGGCGCCACAATCCGCCGCGCCACCGTCGCCCGTCCGTCGCCCCAGGAGCTTGCCCGATGTCCGATGCCTTCAATCTGTCGATGCCGTGGTGGGAGTATCTGGTGCGGGCCTGCATCGTCTACTTCGTCCTGCTGCTGATGATCCGCGTCTCGGGCAAGCGCTCGATGGGGCAGTTCACTTCCTTCGACATGCTGCTGATCGTGCTGCTGGGCAACGCGGTGCAGAACGCGCTGCTCGGCACCGACAACTCGGTGACCGGCGGATTGATCCTGGCGGCGACGCTGATCGTCTTGAACTGGTCGGTGGGCTATCTGGCCGCGCGCAGCGCCCGTGCCGAGCGCGTGCTGGAAGGCGAGCCGGTGGTGCTGGCGCGCGACGGCCACGTGTTCCGCAACGTGCTGCGGCGCGAGCTGGTGAGCCGCGCCGATTTCGAGAAGGCGATGCGCGAGAACGACTGCAGCGAGATCGATCACGTGGCCCTGGCGATGCTGGAGACCAACGGGCACATCACGATCGTGCACAAGGCGGATCAGGGCGGGTAGGGCTGCGCGGGGGCTCGAACGAGAGCGTCGGGGCTGAAGCCCCTCCCACAAAAAACTTCGAAGCTTTCGCGCATGGCCCGCCTGTCGATGAGGTCGCGAGGTCTTTTGTGGGAGGGAGCTTCAGCCCCGACAACGAACTACCGCAGACGACGCAACCACCCCGCAAATCAGTCCTCGCCCAGCCAATCGCGCGGCCGCAGATACTCGGCCAGTTTCGCCTCGTCGCTGCCGGCCTCCGGCGAGAACCCATACTCCCAGCGCACCAGCGGCGGCAGGCTCATCAGGATCGACTCGGTGCGCCCGCCCGACTGCAGACCGAACAAGGTGCCGCGGTCGAACACCAGATTGAATTCGACATAGCGCCCGCGCCGATACAGTTGGAATTGCCGTTCGCGCTCGCCGAACGGCATGTCGCGGCGGCGCTCGACCAGCGGCAGATACGCGTCGAGGAAACCGTCGCCGACCGCGCGCTGATAAGCGAAATCGCGCTCGAAGTCGCCGTGCAGATCGTCGAAGAACAGACCGCCGACGCCGCGGGTCTCGTTGCGATGCTTGAGGAAGAAGTAGTCGTCGCACCAGCGCTTGTGCGCCTGATAGCGTTCCTCGCCGCCGAACGGCTCGCACAGCGCGCGCGCGGTGCCATGCCAGTGGCGCACGTCCTCGATGAAGGGATAGAACGGCGTCAGGTCGAAGCCGCCGCCGAACCACCACGCGACCGTTTCGCCGTCGCGCATCGCGCGGAAGTGGCGCACGTTGGCGTGGGTGGTCGGCAGGTAAGGGTTGTTGGGATGGAACACCAGCGACACCCCGACCGCGCGCCACGACGCGCCGGCCAGTTCCGGCCGCGCCGCGCTGGCCGAGGGCGGCAACTGGCTGCCGGAAACATCGGAAAACCCGACGCCAGCCTGCTCGAACACCTTGCCGCCGCGCAGGATGCGCGTGCGTCCGCCGCCGCCTTCTGGCCGCTGCCAGATGTCCTCGGCGAAGCGCGCCTGGCCGTCGGCCTGTTCGATGGCGGCGCACAGGCGGTCCTGCAGGCCGGAGAGATAGTCGCGTACGCGGTCGAAGTCGCTCATGCGGCCATTCTAACGATGCCGCGAGGCGGTGGCAGGAGCGGACGCGAGCAGCCAAGTCCGGCGAAGCCTTGGGAACAAGTCCGCTGCGCGTTTCGGGGCTCTCCAACGCGATGCGGCCGCGCGACGCCGCGCCCCAAACGACAACGCCCGCCTGCGGCCATCGGTCGCGGGCGGGCGTCGGAGTCGCGGCGCGAAACGCGCGGGGTTACTTCAGCGTGCGATTGAACAGTTCATAGATCCGCCGGTACTCGTCGTACCACGCGTCCGGATGGGTGAAGCCATGCCGTTCCAGCGGATACGGCGCGATCTCCCACTTGTCCTTGCGCAGTTCGATCAGGCGCTGGGTCATCATCACCGAGTCCTTGAAGAACACGTTGTCGTCGATCATGCCGTGGGCGATCAGCAGGTTGTCCTTGAGGCCCGAGGCGTATTCGATCGGCGAGGACTTCTTGTACGCCTCCGGGTCCAGGTCCGGGGTGTTGAGGATGTTGGCGGTGTATTCGTGGTTGTACTGCGACCAGTCCGAGACCGGGCGCAACGCGGCGCCGGCCTTGAACTTGCCCGGTTCGCGGAACAGCGCCATGAAGGTCATGAAGCCGCCGTAGGAGCCGCCGTAGATGCCGGCGCGGTCGCGGTCGCCCTGCTTGTTGGCGACCAGCCAGTCCAGGCCGTCCAGGTAATCCTCGAGTTCCGGGTGGCCCATTTGCCGGTAGATCGCGGTGCGCCAGTCGCGGCCGTAGCCCTCGGAGGCGCGGTAGTCCAGATCGAGCACCACGTAACCTTCCTGCACCAGCAGGTTGTGGAACATCTGCTCGCGGAAGTAGTTGGAGTAGCGGTTGCTGACGTTCTGCAGATAACCGGCGCCGTGCACGAACATCACGATCGGATACTTCTTGCCCGCCTCGTAGTTCTTCGGCCCGTAGAACTTGCCCCAGACCGTGCCGGCGCCGTGCTTGGACGGGACCTGCACGTATTCGGGCTGGATCCACTCGCGGCTCTTGAACGCGCTCTTGCGGGTGTCGGTGAGCTTGACGGTGTTCTCGCCGCTGCTATCGACCACCGCCAGTTGCGGCGGCAGATAGCTTTGCGAATAACGCACCAGCAGCTTGCCGCCGTCGGGCGAGACCGAGAAGCTTTCCACGCCGTCGAGCGCGGTGACTTCGCGCACCGCGCCGCCGCCGCGATCGGCCGCGCAGACTTCGTAGTCGCCCGGCCACTTGCGGTTGCACAGGAAGAACAAGGTCTTGCCGTCGGCGCCGAGTTCGGGCGCGGAGACTTCCCATTTGCCCGAAGTGATCGCGCGCGGCGCGCCGCCGTTGTCGCTCACGTACAGGTGCGAGTAGCCGCTTTGTTCCGACAGCAGCCACAGGCCGCCGTCGGCGAACCAGCCGAAATCGTTGAAATCCCAGCCGACCCAGGCCTTGTCGGTGAGGCGGTGGCGGGTTTCCAGCGTCGCCTTGGCCAGATCCACCGAGGTCAGCCAGCGGTCCTTGTTGTCGATCGCGCGCACCAGCACACCGGCATGGCGGCTGTCCTCGCTCCAGTGGATGGCCACGCCGCTGCCGTCGCCGTCGGTGCCGATGCGCACCGGGCGGTCGCCCTTGAGCGCGTCGCGCTTGGCCGCCTTGCGCAGCGCGGCGAGCGGGTCGTCGGCGATGCCCGGCAACTTGTCGAACTTGAGTTCGCTGGCCTTGGCGTTGGCGACATCGACCAGCCACAGCTTCTGCGGCAGCGGTTCGTTGCGGCCGACCAGGGTACGGGTTTCTTCGAATTCCTCGTAACCCGATTCGGTCACGTACTTGGGCATCTTGCCGACGGTGCCGGCGTCGCCTTTCTTGGCCTGCGTCACGACCAGCAGGTAACGCGCGTCGGGCGACAACGCGCTGTCGATGATCTCCATCTCGTCGCCCAGGTACACCGGCTTGGGCGCGCGGCTGGCGTCGCTCTTGCGCCATGCTTCGTCCTGCTCGCGCGCGGCTTCGCGCGCGGCGCGGTCGTTGCGCAGGGTGTCGATGGTGGCGAGCTGATAGTCGCGCAGCACGTCGGCCTTCGGCGGCTTGGCCGGATCGTTCTCGGCGCGCACCTGCGCGGCCTGGCTCACGCCTTGGCCGGCGCGCCACTGGTACCACTGGTTATCGACGCGGAACACCAGATTGCCGTCGCGGCCGAATTGCGGCCGCGCCTCGGTGTCGTTGCTGCGGGTGACCTGGGTCAGCGCGCCGCTGCGCAGATCGCGCACGAACACGTCGCCGTTGCGGATGAAGGCCATGCGCGTGCGCTGGGCGTCGTAGGCCGGGTTGACGGCGTCGATGTCGCCGCGCGCTGCGCCGTCCAGGCGCTGCGGCGCGCCGCCGCCGACGCCGGCCTGCCAGGTGTCGCGGATGGTCGCGCCTTCGCGCTTGAGTTGGTACTGCACGCGCTGGCCGTCCCAGGCCCACCAGGCGCGTTCGACCGGCGGCCCGATCCAGTCCGGGTCGGCCATCGTGTCGGCCAAGGTCAGGGGCTGCGCGGCCTGGGCGAAGGCGGCGCTGGCGAGCAGCGCGAGGGGCAGGGCGGCGAGCGTGGCGTAGGAGAGGCGCATCGAACGGGCTCTAGGGACAAAAGTGGGCGCAGCGTAGCAGTCCGGAGCGGGGCGACGGGCCGGCCGTTGGTCATGGGATGAGGGCTAAATCGCGGGATTGGCGGGGGATTGGCTTGGGGTTTGCCGGATCGGCGGTTTTGTCCGGGGTTGGGTGGCGAGCATGTTTCCCTCCGCGGCCACGGCCCTCATCCGCTCTCCGGGCACCTTCTCCCGCAAGCGGGAGAAGGGAAGGGCGCGAGGTACGTCGATGTTGCACGAGCGCAAATATCCACTGGACAAAACGTCTCAGGTGAGTGGGCGTGAGCAACGAAAACACTCGCAACGAGCGAAGATTCGAGCGAACGGCGTTGCCGCGTTTTGTCGCATATGCAGCCGAGCATCGAGCCGCGAAACGCGATGCGGGCATGAAACATCGAATGCCGCCGATGGCGGTGCAAGCGCTTGATCCGACATGTTCGCAACGCGATAGTGCGCACACAACGTAAGCCGTTTCGCCCCGCCACTACGCCACGCTCACCGCCTTTGCGGTTTATGTGATTCCACGCAACCGCCGGCATCGGTGCATGGTGCGGCGCAAAATGAACCCGCTGGCGCGTCGTGATGCGCCATGGAGGCAATGCACGTGGACGCCCTGCTGCTGTCGCGTATCCAGTTCGGTTTCGTGATCTCGTTTCATATCCTGTTTCCCGCCTTCACCATCGGCCTGGCCAGTTGGCTGGCCTTCGTCGAATGGCGCTGGCTGCGCACCCGCGACACTTTATGGCGCGATCTGTTCTTCTTCTGGACCAAGGTCTTCGCCGTGTCCTTCGGCATGGGCGTGGTGTCGGGCATCGTCATGAGTTTCCAGTTCGGCACCAACTGGGCGGTGCTGAGCGAACAGGCCGGCAATATCCTCGGGCCGCTGCTGTCCTATGAGGTGCTGACCGCGTTCTTCCTGGAAGCGACCTTCCTCGGAGTGATGCTGTTCGGCTGGAACCGGGTCGATGAGCGCATGCATTTCCTGGCGACCTGCATGGTCGCGTTGGGGACGCTGATCTCCACGTTCTGGATCATCTCGGCCAACAGCTGGATGCAGACGCCGGCCGGTTACAAGATCGTCAACGGTGTGTTCGAGCCCGACAGTTGGTGGGCCATCGTCTTCAATCCCTCGTTCCCGTACCGCCTCGCGCACATGGTGCTGGCGGCGTTCATCACCACCTGTTTCGTGATCGGCGGCGTCGGCGCCTCGTACGTGCTGCGCGGCATCCATGTCGAAGCGGGCAAGCGCATGCTCAAGGCGGCGGTGATCTTCGCCGCGATCACCGTGCCCACGCAGGTGTTCGTCGGCGATCTGCACGGCTTGAACGTGCGCGAGCATCAGCCGATCAAGGTCGCGGCGATGGAAGCGCATTGGCAATCCAATCCGCCCGGCGAAGGCGTGCCGCTGATTTTGTTCGCGGTGCCGAACGAAAAGACCGAAAGCAACGATATGGAAATCGCCGTGCCCAAGCTCGGCAGCCTGATCCTCACCCATACGCTGGACGGCGACATCCAGCCGCTCAAGTCGGTTCCGGCCAGCGAGCGGCCGCCGGTGAAGCCGGTGTTCTACGCCTTCCGGGTGATGGTCGGCTTAGGGATGGCGATGCTGGCCCTGGTGGTGTTTTCGCTGTGGCAGTTGTGGCGCGGGCGCCTGTACCAATCGCGCGCGGCGCTGTGGGGCTGGCGGGTGCTGACCATGAGCGGGTTCGCCGCGATCCTGGCCGGTTGGTACGTGGTCGAGATCGGCCGCCAGCCGTATGTGATCTACGGTTTGCTGCGCACCGCCGATGCGGTCAGCCCGATCGAGGCAGCCAGCGTGATGACGTCGCTGATCGTATTCGCGGTGGTGTATCTGACCGTGTTCGGCGCCGGTTTCCGCTATCTGGTCAGGCTGATCCGCAAGGGCCCGCATCCGCACGAGCCGCCGCCGCGCGGCGCGATGGGCGACAAGACCCCGGCGCGACCGTTGTCGGTGCCGGACGAATCCAGCGAAGCCGGCGTCTGAGCGCTTCGAATCGAAACGGAGTAGGACGATGGAATACTGGCTGCCCGTGATCTGGTTCGGCGTGATCGGCTTCGGCGTGCTGATGTACGTGCTGCTCGACGGCTTCGTGCTCGGCCTGGGCATTCTGGCGCCGTTCGCCGAGGACGAAGACCAGCTCGATCACATGATGAATACCGCCGCGCCCATCTGGGACGGCAACGAAACCTGGCTGGTGCTCGGCGGCGCGGGCTTGCTCGCCGCGTTCCCGAAGGCCTATGCGCTGGTGTTGTCGGCGCTGTATCTGCCGGTGTTGCTGATGTTGATCGCGCTGGTGTTCCGCGGCGTCGCCTTTGAGTTCCGCTTCAAGGCGCGGCGGGCGAAGAAAGCCTGGGGCGCGGCGTTCGCGCTGGGCTCGCTGTTCTGCGCGTTCGCGCAGGGCGTGATCCTGGGCGCGATCATGGAAGGCATGCCGATGCAGGAAGGCAAATACGTCGGCGGCATCTTCGACTGGTTCAGTCCGTTTTCGATGTTGACCGGCGCGGCGGTGGTGTTCGGCTATGCGCTGCTGGGTTCGACCTGGCTGATCCTGAAGACCGACGGGCGCATGCAGTTGGTCGCGCGCACCTTGGCGCGGCCGCTGGTGTTGGTGGTGGCGGTGTTTATCGGGCTGGTCAGCGCGTGGTTGCCGTTTCTGGATTCGCGGATCATGGCGCGCTGGTTCGAGGGCGGGAATTTCTACTGGCTGTTCCCGGTGCCGCTGTTGGTGATCGCCAACGCCTGGGCGCTGTGGCGCTCGGTCATGCGCGAAGGCCGCGACGGGCATCCGTTCCTGTACGCGCTGGGGTTCTTCGTGCTCGGCTTCATCGGGCTGGTGGCCGGGATCTGGCCGAACATCGTGCCGGGGCTGACGATCTGGGACGCGGCCTCGCCGCCGTCGTCGCAGGGCTTCGTGCTGGTCGGCCTGGTGGTGCTGCTGCCGGCGATCCTGGGCTACACGTATTGGTCGTATCGGGTGTTCAGCGGGAAGATCGCTGCGGATGTGGGGTATCACTGAGGGCGCTGTTGCCAAAGCGGTGGGCTGTTCCCCCCTTTGAAAAAGGGGGGGAGGGGGGATTAGGGTCAGATCGCGGTGCCTCCGACAAATCCCCCGGCGCAGCCAATTGCCGGGATACGAACCCCGCGCAGGCGCCAGCCCCCTTTTTCAAGGGTCTTAGGAAGCAAAGCTGTCCCATAACGCAGCTATCTTCCTGAAATGCAAAAGAAAAACAGGTACTACAGCCGTTCGAAAATCAGCGAGGCCCGATTTCGGGCGCTCGTGCGCTGTTGGGCACTGGATCTCA
>NZ_JBFRDR010000015.1:0-123972 GCF_052113885.1 Lysobacter sp. TAB13 | reverse complement strand
ATGGGCCTGGGCTATCAGCGTTCGGAAGAGGAATACCTCCTGCCGTCGCTGCTGTCGCCGGGCAACCGTAAGGACGGCAACCTCGCCGCCAAGGTCGGCGTGGGTATCCAGGGCGACCTGGGCCGCGTCGGCATCCGCACCGAGCTGGCCTACCGCGCCGATTTCGACGACAGCAGCGTTGCTGCTCCGAAGGAAGATTGGTTCGGCGACGTGCTGGCTTCGGTCGGCATCGTGATCCCGCTGGGTCCGGAACCCACCGTTGCCGTGGCTCCGGCCCCGGTCGTGGAAGCCGGTTGCGCGGACAAGGACGACGACGGCGACGGCGTCAACAACTGCGACGACAAGTGCCCCGGTTCGCAGGCTGGCCAGACCATCGGTCCGGACGGCTGCCCGGTGCCGGTCTCGATCGACCTGAAGGGCGTGAACTTCGATTTCGACAAGGCGACGCTGCGTCCGGATTCGGTGGCCATCCTCAACGAGGCCGCTGAGATCCTGAAGCGCAACCCGAGCCTGCGCGTCGAAGTCGCCGGTCACACCGACCTGTGCGGTAAGGATGCGTACAACCAGAAGCTGTCGGAGCGTCGCGCCAAGGCCGTGTACGACTTCCTGACCAGCAATGGCGTCGATGCCGGCCGTCTGGCCGGTCCGATCGGCTACGGCGAGAGCCGTCCGCTCGAATCGACCCCGCAGACCTTCCCGGCCTGCAAGAGCGAAAAGAACCGCCGCACCGAGCTCAACGCTCAGAACTAAGCGGCAAGCGCGGGCCGTTCGCGGCCCGCACTGCAAGACCTGGAAGCCCGGCCTCGTGCCGGGCTTCTTTTTTGTGTCCCGCAGCGCAGGGCGACGGGCGGTTGCGCAATCGCCGCGCACGCTTGCGCCGCGCAATTGCGGCCGCGTCCAGGAAACGCCGATAAGCGACTGATTTTGCGGGTTGTCCGATCCCGCCGCCGCGCCTACACTGGCGCGCATCGTTCAAAACGCGCGTAGTGGCTTCGCCTTCGCGCCGAACCTGGAGAGAGAGCCCCATGCGCCGATTGCTTGCCGCCACGTCGTTGATCCTGATCGCCGGAGCGGCGCAGGCACAAAGCGCCGCCAACTGCGCCTCGCTGACCGCCGCGCGCGCGCAGCCGGTGCAGCCCACGCTGATCGCGCCGATCGCGCCGGAACTGGTCGCGCCTTCGCATCAGCTCGGCGCGCCGACCGGCGTGCTGTCGCAGGCGCTGGACGAAGCGCTGTCGGTCGATCAGGTGCTGCTGCGCATTCGCCTGGACGGCTGCAACGTCGCCAAGGCCACGCCGGCCTCCTCCGGCATGCCCTCGGCCAACGATCCGGCCGCCTACAAGCCCAAGACCGAATTCGACAACACCCCGTGGCGCTTCGACATGAGCCAGGGCGGCAAGCGCATGACCGCCGATGAGTTCAGCGCCTGGATGAAGGCCAAGGGCGTGCGCGTGGCCAAGGGCAGCGGCACGGCCGCCGCCGCCGCGCCGGCCCCGGCCGTCGAGCCCGCACCGGCGCCGGCTCCGGCCGACGAGAAGAAGAAAAAGAAGTAAGCCTCGCCGGCGACGGCGGGCGCGAACGGTCGCGGGCCTTGCTCGCGGCCGTTTTGTTTTGTGGGGCGGCGTCGCCGCTGGGCGGATCGGCGTGCGGGGCGATCTTG
The DNA here is from genome assembly GCF_052113885.1 of Lysobacter sp. TAB13. NCBI lineage: Bacteria > Pseudomonadati > Pseudomonadota > Gammaproteobacteria > Lysobacterales > Lysobacteraceae > Lysobacter > Lysobacter sp. TAB13. The sequence goes on along the minus strand of NZ_JBFRDR010000015.1, from coordinate 122,312 downwards.
CGGCCGCGGCGGCTGCGATAATGCCGTGGCAATGCCAGCATCGTTTTGCATGGCCGCGGATAACGCGCTTCGGATGCTTTCAGTCCGCGGTTAGCGGACCGGCGGACATCGACGCTAATTGATGCCGTCGGTCAGCGCACATCGGGTACGAGCGATGCTTCGCTCTTCGATGATCGCAGCCGCGACCCGATAACGTCCCGCCTGGCCGGCACCGCGCGGACGCTATCGCCCGATGCTTCGGTAGCCGCCGCACACACCAAGCCTCATCGCTCTCAGGACCGCGCCGCTTGAACAAATCCCCGCCCCGATACGGCCTGGCCCGCGTGCTGTCCAAGCAGGGCCTGTGCTCGCGCAGCGAGGCGGCGAAGTGGATCGCGGCCGGACGCGTATCGGTGGACGGCCGGATCGTGCGCGACGCCGAATTCCCGATCGTGCAAGGCCGCCATCGCATCCGCGTGGACGAGCAGACCCTGGATGCCGCACCGCGCCTGTACCTGATGTTGAACAAGCCGCGCGGCCTGGTCACCACGGTCCAGGACGAGCGCGGCCGCGACACCGTATACCGCTGCCTGGACGAGGCCCGCATCGACGGCGCGCCGCTGCCGTGGCTGGCGCCGGTCGGACGGCTCGACAAGGCCAGCGAAGGCCTGCTGCTGTTCTGCAACGACCCGCAATGGGCCGCGCGCATCACCGATCCCGAGCTCGGCCCGGACAAGACCTATCACGTCCAGATCGATGCGATCCCGAGCCCCGAACAACTGGCCGCGCTGCACGCCGGCATCAGCGAAGAAGGCGAACTGCTGCGCGCCAAGTCGGCGACGGTGCTGCGTAGCGGCGAGAAGAACGCATGGCTGCAGATCGTGCTCGATGAAGGCCGCAACCGGCAGATCCGGCGCCTGCTCGCCGGGTTCGACTTGAACGTGCTGCGGTTGATCCGGGTGGCGATCGGCGGCCTGCAGTTGGGCGAATTGCCGAAAGGGCAGTGGCGTGTGCTGGGCGATGAGGATTTGCAGCGCCTGCAATGATCCGCCGGCCGCGCGCACCCGCCGCGCGATGATCGCGACAGCCACGCGAACGCGTCCGCTTCGAACCGGTCCGGCCGGACCGCATCGGGCCGCGCAACGAATTCCGTGACGTGCTTCCGCGCAGCGGAAATTGGACCGCGATAACGGTCGGCGCCGGGGATGCGGTGTAGATTCGGCCGCGACAATCAGTCGCGATCGTCGGCGTGGACATTCCGCCGGCACGCAACACGGAAGTGATTCGTTTCGACAAGGAGGTGCAACGCCGGCCCGGGCTCGCCCGCGTGTGGAGGCCGACATCGAACATACCACCACGGCGCCGCGTGCCCCCGCGCGGCGACATCGCCTTGTTCACATGGAGAAACACGATGTCTTATGGAATCCAAACTCTCGCGACCCCGGCCCCGCGCGCTGACCGTATCGGCCTGATCGCAGGCATGAAACTGCTGTTGTTGTCGCTGTTGATGATGTTCAGCAGCGGCGTATTGGCCGATCCGGCCGCGGCCAATCAGTCCTTGAGCACGGCCAAGCAACGCTTCGAAGTCGTCAAGCTCGACCACCAGATCGCCAAGCTGCAGCTGCAACAGGGCAATACGAACGCCGCCCGGACCAGCTTCACCATGGAGCAGATCGAGGCGACGGGGTTGACCGCGAATCTGATGCGGCTGTTGAGCGACAACAAGGACACCTTTGACCGCGGCCTGTACCGCGACGGCAACAGCCAGCAGCGGGCGATCAACTTCACCTCCATCGCCAAGCAGCACTGCCAGGTGCTGGAAACGCAGCTGATGATACTGAGCATGCAGCCGACCTCGCAGGTCGACCTGATCATGGCCGAGATGTCGATGACGCAGCTGACCCAGGACCTGCGCAACATCGAGCAGGCGATGGCCGATGCGCAGCGATAAGCGGCGCGGCGATCGCCGTTTCGGCTGACCGCGGACACCGGCGCGCGCCGCACGGCTGCTGCCGATGCGGCGCGCCTCGGTAATCCCGATCCGTCCGGGCCGTCCACCTGTCGCACGGCGCAGGCATTCGCCCGCGCTGCTCATGGAATCTCTCGCTGATGGAGAAAGACACAATGTCTTATGCAATCGCACATCCCGTCGCCGCTCGCCGCGGCGGCGTTGCCTTCGGCGCCTTGCGCACGCTGCTGCTGTCGCTGCTGATGCTGGTCAGCCACGGCGTGTGGGCCGAGCCGGCCGCGGCCACGCAGGATCTGGCTCTGGCCAAGCAGAACTTCACCTTGCTCAAGCAGAATTACCAGATCGCCAAGACGCAGCTGCAACTCGGGCAGCCGACCGCGGCCACCGTCTCGTTCTCCATGGCGCGGGCGCAGGCGGTGCAGATGAGTTCGAACCTGACCGCGACGTTGTTCGAAAACCAGGATTCGCTGCAGCGCGGCCTGTATCGCGACGGCGTCAGTCAGCAGCGCGCGGTCCAGCACAACGATGTGGCCAAGAGCCAGTCGCAGTTGCTGCAGACCAAGCTGCTGATCCTGAGCCTGCAGCCGACCTCGCAGATCGATCTGATCCTGGCCGATCAGACGATCGCCCGGCTGACCTCCGAGCTGTTGCAGCTGGAACAGGCGATGATCGCTGCGCAGCAGTAAGTCTTGCCGCGGGCGGCGGAATCAGCCGTCGCCCGCGGCGGTCTGGCGACGCGATGCCGGCCGCGCCGGCACCGCGTCGCGGAGCGATCGGATCGCTCAGGCCTTGATCACCCCAAGCTCGCGCCCGATCTTGATGAACGCCCCGATCGCGCGATCCAGGTGTTCGCGCGTATGCGCCGCCGACATCTGCGTACGGATGCGCGCCTGGCCCTGCGGCACCACCGGGAAGAAGAAGCCGATCGCGTAGATGCCTTCTTCGAGCAGGCGCGAGGCGAACTTCTGCGCCAGCGGCGCGTCATACAGCATCACCGGGCTGATCGGGTGCACGCCGGGCTTCACGTCGAAGCCGGCCTTGGTCATCTGCTCGCGGAAATACGCGGTGTTCTGCGCCAACTGCTCGCGCAGGTCGCCGGCGGCCGACAGCATCTCGAACGCCTTGATGCCCGCGGCCACCACGTGCGGCGGCAACGAGTTCGAGAACAGGTACGGACGCGAGCGCTGACGCAGCAGCTCGATCACTTCCTTCTTCGCGGTGGTGAAACCGCCGAGCGCGCCGCCCATGGCCTTGCCCAGGGTGCCGGTGAAGATGTCGATCTTGTCCATCACGCCCTTGACCTCGGCCGAGCCGCGGCCGCTGGCGCCGAGGAAACCGGTGGCGTGGCATTCGTCGATGTGCACCAGCGCGCCGTACTTTTTCGCCAGCGCGGTGATTTCGTCGAGCGGGGCGATGAAGCCGTCCATCGAGAACACGCCGTCGCTGGTGATCAGCTTGGTCTTGCAACCGGCGGCGTCGGCGGCCTGCAGCTGCTTTTCCAGATCGGCCATGTCGCAGTTGGCGTAGCGGAAACGCTTGGCCTTGCACAGGCGCACGCCGTCGATGATCGAGGCGTGGTTGAGCGCGTCGGAGATGATCGCGTCGTTCTCGCCCAGCAGCGGCTCGAACAATCCGCCGTTGGCGTCGAAGCAGGCGGCGTAAAGAATCGTGTCTTCGGTCCCGAAGAAATCCGAGATGGTTTTTTCCAGCTGTTTGTGCAGATCCTGCGTGCCGCAGATGAAGCGCACCGAAGCCATGCCGAAGCCGTGCGTGTCGAGCGCGTCTTTCGCCGCCTGGATCACCTCGGGATGATCGGCCAGTCCCAGATAGTTGTTGGCGCAGAAGTTCAGCACGGTGCGGCCGTCTTCGAGCGTGATCTCGGCCGACTGCGGGCTGGTAATGATGCGCTCGGACTTGAACAGGCCCTGGGCGCGGATTTCGTCCAGGGTGTCGGCGTAGTGCTGCGTGAGGCTCGTTGCGTCGGACACGGGCGGCATTCCGATGAGGGGAAGGCCGCCATTCTAGTCCAGTCGTCCGTGCGCGACTTTGCGCCGGCGCGGCGGCGCGGATTCAGGCGGTCACGGTTTGGTGCCGGCGTCCGGGCCGGGATAATGCTGCCGCAGCCACTGCGACCATTGCTTGTTCAAGGCCGGCAGGCTGGTGGGCAGGCCGTATTGCGCGCCGTCGCGGCCCAGCCAGTCTTCCAGGCTCTTGCCCGCGGCGAGGGATTCGGCCAGCGCCGTCAGCGTGCCGCGCTGGCCGGTTTCGCGCAGGAAATCGGTCCAGACCTGGGTCTGCGCGTAATAGCCGGCCATGCGCATAAACGTCGGATTGCTGTCGAGCGAGAAACTGATGCTGACCCGGTTGGCGTCGGAGCCGGATTTGATCTCATCGGGCAGGTCCGGTTCGGTCAGGCGCGGGTGTTGCGCGTTCAAGAACGCGTCCAACGGCTGGACCTGCGCGCTCTTGAGTTCGCCGGCGGCCATTTGCGCGAACAGGGCGCGGCGGCCTTCGGTCATCGGCGCCGGTTCCATCAGCATCGCCACGCCTTCGTCGAGCCAGTCCGGCGCCGGGCCGCCGTAGCGCAGCTTGTCGTGCACGAAAGATTCGCGCGGCCAGAACGCGGCGACGAACAGATGGTGGCCGACCTCGTGCTGGACGGTGCCGGAGGTATCGCCGGCGATCCGCTTGGCGAAGTCGTTGGCGTAGCCGCGCGAGGCGCTCATACGGGCGTTGGGATTTTGCTTTTTGTACTGGCGATGGATCTGCTTCTGGATTTCCTGGCGCATGCCGGCGGCGCTGACCCAGGGCAGCACCCACAACGCGCCGTGTTCGCGCAGCGCCGCGGTGGCGTTGTCGGGCAGGGGCTGATCGTAGTCCAGCGCGACCACCGCGCCGACGCTGGCCTTGCGCGAGAACAGGCGTTCGAACTTGGCTGCCGCCTGACGCGCGGCGTCGGCGAACATCGCCGCCTCGGCGTCGTCGTCGGCATAGAACCAGCCGTGTTCGGTGGCCACGCAGCGCAGGGTCTTGGGCAGGCTGTCCGGCAGCGCGGGGCAGGGCGGCGGGGTTTGCGCGAACACCGGCGAAGCCGCGGCGGCGAGCAGGGCGCAGAGCGACAGCGACAGGCGCATAACGATCCTTGTTGAGGTTCCGCGCGCAGCATGCCGCAATCCCGGGCCGGGATCATCCCTTGCGGCCGGCCAACGAAAAGGGCGGCCTCGCGGCCGCCCTGGTCGATCGTGCAATCGCGCCGCGAGCGCTCAGTTCCAGCTCAACACGACCTTGCCCGCCTTGCCCGCTTCCATCAGGTCGAAGCCCTTCTGGAAATCGTCGATCGGCAGCTGATGGGTCAGCACCTTGCCGAGCGGGAAACCGCCGAGCACCAGCTGGGTCATCTTGTACCAGGTCTCGTACATCTTGCGGCCGTAGATGCCGTGCAGGGTCAGGCCCTTGAAGATGATCTTGTCCCAGTCCGCGCCGGCGCCCTTGGGCATGATGCCGAGCATGGCGATCTTGCCGCCGTGGTACATGCAGTCGAGCATGTCGTTGAACGCGCGCGGGTTGCCGCTCATTTCCAGGCCGACGTCGAAGCCTTCCATGTGCAGGTCGGCCATCACGTCCTTGAGCGACTGGTTGGCGACGTTGACCACGCGCGTGGCGCCCATGTCGGCGGCCAGCTTCAGGCGGAAATCGTTGACGTCGGTGACGACCACGTTGCGCGCGCCGATGTGCTTGCAGATGCCGGCGGCGATGATGCCGATGGGGCCGGCGCCGGTGATCAGCACGTCCTCGCCGACCACGTCGAACTCCAGCGCGCAGTGCGCGGCGTTGCCGTAGGGGTCGAAGAACGCGGCCAGTTCGCTCGGGATCTGGTCCGGGATCGGCCACAGGTTGCTGGCCGGCATGACGATGTATTCGGCGAAGGCGCCGTTGCGGTTGACGCCGATGCCGGTGGTGTTGGGGCACAGGTGCTGGCGGCCGCCGCGGCAGTTGCGGCAATGGCCGCAGACGATGTGGCCTTCGGCCGACACGCGCTGACCGGGGCGGTAACCGACCACGCCGGGGCCGAGGTCGACGACGCGGCCGACGAATTCATGCCCGATCACCAGGCCGGGCTTGATCGTGCGCTGGCTCCACTCGTCCCACAGGTAGATGTGCAGGTCGGTGCCGCAGATCGCGGTCTTTTCCAGCTTGATCAGCACCTCGTTCGGGCCGGGCACGGGCACCGGCACTTCTTCCAACCAGATGCCCTTGCCGGCTTCGCGCTTGACCAGGGCCTTCATCATTTGCGTCATGGGACTCGATTACCTAGGGGCCGCGGCGGTGCCGGGCGGGAGGGAAGCGCGAATTATACGCCGCGACCCCGTCGGGGTTTGCCCGCGCCGGGCGGCTTGGCTATCGTCGCGGCTTCCCGAATCCGTACGGAATGTCCATGCGCCCCCGTGTGTTAGCCCTGTCCCTGGCGCTGTGCGCCACCGCCGCCCAGGCCGATGAAGGCATGTGGATGCCTTCGCAATTGCCCGACATCGCGCGCCAGCTGCGCGCGGCCGGGTTCAAGGGCGATCCGAGCGATCTGGCCGAACTGACCCGCGCGCCGATGAACGCGGTGGTCAAGGTCGGCGGCGCGACCGGTTCGTTCGTGTCGGGCGAGGGGCTGGTGCTGACCAACCACCACGTCGCCTTCGGCGTGATCCAGTACAACTCCAAGCCGGACCGCGACCTGATCGGCAACGGTTTCGTCGCCGCCGACCGCGCCGCCGAGCTGCCGGCCAATCCGGATTTCCGCGTGCTGGTGACGACCGGTTTCGACAAGGTCACCGATCGCATCCTCAAGGACGCGCGCGGCAAGCACGGCCGCGCCTACTTCGACGCGGTGGACGCGGCGACCAAGGCGGTGGTGGCCGAATGCGAGGGCGAAGCCGGTTATCGCTGCAGCGTCGCCAACATGTACTACGGCACCGATTTCTACCTGATCCGCCAGCTGGAACTGCGCGATATCCGTCTGGTGTACGCGCCGCCCAACAGCATCGGCAACTACGGCGATGAGGTCGACAACTTCGTATGGCCGCGCCACAGCGGTGATTTCACCCTGCTGCGCGCCTATGTCGGCAAGGACGGCAAGCCGGCCGACTACTCGCCCGACAACGTGCCGTACACGCCGCCCGGGCATCTGCAGATTTCCACCGACCCGGTGCGCGAAGGCGACTACGCCATGCTGGCCGGTTATCCGGGCGTGACCTTCCGCCATCGCATGGCCTCGGAGTTCGCGCAGCAGATCCAATGGCAGCTGCCGTCGCGGGTGGCGCTGTACGGCGACATGATCAAGACCATCGACGCGGCCAGTGCGAGCGATGCCGAGGCCAAGGTGCGCTACGCCGCGCAGGTCGCCGGTTTCAAGAACACGCTCAAGCGCGCCCAGGGCGAACTCGACGGCCTGCGCCGCAGCGACGCGGTGCGCGTGCGCGGCGCCGATGAGGCGGCGATGCTGGCGTGGCTGGACAAGCAGGCCGATGCGAAGGCGATCCGCGCCGACATCGACGCGGCGCAGAAGGTGCTGGATGCCGGCGCTTTGACGCGCGATCGCGATCAATTGCTCAGCGCGATCCGCGGCATGCCGCAGTTGCTCAACGCCGCGCTGACCGTGCAGCGGCTGGCGCAGGAGCGCGCCAAGCCCGATGCGCAGCGCGAGTCGGGCTATCAGCAGCGCGATGAAGCGCTGATCGCTGGAAAACTCAAGCAAGTGCAGCGCCGTTACGCGCCGCAGGTGGAAAAGGCGCTGCTGCTGGAGCTGCTGAGCCAGTACAAGGCGCTGCCGAAAGCCGCGCGGGTGGCCGAGTTCGACCGCGTGTTCGAAGGCGAGGATCGCGCCTCGTTGCAGCGCAGCCTGGATGCCCTGTACGCCGGCACCAAGCTCGGCGACGAAGCTGTGCGCCTGCAGGCGATGAACCAGGACGCCAAGCAACTGCAGGCCAGCGACGACAGCCTGCTCAAGGCCGCCGCTGCGCTGCTGCCGGCGGTGCTGCGGATCGAAGAGGAAAACAAGAGCCGCGAAGGCGAGCTGCTGCGCCTGCGTCCGGCCTACATGCGCGCGCTGATCGCGTTCCGCAAATCGCAGGGCCGCGCGGTGTATCCCGACGCCAATTCGACCCTGCGCGTGAGCTTCGGCGCGGTCAGCGCCATGGACCCGCGCGACGGCGTGCGCTATCGCCCGCTGACCACGGTGCAGGGCATCGTCGAGAAACACACCGGCGTCAAACCCTTCGACGCGCCGCAGGCCCTGCGCGATGCGATCGCCAAGGGCGATTTCGGCAGCACCGTCGATGCCGAGCTCAAGACCCAGACTGTCGATTTCCTGACCAACCTCGACACCACCGGCGGCAATTCCGGCTCGCCCGTGCTCGACGCCAACGGCAAGCTGATCGGCCTGAACTTCGACAGCAACTGGGAAGCGGTCAGCGCCAGCTGGATGTTCGATCCGCGCTACAAGCGCGCGATCCACGTCGATATGCGCTACCTGCGCTGGCTGTTGGCCAAGGTCTATCCGGCGCCGCAGCTGCTGCGGGAAATGAAGCTGCCGGCGGAGTAAGCCCGTCCGCGGCGGCGCCCCGGGGCCGGGCCGCCGCCGCGCGGATTTGTGATGCGTTCCACTGCCGGGCCGCATTTATCCACTTGCGCCGCCGGCTTTTCAGCGCGAAAGCCCTTTCTGATAAGGGCTTGACGCCATTCGGGGGCAAGCGCGTTCGTGGCGGGGGCGGCATGATCGGGCTAGACTTTCCGGCCGATTTTGTTCGAGTCGAAGCTCTGGCCGATCCGTCCGAACCGATTCATCGCCATTTCATTGGGTAAGGGGAACACGATGCGCTACACCGTATTAGCCGCCGCCGTCGCGGCAGGGACGCTGGCACTGGGCGTTGCGACCACGGCGCGCGCCGTCGAAGGCATGTGGGTGCCGCAACAGTTGCCGGAGATCTCCGCGCCGTTGAAGAAGGCCGGGCTCAAGCTCAACGCCAAGCAATTGGCCGACCTCACCGGCGACCCGATGGGCGCGGTGGTCTCGCTGGGCGGCTGCACCGCCAGCTTCGTGTCCCCGCGCGGCCTGGTGGTGACCAATCACCACTGCGCTTATGGCGCGATCCAGCTCAACTCGACCGCGCAGAAGAACCTGATGCGCGACGGCTTCAATGCCGCCACGCCCGGCGAAGAATTGCCGGCCGGCCCGGCCTCGCGCATCTATGTGCTCGATTCGATCCAGGACGTGACCGCGCAGGTCAACAGCGCGATCGACGAAGCGGTCGAGCCGATCGACCGCACCCACGCGCTGGAGACGATCGAAAAGCGTCTGATCGCGTCGTGCGAAGCGCAGGCCGGTTACGGCTGCGAGCTGTACAGCTTCTTCGGTGGCACCACCTACCGCTTGTTCCGCCGCATCGAGATCAAGGATGTGCGCCTGGTCTACGCACCGCCCGGCAGCGTCGGCAACTACGGCGGCGAAGTGGACAACTGGATGTGGCCGCGCCACACCGGCGACTTCTCGTTCTACCGCGCCTACGTCGGCAAGGACGGCAAGCCGGCCGAGTATTCCAAGGACAACGTCCCGTATCAGCCCAAGCGTTACCTCAAGCTCGCCGACAAGCCGCTGGGCGAGGGCGACTTCGTGATGGTCGCCGGTTACCCGGGCCGCACCAGCCGCTACGCGCTGGCCAGCGACTTCGACGCCACCGCGAACTGGACCTATCCGACCGCCTCGGCGCACTACAAGAACCTGATCGCGCTGGTCGAGGAAACCGCGAAGAAAGACCCGGAAATCGGCGTGAAATACGCCAGCTCCGTGCGCGGCTGGCAGAACACGATGAAGAACTACGACGGCCAGCTGGAAGGCTTCAAGCGCATCGGCGCGGCGCAGAAGAAGCGCGCCGACGAAGAGGCCGTGCTGGCCTGGCTGCGCACGCGCGGCGCCCAGGGCGCGCCGGCGCTGGCCGCGCACGACAAGCTGGTGACGCTCGGCGAAAGCGCCATCGCCCATCGCCAGCGCGATTTCGTGTTCGGCCAGTTGCGCAAGGTCGGAGCGATCTCGGCGGCGAACCAGCTGTATCGCTTCGCGCTGGAACGCGACAAGCCCGATGCCGAGCGCGAGCCCGGTTTTCAGCAGCGCGATCTGCCCTCGGTCAAGGCCTGGCTGGAGCAGATGGACCGCCGCTACGACCCGCGCATGGACCGCGAGCTGCAGGCGTACTGGCTGCGCGAATACGTGAAGCTGCCGGCCGGCGAGCGCGTGGCCGAACTCGATCGTTGGCTCGGCGGTTCCGACGAGAAGGCGATCAAGCGCGGCCTGGACAAGCTGGCCAAGACCAAGCTGGGCAGCGTCAAGGAGCGTCTGGCCCTGCTCGACGACAGCCGCGCCAACCTGGACAAGAGCAAGGACCCGGCGATCCAGTTCGCCAAGGCCTTGATGCCGGCGGCGCTGCGCCTGGAGCAGGACGCGAAGATCATCGAAGGCGAGACCCTGACCGCGCGTCCGGCGTATCTGCAGGGCGTGATCGACTATCGCAAGAGCAAGAAGCAGTCGGTGTACCCGGATGCGAACTCGACCTTGCGCATCACCTTCGGCAACGTCAAGGCCTACACCAAGCTCGACGGCAGCAAGCAGGCCGCCTTCACCAAGCTGGAAGAAGTCGCGGCCAAGGCCACCGGCCAGGATCCGTTCGACGCGCCCGCGCCGTTGCTGGAAGCCATCGCCGACAAGCGTTACGGCGGCCTGGCCGACAAGCGCTTGAAGTCGGTGCCGGTGAATTTCCTCTCGGACCTGGACATCACCGGCGGCAACTCCGGCTCGCCCGTGCTCGACGGCGAAGGCAAGCTGGTGGGTCTGGCCTTCGACGGCAACTGGGAATCGGTGAGCTCGAACTGGCTGTTCGATCCGACCATGACCCGCATGATCTCGGTCGATCAGCGCTACATGCGCTGGATCATGCAGGAAGTGTCCCCGGCGCCGCAGCTGCTGACCGAACTGGGCGTGCCGGCGAAGAAATAAGCGCCGCTGTCATCGCGCGACAAGCGAACGCCAGCCGGGTTTCCGGCTGGCGTTTTTGTTTGCCGGCGTCGAGTTGTGGACCGCGCACGACACGATCGCTCACGAGCATGCATAGCCCCAACCTCCCCGTGCTGTTCCCCCTTTGAAAAAGGGGGGCAGGGGGGATTTAGCTTTTCCAGCAAACGCTAACGAAATTTTAGCTTTAACCCTCCCCAGCCCCACAAAAACTGAGCGCAAGCTAAAACCCCACGCGCCACCCCCATGCCGATCCGGCCAGCTCTCGCTTCCGCCATGGCGTTCACAGATTTCAACGGGCTAGACTCGACCTCCCGCGGACCCAGGACGTTTTGATGCGATATACGGTGCTGGCCAGAGCCATGGCCATGACAGGGACGTTGCTGTGCACGCTGGGCTGGCACGAGGCCGCGCAGGCGGTCGAAGGCATGTGGACCCCCCAGCAATTGCTGGAACTGGCGTCCCAGCTCAAGCAATCGGGCGCGCGCGCCACGCCCAAGCAACTGGCGCAATGGGCCGATCCGAAAGGCGATCCGCTCGGCGCGGTGGTGCCGCTGGGCGGCTGCACCGCCAGCTTCGTCTCGCCCAAGGGCCTGCTGCTGACCAACCACCATTGCGCGCTCGGCGCCATCGGCCTCAATTCCACCCCGCAACGCAATCTGCTGCGCGACGGCTTCAAGACCGGCACCAACAACGAAGAAGTCTCGGCCGGCCCCAACGCGCGCATCTTCGTGCTCGACTCGGTGCAGGACGTCACCGCCAAGGTGCAAAGCGCGCTGAGCGCCGCCGACCCGTTGGCGCGCATCGTCGCGCTGGACGCGCTGGAGAAACAACTGGTAGGCGATTGCGAAAAACAATCCGACTACGGCTGCCGCCTGTACAGCTACTCCGGCGGCAACCGCTACGAATTGCAGCGCAGCCTGGAAATCCGCGATCTGCGCCTGGTCTACGCGCCGCCGGAAGCCATCGGCAATTTCGGCGGCGAAAGCGAAAACTGGATGTGGCCGCGCCACAGCGGCGATTTCGCCTTCTACCGCGCCTACGTCGGCAAGGACGGCAAGCCGGCGCCGTACGCGATCGACAACGTGCCGTATCAGCCCAGGCGCTGGCTCAAGATCGCCGACAAGCCGCTGAGCGCGGGCGATTTCATCATGCTCGCCGGCTTTCCTTCGCTGACCAATCGCTACGCGATGGCCGACGATTTCCAGGCCAACGCCGAGTGGACGTATCCCACCGTCGCCGCGCACTACAAGCGCCTGGCCGCGCTGATCGACGCGGAAAGCCGCAAGAATCCGCAGATCGCGAGCAAGTACGCCTCTACCCTGCGCGGCTGGCAGGGCGCGGCGAAGAATTACGAAAGCCAGATCGAGAGCATCCGCCGCGCCGGCACCACGCAGATCAAGCGCAACGAAGAAACCGAACTGCTGCAATGGCTGCGCGGCAAGGGCGCCGCCGGCCAGACCGCGCTGGCCGCGCACGCGCGGTTGGTCGAACTGGGCCAGCAGGCGCGCGAACAACGCGATCGCGATCTGGTCCTGGGCCAGTTGTCGGCGACCGGTTCGCTCGCCGCCGCCTCGCAGTTGTACCGCTCGGCGATCGAGCGCGCCAAGCCCGATGCGCAGCGCGAAAACGGGTATCGCGACCGCGACCGCGTCGCTTTCGAAAACGGCCTCAAGCAGATGGACCGGCGCACCGATCCGCGCATGGACCGGCAACTGCAGAATTACTGGCTGCACGAATACGTCAAGCTGCCGAAAGAGCATCGCGTCGTCGCGATCGATACCTGGCTGGAAGGCGACGACGAAAAATCGATCAAGCGCGCGCTGGACCGCATCGCCAAGTCGCGCTTGAACAATCCCGAGCAGCGCGCCAACTGGCTCAAGACCGACCGCACAGGGTTCGAGCAGAGCAAGGACGCGAGCAAGGACGGCGCGATTTCCTTCGCGGTCGCGATCATGCCGACCTTGCTGCAGATGGAGCAGGAAATCCGCGGCCGCGCCGGCGAGACCCTGCTGGTGCGGCCGGTGTACCTCAAGGCGCTGGCGGATTTCCGCAAGAGCGTGGGCAAGGTCGCCTATCCCGACGCCAACGGTTCCTTGCGCGTGAGCTACGGCACCGTCACCCCGTACACCAAGGACAACGGCGTGCGCCAACTGCCGTTCACCCGTGTCGATGAAATCGCCGCGCGCAACACCGGCGCCGCGCCGTTCAATGCGCCGCAGGCCTTGCTCGATGCGGTCGCGGCCAAGCGCTACAGCGCGGCGCTGCTCGACAAGCGGCTCGAATCGGTGCCGGTGAATTTCCTCGCCGACCTGGACATCAGCGGCGGTAATTCCGGATCGCCGGTGCTGGACGGGCAGGGCAAGCTGGCCGGCATCGCCTTCGACAACAACTGGGAATCGGTGAGTTCCAGCTGGCTGTTCGACCCGGCCGCGACCCGCACGATCTCGGTCGATCAGCGCTACATGCGCTGGATCTTGCAGGAAGTGTTTCCGGCGCCGCGGTTGCTGGCGGAGATGGGTGTGCCGGCTTCGGGGAAGTGATTTTGGCTTGAGGTTGGAAGCCAGGAACGAGAAGTAAGGAGTGAGGAACGAGATCTAGTCGCGACGCAGGCGGCGAAGTCTTTTGTGGGAGGGGCTTCAGCCCCGATGCTTTTCGCTCAGGGCTGGTAGTGCGCACAACTCGGACCGGAAAGCATCGGGGCTGAAGCCCCTCCCACAAAAGACTTCGGTGCAACACCCAGTCATCGCAAAAAACAACGGGCCGGCATTGCCGGCCCGTTGCATTTTACTTCGCGGGTTTCGATCAGTCGCGCGGCGGCGGGCAGATCATATGGCCCGAGCTGTACTTGGCGGTGCGCACACCCGATTCGGTGAGCACGCCGGCGCAGCTCAGCTCGGCCGAGCCGACGACATTGCCGGCGGCGTCGTAATAGAAATAAAACTCGCCGATTTCGTCCGGGCCCGGCGGACGGGCGAGGGCGACGGTGGCGACGAGGGCGGCGGCGAAACCGATACCGATGGCGAAAGACTTACGCATGGCGAACTCCTGTCTCTAAGTGGCGAAAGAGGGATGTCCGTTGCGGCGAAGGCCGCGATGCGGACGGTGGCGCGTTCGATAGCGCGGCGCGGCTCGCGTCCGGCGTCGCTCACGTCGTGGCGAATCGCGCGGTGCGGCTATCGTTCAAGCCGGTGTTGCGTTTGCTGCTACGGCTGCATCGTGTGCATCACGCGACGAGGCGTTGCGGACCGGTCTGGATCGTGCCGGACTGACCGGTGTGGCGACGCGCGCGAACGGGCGATGCGCGGAAGCGAGGTTTCGGGCCGGCATCGCGCGCTGCCTCAGCAGCCCGGCGCCGATCCGCGACGATCACGGTTCCGGATCGCAGATGTAATAGCCGACGCCGTAATTCTTGGTTGCCTTGCCCCAGAACTCGGGCGTGCCGTCGCAGTGGATGGAGGATTGTCCGACCACCGAACCGTTGGCGTCGTAGTACGTGTAGATCTGGCCCGGACCGGTGGGACCGATCGCGGCGACCGCGGCGCCGACCGCGGCGATAGCCGCCAAGCCGAGCGCCAGAGCGAGTTTCTTACGCATGATGACGTTCTCTCTCTCGAAGGTGCCGGCAGATCGCCGGCGCCACGAAACTAGGACGCAGTGCGTGATTACTCAACGTGACAAGTAACACCTGAACGTATCTTTGTGACGAGGTTCCGTCGCTGGCGTGACTGCATATTTGGGTTGCATCGGGCCGGCAATCGAAATCGTTCGATCGGGACAATCGCGACGGCGTCGTCGTCGTCCCCGACGCGCGGCCATCGCCGCTTGCCAAGCGCGATAGCGCTGCCTTAGTCTTCGCGGGCAGTCGCGGATTCCCATGCCAGCCGGCCCCGTCTCCCGACCCGTGTCAGATGCCGCTTCGACTCGGCGCCGCCGCAGGCGCTTCCGCCCCGTTCACCCTCCAGGTGACCCGGCCGGAACTCCCGTCAGGCGTTCTTACCCGCAGTGCCGGCCCGCAATGTCTCCCGTCTGATCCCTCACGACCTGGAGCTGCGATGAAAGTGCTGGCTTGCGATGGCATCCACGAAGACGGTCTGGCCCTGTTCCGCGATGCGGGCTGGGAAGTCGTCGTGTCCGACCCGATCAAGGAACCCGCCGCGCTCGCCGCCGCGCTCAAGGACGTGGACGCGATCCTGGTGCGTTCGGCGACCAAGGTGCCGGCCGAAGCGCTCACCGACGCCGCGCAACTGCGCGTGATCGGCCGCGCCGGCGCCGGCGTGGACACTATCGATGTCGATGCGGCCACGCAGCGCGGCATCGCGGTGATGAACGCGCCCGACGGCAACACCCTGGCCGCGGCCGAACACGCGATTTCGCTGCTGTTCGCGCTGGCCCGCCACATCCCGCGCGCCGACGCCGGCATGAAAGCTGGCGAATGGCCCAAGGCCGGGCTCACCGGGTTCGAACTGGAAGGCAAGAAGCTCGGCGTAATCGGCCTGGGCCGCATCGGCGGCACGGTCGCGCGCAAGGCGCAGGGCATCGGCATGGAAGTGGCCGCGCACGATCCGTTCCTGCCCGCGTCCGCCGCCGGCAAGGGCAGCGTGCCGCTGAAGACGCTCGACGAGCTGCTGGCCTGGGCCGACGTGGTCACCCTGCACATCCCGCGCACGAAGGAAACCACCAACCTGCTGTCGGAAACCAGCATGCGCTCGATGAAGAAGGGCGCGTATCTGATCAACGCCGCGCGCGGCGGGCTGGTCGATGAAGCCGCGCTGCTGGCGTTGATCGAAGAAGGCCATATCGCCGGCGCCGCGCTCGACACCTTCGTCACCGAACCCCTGCCGGCCGACTCGGCGCTGCGCGGCAATGCCAAGCTGATCCTGACCCCGCACCTGGGCGCATCCACCAGCGAAGCGCAGCAAGCGGTCAGCACGATCCTGGCGCGGCAGATCATCGATTTCGTCGCCACCGGCGCGGTCGCCGGCTGCGTCAATCTGCCGCCGTTGACCGCCGAAGCCGCGCGCGAAGTCGGCCCGTGGATTCCGCTGATGTCGTCGCTGGGCCGCCTCGCCGCGCGCCTGGTGCCGGCGCCCACGCGCCTGGACATCACTTACGCCGGCCGCACCGAAGCGCTGGACACGCGGCCGCTGTCGCGTTTGTTGGTCGCCGCGTTGCTGGGCACCGCCTCGGGCCGCGTCACGCCGGTCAACGCCTTACAGGAAGCGGCCGCGCGCGGCTTGGTGGTGTCGGAAACTCTCGGCGGCGACGGCGACGGTTTCGATCGCCTGCTCAAGCTGCGCGTGGTCGGCGAAGACCGCACGCGCGAGATCGAGGCCACCTTGCACCGCGGCCCGCGCGTGGTGCGCCTGGACGGTGTCGAAATCGAATTCGATCCGCAGGCGCACGTGCTGCTGCTGCGCAACGAAGACCGGCCGGGCATGATCGGCGTGGTCGGCTCCACCCTGGGCGCGGCCGGCGTCAACATCGTCAACTTCGCCCTGGGCGCGGCCGGCGACGGTCAGGCGCGCGCGGCGATCACGGTCGACCGTCCGGTCAACGACGAACAGCTCGCCGCGCTGCGCGCGACCCCGGGCATCCTTTCTCTGGCACAGGTGTAAGCATGCGAATTTTGTTAGCCCGTCACGGCGAGACGCCGTGGAATGCCGAAGGCCGCTATCAGGGCCAGGAAGACATCGCCCTGTCGCCGGTCGGCGAAACCCAGGCGCGCGCGCTCGGCGCGCGTTTGCGCGAAGTCTCGATCACCCGCGCGGTGGCCTCGCCGCTGTCGCGTGCGCGCCACACCGCCCAGTTCGCGCTCGGCGAAGAACGCGCCTCGATGCTCAAGCTCGATCCGGGCCTGATGGAAATCGCCCACGGCACCTGGGAAGGCTTGCTGGCCAGCGAAATCCGCGAGCGCGACGGCGACCGCCTGCGCGCCTGGCGCGATACCCCGCACGAGGTGCTGATGCCCGGCGGCGAATCGATCGTGCACGTGCTCGATCGCGCCTGGCCGGCGTTCGCGCGCGCCTGCGAAGGCCTGCAGGCCGACGACACCTTGCTGGTGGTCGCCCACGACGCGGTCAACCGCGTGCTGCTGTGCAAGATACTCGGCATCCCGCTGGCCAAGCTGTGGACGTTCCGGCAGGCGCCGACCACCTTGAATCTGCTCGAAGGCGACGACGTCGATCATCTCGACGTGGTGCGGCTCAACGATTGCAGCCATCACACGGCGTTGTTCGGCGAGGCGGTGCATCGGGCGTTGTGACCGGTTTTGCTCGGCCGGGACGGGTGCTTCCATGCAGACGCCCGTTTTGTTTCGAAGCGACTGAGGCTCCGTCGTCTTGGTCGCCCCGCGCGCCCGCGCTTGTGGTGCAATACCCGCCGCCGCAGGACGCGGCGCAAGAGCAGGGGATGGCGGTGTTCGAATTCGCATGCAGGTCCGCGGTGTTGCTGGCCGTGCTGTTCGCCGCGCCGGTGGCGGCGCAATCGATTCTTCCCGGCAGCGGCGTTGCGCCGATGCCGTCCGGCTGTCCGAGTGGAGGGCAGTCGATGCCGCCGCCGAAGTATCCGACCGAGGTCTTCGGCGCCACCGGCACGGTGACGCTGGTGTTGGATCTCGACCGTTGCGGCCAGGTCGATCAGCTCTGGGTCGAGACCGATTCGGGTTACGAGGCGCTCGACCGCGCCGCGATCGAGACCGCAATGAAATGGCGCCTGACCCCCGAGTTCCGCGACGGCGTCGCGGTGCCGTCGCGGGTGCGCGTACCGGTCGACTTCGCTCCGCCTTCGCCGCAGCAGTTGGCCGACTATCAGGCCCGCGCGCAGGCCAAGTGGGACTTGGTCTGGCCGTTGGCGCAGGTGCCCGAAGTGGCCGCCGCGCGCGATGGCAGCGTCGATGGTTTCGTGCCCGATGCCTCGCCGATGGACGAGGGCAGCGCGAGCGAGTTGCTGTCGCTGATGGACGGGGCGCGACGCGAAGGCCGCGAGGTGCCCGGCGGCGAGCTGGGCTGGCCGGCGGTGCGCGTCACCAACGACCGCGGCGCATTCCAGTGGCTGTTGATCGAGGACAGTCATCCGGCCGCGCCCTCGCTGATCCGCCAGCGTCTGGTCAGCGACGGCAAGAAATCCTTCTACGCCAGCCGTATTTTGTGTGGCGCGGCCAAGCCCTCGGCCTGCGCCAAGCTGGAGAAGATGGTGCGCAATTGGCCACGGCAAAAACCGGGCGATCCGCTGCCGCAGAAGTTGTCCGCGCAGCCGCCGTTGCCGCCGCGGGCCCCGTCGCAGCATCCGCTCGGCCGCTCGCGGCTGGTCCCGGAAGATCCAAAGAACCCCACCGATCCGAAGGCACATCCGGTGTGGCAGCGCGGCTGAGGTCGGGAACCACTCGCGCCGGCCGAGCAACCGGGCCGGCGTATCTGCGAGAATTCGCACCATGCAACGCACTCTCGCCGACTGGCTCTCCTACATCGAACGCATCCATCCCAAGTCCATCGACATGGGGCTGGAGCGCATCCGCATCGTCTGGCAACGCCTGGGCCTGCAACGCCCGGGCCGCGAGGTGATCACCGTCGGCGGCACCAACGGCAAGGGCTCGACGGTGGCCTTCATCGAGGCGATCGCACGCGCCGGCGGCCGCAAGGTCGGCGCTTACACTTCGCCGCACCTGCTGGCCTATAACGAGCGCATCCGCATCGACGGACGCGACGCCGCCGATGCCGACATCGTCGCCGCGTTCGACGCCATCGAAGCCGCGCGCCTGGGCAGCGGAGAAGATGCGCAGATCGCGCTGACGTATTTCGAATACGGCACCCTGGCCGCGCTGTGGCTGTTCGAACGCGCCGGGCTGGATCTGGCCATCCTGGAAGTCGGACTGGGCGGGCGCCTGGACGCGACCAACCTCGTCGATCCCGACGTGGCAGTGGTCACCACGATCGATCTGGATCATCAGGATTACCTCGGCGACGATCGCGAAAGCATCGGCTTCGAGAAGGCCGGCATCGCCCGCGCGTTCAAGCCGCTGGTGCTGGGCGACGACGATCCGCCGTCGAGCGTGTTGCGCCATGCCTATGCGATCGGTGCCTCGGCGCTGCGCGCGGGCTGCGATTTCTTCTTCGAGGCCGGCGAGGACGGCGCGTATTGGTGCTGGCGCGAAGTCGGCTATGAGGCCGAGCTGCCGATGCCGGCACTGAGCGCGCCGGTGCAGTTGCGCAACGCCGCGGTCGCGATCGCCGCGCTGCGCGCGCTGGAGCGCGCGCCCAGCGACGAAGAACTAGCGCAAGGCGTGGCCGCGGCGCGGGTGGCCGGGCGACTGCAGCGCTTCGAACGCGGCGGCATCGAGATCCTGGTCGATGTCGGCCACAACCCGCAGGCCGCGCGCGCGCTGGCGGCGTGGCTGGCGGCGCAGCCGGCGCGGCGCACGCATGCGGTGTTCGCCGCGCTCGGCGACAAGGACGCGCCCGGCGTGGTCGCGGCGCTGGCCGGGCCGGTCGATGCCTGGCATCTGGCCGGGCTGGCCGACAGCGGCCCGCGCGGGGTGAGCGTGGAGGCTTTCGCCGAACGCCTGCGCGATACTGCGGCGGGCGAGGGCAGTCGCCATGCCGATGTCGCCGACGCGCTGGCCGCGACCATCGCGCAGGCCCATGCCGGCGAGCGCATCCTGGTGTTCGGCTCGTTCCACACCGCCGCCGCGGCGCTGGAATGGCTGGCGGCGCATCCGGACTGAGTCGTCGTCGGCGCGCTGCCGGACGCGGCGTGAGCCGCGACCGCGCCGGCCGTTTCGCGGCGTAGCCGAGCGGTTGCGGTCACCGCTCGCGCCTCTCGCGCAACCGCGGATTGCAGCCTCGCCGCGCAGCGATTTTCTGAACGCATCGCTCCGGCCTACCCGCGTACACCGGCTCTATGCCCGCGCGAGGGTATAATTCGCGCCGGTAACCGGCCTGCGAGTGATCGAGTAGCGATGGAACCTGCCCTGAAACAGCGATTGATCGGTGCGATGGTGCTGATCGCACTGGCGGTCATCTTCCTGCCCATGCTGATCAAGGGCCCCGCGCCGCAGAGTGGCGCGTCCGATGTTCCGCTGACCTTGCCCGACCAGCCGCAAGCCGGCGATACCGAAACCCGCGAACTGCCCCTGGTCACCCCCGGCGACGCGCCGCAGGGCGGCATGGTCGGCATGGAGCATCCGGCCCCGGCCGATGCCGGCGCGCAGCCGGCCAGCGACGGCCAGACGCTGCCGACGGTCGATACCGCGGCCGGACGCCAGGACACGATGATGCGTCCGTCCACCGCCGGCGGCGATTACGCGGTGAGTTTCGGCAGCTACGCCAGCTCCAGCGACGCCGACCGGGTGATCGCCGCGCTGCAGGCCGCGCGCCTGCCGGGTTATCAGGAAACCGCCGCGGGCGCCAACGGCCGCACCGTGTACCGGGTGCGGATCGGGCCGTTCGCGACCCAGGCCGACGCCGAAGCCGCGCGCCTGAGCTCGACCAAGGTCCGCAACGACATCGGCGCCAAGGTCGTGGTGCTCAACGCCGACGCGGCCGATCTGGCATCGCCGGCGGCTGCGCCCAGCAAGCCCGCGGCTCCGGCAGCCAAGCCCGAACCGACCAAACCCGAACCGATCAAGCCCGCGCCGCCGGTGGCCCAGACCGCCAAGCCCGAGCCGGTCAAGCCGGCGCCGACTGCGGCCGCCAAGCCCGAACCAGCCAAACCCGCGCCGCCCGTCGCCCAGGCGCCCAAGCCCGCCGCGACCAAGCCGGTCAAGATCGAACCGCTGCCGCCCGAGACGCCCAAGCCGGCGCCGGTCGCCGCCAAACCGGCCGAGCCGGCCAAGCCCGCCGCCGCCGGCACCGGTTTCGCCGTCCAGCTCGGCGCGTTCGGCAACGCGGAGGAGGCGAACAAATTACGCGACCGCGCGCGCGCCGCCGGTTTCAGCGCATTCGTCGAACAGGTCCGCACCGACAAGGGCACGCTCAACCGCGTGCGCATCGGTCCGGTGGTCAATCGCGCCGATGCCGACAAGCTCAAGGCCCAGGTCGCGGGCAAGCTCGGGATCGGCGACGCCCTGGTCAAACCGCATCCGTGAACGCGGACGGCGGGTGCGGGCGGGGCCGCCAGTGATCGGCGGCCGGACACACTAGGGAGCGGGGCGCTATGACGGCTGTGGATTGGGGATTGCTGATTATCGTCGGCCTGTCGGCGCTGCTGGGCATGGCCCGCGGCCTGATCGGCGTGGCGGTGTCGCTGGCGGCGTGGTTGCTGGCCGGCGTGGGCGCATTCCTGTTCGGCGGCGACGTCGGCCGCAGCCTGACCGACGGCCACCTGGGCTGGGGCGCCTACCTGGGCGGCTACGCGCTGAGCTTCGCGGTGATCTGGGTCGGCGTCGGCCTGATCGGCATGGTGATCAGGCGGATCGCGCATTCCTACGGCCTGTCGGAGATGGACCGGCTGATGGGCCTGGGCCTGGGCGCGGTGCGCGGGGTGATCTTCGCCTGCATGGCGATGGTGTTCGCGGCCATGACCACGCTGCCGCGCGAACGCGCCTGGCGCGATTCGGGCCTGGCCGCGGTGTTGATGCCCGGCGCCCAGCTGATGCGCAGCGCCTTGCCCGACGCGATGGCGCGCAAGGTCGATCTGGAAGGCCGCGGCACCTCGCTGCAGGCCACCGTCCAGGCCGAGGCGCAGGATCTGGAAAAGAATCTGAAGAGCAAAGTCCCGGGCGGAGCGCTGCCGGGTGGTTTCACCGACGCCATGGCCGGCAGTCTGGGCGGCCTGGGCCGCGGCAACGCGCAGGGCAATGCCCAGGGCGATCCGCGCGAACCGATGGGCGTATTGCCCGAACCGGTCGGCGAGCAGCAATCGGGCGACCTGTCCGGCCTGACCGGGCTGCTGCCCGGCGCGATGCGCGATTTGCTGCCCAAAACCGGGCAGAACCGCGCCGAAGGCAACCAGATCGAGGGCGATCCGGCCCAGGCCGACGACAGGCGGCGCGACGACAAACAGGTGCATTGATCCGATCCAGCCATCGCCGCCTCCGCAACGCTACATCGCGCGCGGCGCCATCGAAATCCGGTTTCGCGCCCCGATACCGTCCGCTCACGACGGCGGCGCTACGTTCTAAAACGGTCCGCTATCGACGCGGCCACTGCATTCCCGGTCCGCAGCGGCGATAATTCGCCGCCGCGGCCACGCGGCACTTTCGACACCTCAGGCAGGACCAGCGCTATGTGCGGCATTCTCGGTATCGTCGGCAACACGGATGTCGCCGCTCAGCTCTACGACGGACTCACGGTGCTGCAGCATCGCGGCCAGGATGCGGC
Source organism: Lysobacter sp. TAB13 (assembly GCF_052113885.1). NCBI lineage: Bacteria > Pseudomonadati > Pseudomonadota > Gammaproteobacteria > Lysobacterales > Lysobacteraceae > Lysobacter > Lysobacter sp. TAB13. The sequence goes on along the minus strand of NZ_JBFRDR010000015.1, from coordinate 99,997 downwards.
CGGCATCGCCACCGCCGACGGCGCGCGCCTGCGCGTGCACAAGGGCAACGGCCTGGTCAGCGACGTGTTCGACGAAAAGGCCATGCGCCTGCTCGAAGGCCGGGTCGGCATCGGCCATTGCCGCTACCCGACCGCGGGCAGCGAGGGCTTCGACGAGGCGCAGCCGTTCTACGTCAACTCGCCCTACGGCATCGCCCTGGCCCACAACGGCAATCTGATCAACACCGACACCTTGCGCCGCGAAGTGTTCGAACAGGATCGCCGCAACGTCAACACCGAGTCCGATTCGGAAGTGCTGCTCAACGTGTTTGCGCACGAGCTCGACCGCCAGCGCGTGCTGACCGCCGAGGCCGCGTTCGGCGCGATCGAAGGCGTCAACCGCCGCTGCATCGGCGGCTACGCGGTGGTCGCCACCGTGCTCGGCCTGGGCCTGATCGCGTTCCGCGATCCGCACGGCATCCGCCCGCTGGTGCTGGGCAAGCGCAACACCGGCGGCCAGGACGAATACGCGATCGCGTCCGAATCGGTGGCGCTGGACCTGCTCGGCTTCGAACGCCTGCGCGACGTGCGTCCGGGCGAAGGCATCGTGATCAACGCGCGCGGCGAGATGTTCTCGCGCCAGTGCGCGCAGCCGCGCCAGCACGCGCCGTGCATCTTCGAATACGTGTACTTCGCCCGTCCCGACTCGATGATGGACGACGTCTCCGTGCACAAGGCGCGCATGCGCATGGGCCAGACGCTCGGCGAGAAGATCCTGCGCCTGCGTCCGCAGCACGACATCGACGTGGTCATCCCGATTCCCGATACCTCGCGTGACTCGGCCCTGGAAATCGCCAACACCCTGGGCGTGAAGTACCGCGAAGGCTTCATCAAGAACCGCTACGTCGGCCGCACCTTCATCATGCCCGGCCAGGGCGAGCGGGCTAAGTCGGTGCGGCGCAAGCTCAATCCGATTCCGCTGGAATTCCGCAACCGCGTGGTGCTGCTGGTCGATGACTCGATCGTGCGCGGCACCACCTCGCGCCAGATCGTGCAGATGGCGCGCGACGCCGGCGCGCGCAAGGTGTACCTGGCCTCGGCCGCGCCGCCGGTGCGTTTCCCGAACATCTACGGCATCGACATGCCCTCCACCGACGAACTGGTCGCGCACGGCCGTACCGACGATGAAGTGCAGACGCTGCTGGGTTGCGACTGGCTGATCTATCAGGACCTCGACGCGCTGGAACAGGCGGTGTCCGGTCCCAAGCACCGTATCGATCATTTCGATTCCTCGTGCTTCAACGGCGAATACGTCACCGGCGTGGAACCGGGCTATTTCGAGCGCATCCAGCAACTGCGTTCGGACGAAGCCAAGAAGACCCGCCGCGCCTCGTAAGCGCGGGCGCGCGGCCATGTCGAGTTCGAATTCGCTGTTCGACGCCGCGCGCGCCTGCCTCGACGCCGACACGCCGCAGGCCAAGGTCGAACTGACCTTCGCCTGCGCGCAGGCCTACGCGCGCGGCGAACTGTGCATTCCCGACGACGCGCCGGCGCCCGAACCCATCCGCATGCCCGGCCGTCCCGCGCGGCCGGCGCTGGTGCATCCGCGCGAGTTGCCCAAGCGCGGCTTCGGCACCGCCGAGGGCCGCGCCGCGTTCGTGCATGCGATCGCGCACATCGAATTCAACGCCATCGACCTGGGCTGGGACGCGGTCTATCGCTTCCGCGGCTTGCCGGCGCAGTTCTATGCCGATTGGGTCAGCGTCGCCAACGACGAAGCGCGTCACTTCAGCCTGTTGCGCGAGCGCCTGTGCGAGCTGGGTTTCGACTACGGTGATTTCGACGCCCACAACGGTTTGTGGGAAATGGCCGAGAAGACCGCGCACGACGGCCTGGCGCGCATGGCGCTGGTGCCGCGCGTGCTGGAAGCGCGCGGGCTGGACGTGACGCCGGGGATGATCGTGAAGCTGCGCTCGCTCGGCGACACCGCCACGGTGGCGATCCTGGAAACGATCCTGCGCGAAGAAGTCGCCCACGTCGCCGCCGGTTCGCGCTGGTATCGCTGGTATTGCGAACGCGCCGGCATCGACCCGGTGCCGCGTTTCCGCGAACTGCTGGCCGAATACGCGCGCGCGGTGTTGTACGGGCCGTTCAACTTCGAAGCGCGCAGCGCGGCGGGGTTCGACGATGAGGAACTGCGGATGCTTGAGGCGTTCGTGGCGCGCTGACGGCGGGGCGATGGAGCGGTAGAGCGAATCCCCCGCGCGGTTGTTTTCCGGGTGTTTTGGAGTTGCGCAACGCGCAGCCCCCTTTTTCAAAGTGGGCAACATGACGCGGCGTTCTTTCAGATCGAATCCCGCCAGCACCAGATCGCACACGCCAGCGATCCCCCTCCCCAAAACCCGTGCTGTTCCCCCCTTTGAAAAAGGGGGGCAGGGGGGATTTGCTTTTCCAGCTCCCCGCACACCCCAAGCGCCAGTCCATCAACTGACGCCGATCTGAAATACCCCTTTCACACGCCACCCACAGACTCCCGGGCTTCGCTCTCAAGCCGCCCAAGAGTGATTAAGCGCAGCGGATTCTGCATCGCACGCGGCGGCCACTCACCAATGGAAGTCCCATGACGACGAAGACGACGCTCCTCGCCGCCTCGATTTTGCTGTGCCTGCATGCCGGAAACGGCCTCGCCGCAGAACTCGCGCCCAACACTCCCGACGCCAGCGCCGCCGATGCGGGCGCCGTCACCGGCACCGCCGACGCCGCGCGCGACGCCACCACGCTCGACGTGGTCTCGGTCGTCGGCACCGGCCAGACCCGCCAGGTGCAGGCGCTGGGCAAAGCCGATCTGCAGCGCCAAGCCGCCGGCACCAGCCCGCTGAAAGTCATGGCCAAGCTGCCCGGCGTGCACTTCCAAAGCTCCGATCCCTGGGGCAACTACGAGTGGTCCAGCAAGCTCAGCATCCGCGGCTTCTCGCAGCAGCAGCTCGGCTTCACCCTCGACGGCGTGCCGCTGGGCGACATGAGCTACGGCAACCACAACGGCCTGCACATCAGCCGCGCGATCACCGCCGAAAACCTCTCCGGCGCCGAACTCTCGCAAGGCAGCGGCGCCATCGACACCGCGTCCTCGGGCAACCTCGGCGGCACGCTGCGCTTCTTCAGCGCCGATCCGTCGGCCGATTTCGGCGTGCGCCTGGCCCAGACCATCGGCAGCGATTCCACCAGCCGCAGCTACGTGCGCATGGACACCGGCGATCACAACGGCTTCAGCGCTTATCTCAGCGGCGTGTTCCACACCACCGACAAGTGGAAGGGCGAAGGCCCGCAGCGCAACACCCAGTTCAACGGCAAGTTCATCTACGCCGGCGACGATTTCAAGATCACCGGCTACGCCGACTCCTCGCGTCGCCGCGAAACCGACTACGCCGATCTGTCGCTGGAATCGGCCAAGCGCCTGGGGATGGACTGGGACAACTACGCCAAGGACTGGCAGCGCGCCATCGATGCCGCCAACGGCATCTTCCGCGGCGGGGTGACCAGCCTGGACGATGCGTACTACATCGCCCGCGGCGTGCGCGACGACGATCTGGCGTACCTGAGCGGCGAATGGAACGTCAATCCGGACCTGACCCTGGCGGCGACGGTCTACTACCACAACAACGAAGGCCAGGGCCATTGGGCCACGCCGTATTCGAAGTCGCCGACGGTGCCGATCCGCATGCGCACCACCGAGTACGACATCGAGCGCACCGGCTTCATGCCCAGCCTGAGCTGGCAGATCGGCAATCACCGCCTGCAGGCCGGCCTGTGGCTGGAGAAGAACGATCACGGCGTGCAGCGCAACTTCTACGATCTCAGCGCGACCGAGCCGCCGAACGACATCTTCTTCTATCGCAACCCCAGCCAGCGCGTGTTCCGCCAGCGCTTCGACACCGACACGCGCATGTACTACGTGCTCGACCACATGGAGTTCGCCGACGGCCGCCTGGCCATCGACGCCGGCTTCAAGGGCCTGAAGGTCGAGACCGACGGCAAGACCTTGATCGGCGGCGCCAGCCGCGCCAGCGGCAAGTTGGTGTCGGAAGACAACTTCCTGCCGCAACTGGGCGCGCGCTGGCAGCTCAGCGAGCATGAGGAAATCTTCGGCTCCTACAGCGAAAACCTGTCGGCGTTCCGCACCGGCGTCAACGGCCCGCATTCGACCTCGCAGGCGGCGTTCGACGCGGCGGTGAAGACGCTGGAACCGGAAACCTCCAAGACCCTGGAAGCCGGTCTGCGCACCAGCCGCGACAGCGTCGAGGCCTCGGTCGCGGTGTATCGCGTCAACTTCGAGAACCGTCTGCTTGCCATCGCGCGCTGCGCCGGCATCGTGGGCTGCGCGTCCAGCTTCGCCAACGTCGGCGACGTGGAAAGCCGCGGCGCGGAAGTCACCGTGCTGTGGAAGCCGATCGCCGGGCTGAGCTGGTACAACTCGCTGGCCTTCAACGATTCGCAGTACCAGTCCGATTACCTGGACGGCACTACCCTGGTCCGCACCAAGGGCAAGCAGGTCGTCGATGCGCCCAAGCGTCTGTACGCGACCGAGATCCGCTGGGATCAGGACGGTCTGTCGCTGCAACTGGGCGCCAAGTACACCGACAAGCGCTATCTGACCTACCTCAACGATTCCAAGGTGTCCGGTTTCTGGGTGGTGGACGCGTCGGCTTCCTACGAGTGGAAGGACGTGTCCTGGGCCGATTCGTTCAAGCTGCAGTTGAACATCACGAACCTGTTCGACAAGGAATACTTCGGCAGCATCGGCACGAACGGTTTCGTCGCCTCCGATCCGCGCGGCCTGAACTACACCGTGCAGTCGGGCGCGCCGCGTCAGGCCTTCCTGACCGCGGAAGTACGCTTCTGAGCCAAACCGCGGATCGGCGCGCACAGCGCCGGTACGCGCGCATGAGCGAACACGCGAACGCCCGGGCCGGTACCCGGGCGTTCGCATATGCGGCTTTTGTGCCTTCGAACCCCCTCGTTCGGCAAGGCGCAAATCGCTAGCATTGGGGCGGGGAAATCACAGATAACGGGGCGACCATGGGTCTTGGCTTCCAAGTCAGCAGCACGCCGTGGAAGCGGCGCATGTGGGCCAAGCCGAGTCTGCCCGCGCTGGAGCGAGAGCTGCGCCGCACCTACCTGGACGCCTTGCCCGAAGGCGTGCTGCGCGAGCGCCTGAGCGTGTGGGAACGCGAGGGCGGGGTGACCGCGTCGTGGCATCCGGCCGAAGAAGGGCTGTCGATCGATCTGCACGCCGACGGGCGGATGACCGCCTGGGCCAAGACCAACACGGTCGGGCCGGGCTATCACGCGTTCCTGGTTGAACTGCTGGATAAGATCGCCGCGCAATGGGGCGTGCGCTGGAACTGGGACGAAGCCGCCGCCGCGGACGAAGGCGACGAATGCGGTTACGCGCTCACCCGCGATGCGAAGCATCTGCAGGCGCAGATGGCGGGCTGGCTGCACACGGTCGCCGGCGTGTTGTTCGAACATCGCGACGCCGAGAATCTGTTCCTGTGCATGCCGATCGGGCCGTTGCCGCGTCTGCCGGGCTTCGTCGGCTCGCCGATGGGAATCTGGAGCGAATCGCGATTGCGCCAGATCGCCGAGAACCGCGATGCCGCGGATGCTGTGGCGCCGGACTTCTTTCCCTGGTGGACGCCAGGTTTCGGCGCCGATTTCTGGAGCGGACTGGCGCGGGTGGGCGTGTGGTGCGACGTGGCCTGGGTCGGCCCGCGCGATCAGAACGAGCGCGACACCTTGCGCCGCGTGCTCGACTACGATCGCCGCGCGGCCGCGCTGGACCCGGCGCACGCGCTCGACGCCTCGCTGCGCGACGAACTGCATTGGCTGCTCGATCGCGGCGCCGAGATCGAACTGCCGCATCGCGAAGGCCCGGGCTACAAGCGCCTGCCGACCCGCCATTCCCTCTACGGCGGGCCGTGGAGCGTGGAAGTGCCGGGGCATTTCATCGAGCACGTGCTCAACGGCGGCAACAATCTGCAATACGTCGGCGACCGGCGCGCGGTCTATGTCAGTTCGCTGAGCATCACCTCGGCCGACGCGAGCCGGCCGCCGGCCGCCGAACTGCTGGAAACCGCCGGCCGCGGCGAACCGGCCGATCTTAGCTGGACCCAGGACGCGATCATCGCCAGCGCGCGCTGGGAAGACGATCCGGCCGATTCGGCGCGGCATCTGTACGCGGCCTTCGCCGTCGATGGACATCTGTTGTTGCTGACCATCAGCAACGAGATCGGCGCGCCGCGCGATTGGGCCGAAGCGGTGGCGCGATCGGTGCGGCGGCCGGAATAGCGCGGGCGCCGGAAGGCTGAGCGCGGGCAGCGACCGCTCGCGCGGCCGCCGGTCTCAACTCAGGTTCTGCAACTGCATCCCGTCGCGATCGACCCGCAACACCGAGCCTTGTTCGTACCAGTCGCCGAGCACGATGCGCTTGCGCGCGCGTCCGCCGACCTCCAGCGAGTGCACCGCCGGGCGATGGGTGTGGCCGTGGATGATCGTGTCGATGCCGTAGCGGGCGAAGGTCTCCGCGACCGTGGCGGGTGCGACATCGGTGATGGTTTCCATGCGCCCCTCATCCTTGAGCCCGGCCTGATGCGCCTTGCTCGCCGCGCGCGCCTGCTGCGCGAAGGCCAGCCGCGCCGCCAGCGGCTGAGCGAGGAATTGCGCCTGCCACAGCGGATGCCGGGTCTGGGCGCGGAACTGCTGGTAGGCGACATCGTCCGTGCACAGCAGATCGCCGTGGCCGATCAGCACCGGCTGGCCGTACAGCGAAATCACCGACGGATCGGCCAGCACGCGCATGCCGGCGCGCGCGGCGTAGTCGGCGCCGAGCAGGAAATCGCGATTGCCGCGGATGAAATGCACCGGCACGCCGCTGTCGGCCAGCGCCTTGAGCTCGCGCGCGACGAAGGCGCCGGTCTCGGACGGATCGTCGTCGCCGACCCAGGCCTCGAACAGATCGCCCAGGATGTACAGCGCATCGGCTCCGCGCGCTTCATCGCGCACGAAACGGCCGAACAGCTCGGTGATCTGCGGGCGCTCGGCGTCGAGGTGGAGATCGGAGATGAAGAGGGTCGTCATGGGGATAGTTTAGGACACTGCCGCCTGGGCCGGTTTCAAGCGGCGAAAGGCTGTTTTCCGCCATCCTCCCGCCATCCCCACGGCCACTCCGCTAAAATGCCCGATTCCCCGATCCACCCGAGCCCCGCATGACCCGCACCCGCTTCGCCCCCAGCCCCACCGGATACCTGCACATCGGCGGCGCGCGCACCGCGCTGTACTGCTGGCTGGAAGCGCGCCGCGCGGGCGGGCAGTTCATCCTGCGCATCGAGGACACCGACCGCGAGCGCAGCACCCAGGCGGCGATCGACGCGATCCTGGAGGCGATGGACTGGCTCGGCCTGAGCTACGACGAAGGCCCGATCTACCAGACCCAGCGCCTGGAGCGTTACCGCGAGGTCGCCGAGCAGATGGTCGCGGCCGGCACCGCCTACTACGCCTACGAAACCCGCGAAGAGTTGGCCGCAGCGCGCGACGCCGCCCTGGCGGCGAAAGAGAAGCCGCGCTACAACGGCGCCTACCGCGATCGCAACGAGCCCTACCGCGACGATCCGAACCGGGTCATCCGCTTCAAGAATCCGCTGGGCGGCACCGTGGTGTTCGAGGACAAGGTCAAGGGCCGCATCGAGATCGCCAACAGCGAGCTCGACGATCTGGTGATCTTCCGCGCCGACGGCTATCCGACCTACAACTTCGCCGTCGTCGTCGATGACCTGGACATGCGCATCACCGATGTCGTGCGCGGCGACGACCACGTCAACAACACTCCGCGCCAGATCAACATCTATGAAGCGCTCGGCGCGCCGGTGCCGCATTTCGCCCATCTGCCGATGATTCTCGACTCCGAGGGCGCCAAGCTGTCCAAGCGCACCGGCGCGGCCGATGTCATGCAGTACCGCGACGAAGGCTATCTGCCGCACGCGCTGCTGAACTATCTGGTCCGTCTGGGCTGGTCGCACGGCGATCAGGAAATTTTCTCGATCGAGGAAATGACCCGCCTGTTCCAGCTGGTGGACGTCAACTCCAGCGCCTCGCGTCTGGACGCGGCCAAGCTGGGCTGGATGAACCAGCAGTACCTCAAGAGCGACGATCCGGCCGAGGTCGGCAAGCACCTGGAATGGCATCTGCGCCAGCAGGGCCTGGATCTGGCCAACGGCCCGGCGCCGGCCGACGTGGTGATCGCGCTGCGCGACCGCGTGCAGACCCTGAAGGACATGGCCGAGCGCGCGGCGGTCTGGTATCGCCCGCTGCAGACTTACGACGAAGCCGCGGTCGCCAAGCACCTGAACGCCGCCGCGCAGGCGCCGCTGAGCGAGGCGCGCGCGCGTCTGGCCGCGCTGGCGGTGTGGAGCGCCGACAGCGTCTCGGCGGCCCTGCACGAGGCCGCCGAAGCGCTGGGACTGGGCATGGGCAAGGTCGCCCAGCCGCTGCGCGTGGCCATCACCGGCACCCAGGTCAGCCCGGACATCTCGCATACGGTCTACCTGGCCGGGCAGTCCCAGGCCTTGCAACGTATCGACGCCGCCCTTACTAAGATCCCTGCGTAGGGGTTTGCGCGCCGGCCCTGCGCCGGCGCCCGGACCCGCGCCGCGAACGAGGAGCCCGCCATGAGCACCAGCCACGCCTGCACCGACCCCCAGCACCACGTCCACGACGGCACCGCCTTCGTGCAGGAAGTGGAGCGGGCCTGCGAGCAGCGCGGCCTGCGCCTGACGCCGATCCGCGCGCACGCGTTGCGCCTGATCGCCGACGCTGGCCGGCCGATGAAGGCCTACGATCTGCTCGATCAGATGAAGGCCACCCACGACGCCGCGGCGCCGCCGACCATCTACCGGGCCCTGGATTTCCTGCTCGAACACGGCTTCATCCACAAGCTGGCGTCGATCAACGCCTTTGTCGGTTGCCATCATCCCGGCGGCGCGCAGCATGCGGTGCCGTTCCTGATCTGCGACTCGTGCCAGTCGGCGACCGAGCTGGAGGACGAGCGCATCGTCGATCTGCTCGAAGCGCGCGCGCGTGCGCTCGGCTTCGTGCCGCAGGCGCAGACACTGGAAGTGCACGGCATGTGCGCCGATTGCGTTCAGGCCAAGGCGAACGCTTAGCCGCTCGCGGAATTTCCTGAGCTGTTGTAGGAGGGGCTTCAGCCCCGATGCTTTTCGTTCCGACGATGGTGATCTGAAACAAAAGCATCGGGGCTGAAGCCCCTCCTGCAAAAAACCCCGCGTTTTCGCGGGGTTTTTGTTTGCAGCCGGTCAGGCCGGCGCCAACGCCGCGCGCGGCACGCGCGCTTCGCGGATCGGCAGGTTCGCCGCCGCGGCCAGCAACGCCAGTGCGATGTCGGCGTACCACATCCAGGTGTAATCGCCGAAGTTGGCCATCGCCAGGCCGCCGAGCCAGGCGCCGAAGAAACCGCCGATCTGGTGCGAGAGCAAGGTGAAGCCGAACAGCGTGCCCAGGTAGCGCGGCCCGAACAATTTGCCGACCAGCCCCGCGGTCGGCGGCACCGTCGCCAGCCAGGTTACGCCCAGTCCGGCGGCGAACAAGTAGAACGTCAGCGGCGTCGGCGGCGAGATCAGATAAATGCCGATCAGCAACGCGCGGCTGGCATACATCAGCGCGAGCAGATGCTTCATCCGATAGCGCTGCCCGAGCCAACCCGCGGCCAGACTGCCGCCGATATTGAACAGGCCGATCAGCGCGAGCGACATCGCCGAGACGTTGTCCGACAGCCCGCACAAAGCGATTTCGCCGGGCAGGTGAGTGACCAGGAAGGCGATATGGAAGCCGCAGGTGAAAAAGCCGACGTGCAGCATCCAGTAGCTGGGTTCGCGCATGGCGATGCGCAACTGCTCGCGCAGACCGATGCCGGGCGGCGCGGACGCGACCGCGCCGCCGGAGGGCGTCGCCGATTCGCGCCGGCGCAGCGGCCATGCCAGTGGCAATGTCGCCAGCGCCGCCACCGCCAGCGTCCACATCGCCGCCATCCAGCCCGCCGCGGCGATCACCGCCTGCACCAGCGGCGCGAACAGGAACTGACCCAGCGAGCCGCCGGCATTGATTACTCCCGCCGCCATCGAACGCTTTTCGGCCGGCAAACGTTGCGCGGTCGCGCCGATCAGGATCGAAAAACTGCCCGCGCCCGCGCCGGCGGCGCCGAGAATGCCGAGGGTGACCATCAAGCCCCATTGCGACGACACGAACGGCGTCAGGCCCATGCCGGCCATCAGCAAAATGCCGCCGAACACCAGCACGCGTCCCGGCCCGCGCTGATCGGCGAGCGCGCCGAACACCGGTTGCACCGCGCCCCACACGAACTGGCCGATCGCCAGAGCGAAACTGATTTCGGCGATGCCCAGCCCGGTGCTGTGGCCGATCGGCTTGATCAGCAGCCCCTGCGATTGGCGGATGCCCATGGTGATCATCAGCATCGCGGTCGCGGCGAGCAGCAACGGCCAGTAAGAGGCGGGTTTTTGGCCGGGTAACGAGGGGGCGGTGGCGCTCATTGAAGTCTCGGCGGCAAGTGGGGCGGCGGGAGGGGAGGGTGTTCGGTGGTGCGGTCGATCTAAGAGCCTTTATTTATCTGCGGCGTTGGTCTTCCCTGACTCCGGCGAATACGGACACTCCATGCCGTCATTCCCGCGAAGGCGGGAATCCAGTGCTTTTCGTGCGAAAGACTTCGAAGTTGTAGCGACTTTGTTTTTTGCCGTCATTCCCGCGAACGCGGGCTCTGCTTTACTTCGGCGAAGCCGAACATCCAGGGCTTTTCGTGCGAAAGACTTTGAAGTCGTAGCGACTTTGTTTTTGCCGTCATTCCCGCGAACGCGGGAATCCAGCGACTTTCGTCCACATGCCACAGACGACGGCGTAGGCCTGCTTTTCCCCACCAAGGCCAGCGCGTAAGACTCCAAGCGTTCTTGCTCGAAAGTCCCTGGATTCCCGCGTTCGCGGGAATGACGGCAACCAGAAGGCGATGCCGTCGAACGGCAACCAAACCGCGACACCATCGCAGCGGCCAACACCATCACCGCGCACCCCGCGCCGACGCCGCATCCGCCTGCAACTGCACAATCGCCCGATCCAAATGCGCATGCAGCGCCTCGATCCCGTCCTGTCCCAGACCGCGATCGATCTCGTCCTGCACCACCCGCCACAGCGGCTGCGCGCGTTCGATGACCGCGCGGCCGCTGTCGGTGATGCGCAGGCACCGCTGCCGCGCATCGGCGCCGGGTACCGATTCGATCCAGCCCGATTCGACCAGCGACTTGAGGTCGCGGCTCAGGGTGCTGCGGTCCATGCCCAACTCGTGCGCGACTTCGCCCAGCGGGCGGCCGCGGCCGCCGGTGCGGCGCAGGATCGAGTACTGGTTGAGGTTGACCCCGGCCGGCGCCAGCGCCTGGTCGTAGCGCTGGGTCATCAGCCGCGCGAGTTTGCGCATGCGAAAACAGGTGCACACGCTCGGGGCGGCGTTCTCGGCGCGGACGGTTTCACTGATCGTGCTCATTGAGTGTATATACACCTATTCCGCCCGCAACCGCAAACGCCGGCGCGAAGGCCGGCGTCTGGGGCCGCGGGGAGGGCGCTACGGGACGACTTGGAGAGAGTCGAAACAACCCCGCGTGCAATCGGTGGGCATTACGCAAACGATGGGGCCGGGCGATGCGCCGCCCGGCCCCGATGGGGTCAGAAGAACACCCGCACGCCGAAGTCCACGCCGCGGCCGGGCAGCACCACGGTGTCCTTGAGGAACGAGGTATGCACGCGCGCGGTTTCGTCGGTGAGGTTGTTGCCGTCCAGGAACAACTCGTAACCCAGGTTGCCCGAGTCCCAGTGATAGGCCAGATGCGCATCGACCAGGGTGTAGCCGTCGGTGGGGGTTTCGTTGACCGCGACCTTGTCCTGCTTCATGTAGCGCGTCGCGCCGAGCGAGGCGCGCCAGCTGTCGGCGTCCCAGCGCAGCTCGCCGCCGATCCGGCCCGGCGCGATCCGCGGCAGGTTGCCGCCGCCGTTGTCGAGCTTGGCGCGCACGGTGTCGCCGAACACGCGCACGTCGAACTTGCCGGCCGCGCCGTCGAACAGATGCGCGATCGCCTCGCCCTCGAAACCGGTGAACTTGGCATCGGCCTGACTCCACTGGCGCACCGGGTTGTCCTCGACGGTGGCGCCGGTATCGACCAGATAGATGAAGCCGTCGAACTGGGTCTGGTAGGCGGCCAGCTTCGCCTCGAACATCGAGCCGTGGTAATGCAGGCCGACTTCGAACTGATTGGCGCGTTCCTTGCGCAGATTCGCGTCGCCGATCTCGAACGACGCGGTCGCCGCGTGCAAGCCGTTGGCGAACAGCTCTTCCTCCGCCGGCGCGCGTTCGGCGCGATCGACGTTGAAGGTCAGGCGCCAGGCGTCGTTGAACTTCCACAGCACGCCGGCCGACAGGCTCAGCGGGCTGAAGCTGCGCTTGGCCTCGCCCTGCGGCGAGCTTTCCACGCGATCCACGCGCGCGCCCAGTTCGAGCTGCAGCTGATCCCACTTGCGCTGTTCGGTCAGGAACAAACCGGCCGCGCGGGTCTTGGTCTTGGGAATGAAGGCTTCTTCGCCGATCGCCTGGAAAGTGCGCTCGAACCCCTGCACGCCCAGCGCGCCGACCCAGCCGCCCAGCGGCTTGTGGGTCAGCTCGAAACGGCCTTCGGTGGCGTCGTTGAGAAAACGCGTGCCGACCTCGCTGCCTTCGAATTCGGTGTGCTCGTATTCGGTGTTGGCCAGGCTCGCGCGCAGGCCGCTGAAGATGCCGAATTCCTGGTTGATGCCACCCTTGAGCTCGAAGCGGTTCTGGCGCATGTCGATATGCACCGGCGATTCGCCTTCTTCGGCATTGCCCGGCTCGCCGGGGTTGCCGTACTTGTCTTCGTAGCGCGCGGCGGAGAAGCCCAGGAAGCCCACATCGCCGACCAGCGAGGCGCCCAGCGCGCCGGTCTTGGTATCGACGAAGCTGTTGCGCTGGCGGCCGAGCGGGGTTTGATAGTCGTCGTTGTTGCGGTACACGCCGTCGGCGTGCAGCACCAGCGCGCCGTCGGCGCCGCTGGCATCGACGCGGGCCATGCCGGTGACGCCGTCGCTGACCGTGCTGCGGCGCACTTCGGCGCGGCCGGAGACGGTTTCGTCCAGCGGCTTCTCGGCGATGCGGCCATCGACGATGTTGACCACGCCGCCGATCGCGCCGCTGCCGTAAAGCAAGGTGGCCGGGCCCTTGAGGACTTCGATCTGGTCGGCCAGGAACGGCTCGACCGCGACGTTATGGTCCTGGCTGACGGTGGACACGTCCTGGCTGGCCAGGCCGCCGGTCATCACCCCCACGCGCGGGCCTTCCATGCCGCGGATGATCGGCCGGCCGACGCCGGCGCCGAAATTGGAACTCTGCACGCCGGGCAATTTGCCGACGGTTTCGCCCAGGGTGGCGCCGCGCGCTTCGTCGAGCTTTTCGCCCGACAGCACTTCCACCGGCTGGGCCAGTTCTTCCGCGCTGGACTGCAGGGGCGTGGCCGTGACGACGACCGCGTCCAGGCTGGTAGCCTTGTCGTGCCGGGTGTCGCTGGGGTTGCCGGGAGAGGCGTCCTGGGCGGCGGCGGACGCGTCCTGCGCGGCGGCCTGGCCGAAGGGCAGGGCGAGGGTCAATGCGATGGCGAGCGCGCTACGGCGGACACGACGGGAGTTGGCGATGGGCTTGGGCATGTCGAATTGGCAGATTCTGAACTGGCGGGGGAGGTTGAAATGTTATAGAGTAACAATACCTGATTGACAACCGTCCCAGAAGTCATCCCCCCATGCCTTCATTCCTACGTGGCTTGCTCGACCGTATCGGCGCCCTCGGCTCGCTGGCCTGCGCCGTGCATTGCGCTGCCCTGCCGTTGCTGATCGCCGTGCTGCCCTCGCTGGGCATCGCCGTGTGGTTCGGCGACGGCTTCGAAATGGGCTTTGTGATGTTCGCGACCCTGCTGGGCAGCTTCAGCGTGATTTCCGGCTATCGCCGCCACCACGCCATGCGCGCGCTGTCCCTGCTGATTCCGGGCCTGGGCCTGCTGTGGGTCGGCGTGCTGTACGCGCCGCTGCACCACGCGCTGCTGCCCCACGCCATCACCATGACCTGCGGCGGCGTGCTGGTCGGGCTGGCGCATCTGACCAACCTGCGCCTCAACCACGGCCATATCCACGACGCCAGCTGCGCCCACTGAGCGCCGCTTTCGGCCCCCGAACGCCTAAAGGTAACGCTTGTGCTAGGCTTCGCAGCCTCGCGCGCGGCCCTGCTGCGCCGGAAACCGGGCTTCGCGCCCTCCCGCCGCCCCGCTGGCGGCCTGGGCCGACCTTCATTCGAAACACGTTCAAACGATTAGGAGCACGACCATGGGTAAAGGCGACCGCAAGACCGCCAAGGGCAAGCGCTACAACTCCAGCTACGGCAACGCCCGCAGCAAGGCCGTGACCAAGGCCGCCGGCACCGCCGCGGCGCCGGCCGCCAAGAAGACCGCCAAGACCGCCGTCGCCAAGGCGCCGGCCAAGAAGGTCGTGGCGAAGAAGGCCACCAAGGAATAAGCCGCACGCCGGCAGGCGCCCGATCCGACCGCTGCTCCGGCAGCCGGTCGCGGCACGGGCCCGGTCAGCAAAGAAAGCCCCGCATCGCGGGGCTTTTCTTTTGCGCGGACGGTTTGTGGATGCGGCGCACGCGATGGCTGCCCGTCGCTACGGACTGCTTGTATGCAAAGCGTGCATTTGCATGACGGGCGTCGGGATTTTGGCGACAAGGTGTAATTTTTTCATTAAGATGCGCGCCGTTCCCGCGGACGGGAACGTCAATACCAAATCTAAGGGACAAGGAAATTATGAAGAAGCAACTCGCGCTGGCCCTGTTGCTGGCGACGGCGTCCTCGGCGGCCGCCGCTGCCGACGGCCTGAGCCACAGCTACGTCGAAGCCGGTTTCGTGCGTCACCAGGCCGAACTGCCGGTCATCGCCGGCCAGGGCGTCTCGGTCGACGACATGAAGGCCGACGGCGGCTACATCGCCGGTTCGTTCGAGGTGATGGACAACCTGTATCTGTTCGGCGGTTACCACAAGGGCAACGACGACGTCGGCGTGAGCCTCGACGGCTTCGGCGAAGTCGGCGAGTTCGATGCCGACGTGCAGCAGGGCCACATCGGCCTGGGCTACCACCACAGGCTCAGCGATCGCGTCGAGTGGACCGGCGAGGTGAGCTACATCAACACCCGTCTGGAGCTGAAGGTCGAAGACTTCAAGGATCGCCTGAAGGGCGACGACTACCGCGCCTCGGTCGGCCTGCGCGGCGATCTGGCCGCCAACTTCGAAGGCTGGATCAAGGCCAACTACACCGACGGCGACGTCTACGACGGCGAGTTCAGCGGCACGCTCGGCGTGCTGGTGAAGTTCAACCAGACCTGGGGCATCGTCGGCGAAGCCGAAGTCGGCTCCGACGACCGTCAGTTCCGCCTCGGCGTGCGCGCGAGCTTCTAAGCCCGCGCGACACTTCGAAGGTGCGACAGTCAAAGCCCGGCGCAAGCCGGGCTTTGTTTTTTCCGGCCGTGGTTGTGGCGATCGCAGGCCGCGATCGCGCGCGGTTCAGTCCGGCGCGTTCTGCACGATCACGTACTGCTTGCGGTATTCCAGTCCCGCCGCCGCCGGCCATGTCGCCGCGTAGGTGCGCAACGCATCCAGTCCCTGCGGCCATTCTTCGCCGTTGACCCGGCAATCGGCCTGGCATTCGCCGCCGGCGTTGTCGTGCGAGGCGAACAGGCGCAGGCCGTAGAACTGATCGGTGCGCAGCAGCGGTTCGAAAGCGTCGATGGATTTGGTGAACAGACAGCAGGGGCAGAAGTCTTCTTCGTCCGTGTCGGTGTCTTCGCCGGCACTGGCATCGGCATCGCGCTGCGGTTGGCCGAAGTGCTCGACCGGCCCGAACAACAGCCGCCGCTTGCGCGCCGGGCGTCCGTCCTCGGCCGGCAGCTCCATGCTCATGGTCGTGCACGACTGCGGCTCCGCGCTCGCCGCGTCCAGCAGCACCAGCAGATCCGTGCGCGCCCACTTGCGGAAACCCGAGGTGACCGCTTCGTCGAAAGTTTCGTCGATGGCGTACTGGTATTCGAACAAACCCTGCGGCAGCAATTGCGGGTGATTGCACTGGATGGTGGTGGCGGTGCCGATCCGTTCGTCGTCGCGCAGGTGGAACTCGATGAACTGCGGCAACAGATGCAGGCCGCTTTCGGTCAGCTCCAGCCAGCCGTCTTCATGCATGAGCGTGGCGTGGCCGAACTCGCGCAGCACGTTGGCGGCCAGCTCGGGCAGGTCGAAGGGTTCCAGCCATTCCTCGCCGTCGGCGCCGGTGAAGCGCAGATGGCCGTGGGTGTCGGTGCCCGGGTTCTGCGCCAGCACGTCGAAGGCGTGCACCGATGTTTCCTCGCTCATTGCTGCGACGCCTTGGCTTCGACCGCGCTCCACACGCGCAGCAGATTGCCGCCGAGCACCTTGCGGATGGTTTCGTCGGAATGCCCGCGCGCCTTCATGCCTTCGATCAGGTTCGGATAATCGGCGACCGACTTCAGTCCGTCGGGCAAGGCCCCGCTGACGCCGTCGAAATCCGAGCCGATGCCGATGTGATCGGCGCCGACCAGCTTGATGCCGTAGTCGATCTGGTTCAGCACCGCGTCGATCTTGACCGGAAGCGGCGGATGCGCGGCTTCCCATTCCTTGTCGAAGGCCTCGGACGACTTCGGCGTTTCGCCGCGCGCGCGCGCCGCGGCCTGTTCCTGTTCGAACTTGGCGCTGGCGACGAAATAGGCCTGAGTGACAGCGGCCGAAGCCGGATCGACGAAAGCATTGCCGAACACGATCTGGACTACGCCGCCCTTGGCCGCGACCGCCTTGGCCAGTTCGTCGCTGATATTGCGCTCGAAGCCCGGAGTGAAATGGCGCAGGCCCGAATGGCTGGCGATCACCGGCGCCTTGCTGCGTGCGAGCACAGCGCGCGTGGCGTCGTCGGACAGATGCGAGACATCGACCATGATGCCGAGCCGGTTCATCTCATCGACGACTTTCTCGCCGAACGGGCTTAGGCCTTTCCAGGTGTGCTTGCGGCTGTAGGACGAATCGCTGATGCGGTTGTCCTCGCTGTGGGCGAGGGTGATGTAGCGCACGCCGCGCTCGTGGAACAGCTTGAGCCGCGACAGATCGTCGCCGATCGGCGCGCCGTTCTCCATGCCCAGCGCCAGCAGCACGCGCTGGCCGTGCGCGTGCAGGCGCTCGAAATCCTTCGGCGAACGCAGCAGCGCGAACTGCTCCGGGCGGCGGCCGATCATCGCCTCGACCGCGTCGATCTGGGTATGCGCGATCTGGGTCGCTTCGCCGGCCTTGTCTTCGCCGGGCGAGGTGTAGATCGACATGAAGGCGACATCCAGCCCGCCCTGGCGCGCGCGCGGGTAGTCGAACTCGACCTTGGGCGTGTCCACGCCCAGATCGGCCCAATGGCGCAGCAGCAGGCTGGGCGCGTCGATGTGGGTATCGACGATGGTCGCGTCCTGAGCGAAGCGCTGACCGGCGCTGAGAGGCTGGTCGGCCTGCGCGGCGAGCGGCAGCAGGGCAAGAGCTAGGGCGAGAGCTGCGATACGCACGTGACCTCCAAACGATGGGAATGCGCGTGAGCCAACGCGCCGGGCGCCCAGCGTACAACAGCAAGTGCGGGCTGCCTTGCCGCGTTGCAGCGTTTGTGGGTGGTGCATCGATGGAGCGCCGAATTGCGCAAGCGCCTGCCATCTCCATCGGACCACGGCTGTTCCCCCCTTTGAAAAAGGGGGGCAGGGAGGATTTGCTTTTGCTGTGCGTCGAAGCAAAAGCAAATCCCCCGCGCGGATGTGCCATGTACAGGCTTCGTGCCGCGCCGGCGCTGCCCCCTTTTTCAAAGGGGGCAATGTGGCGGCGTCTGAGATGCGAGGCGATCCGGCTGTTCCCCCCCTTTGAAAAAGGGGGGCAGGGGGGATTTGCTTTTGCTGTGCGTCGAAGCAAAAGCAAATCCCCCGCGCGGATGCGCCATGTACAGGCTTCGTGCCGCACCGACGCCGCCCCCTTTTTCAAAGGGGGCAATGGGGTGGCGTCGGAGATGCGAGGCGATCCGGCTGTTCCCCCCTTTGAAAAAGGGGGGCAGGGGGGATTTGCTTTTGCTGTGCGTCGAAGCAAAAGCAAATCCCCCGCGCGGATGCGCCATGTACAGCCTTCGTACCGCGCTGGTGCCGCCCCCTTTTTCAAAGGGGGCAATGGCTGGCGTCGAAGATGTGGGGAAAGGCGTCAGCGATCCGTCTGATCGACCACAACCCGCCCCGCGCTA
Organism: Lysobacter sp. TAB13; assembly: GCF_052113885.1. NCBI lineage: Bacteria > Pseudomonadati > Pseudomonadota > Gammaproteobacteria > Lysobacterales > Lysobacteraceae > Lysobacter > Lysobacter sp. TAB13. Next base: position 81,526 of record NZ_JBFRDR010000015.1, on the reverse strand, counting down.
ACCACCCGCTGAGCCAAACGCCCGCCGAGCCAATAACACAGCTCCGACGGATGGCCGATATCCCACTGCACGAAGTCCGCCCGCGCGCCCACCCGCAACACGCCCGCATCGCTCAGGCCCAATGCGCGCGCCGCGTGCACGGTCGCGCCGCGCAAGGCTTCTTCCGGGGTCAGGCGGAAGTGCGTGCACGACAGTTGCATGGCCTGACGCAGCGACAGCAGCGGCGAAGTGCCCGGGTTGCAATCGGTCGCCACCGCCATCGCCACGCCGTGCTCGCGGAACGCATCCAGCGGCGGCAGCTTGGTTTCGCGCAGCACGTGAAACGCGCCCGGCAGCAACACCGCGACCGTGCCGTGCGCGGCCATCGCTTTCACGCTGTCCAGCGAAGTGTGTTCGACATGATCGGCCGACAAACCGTCGAACGCGGCCGCCAGCGCGCCGCCGCCCAGGTCGCTGAGCTGATCGGCATGCAGCTTGACCGACAGCCCCAAGGCGCGCGCGGTTTCGAACACGCGCCGGGTCTGCAGCGGACTGAAGCCGATGCCTTCGCAGAACGCATCGACCGCGTCGATCAGGCCTTCGGAGTGCAACCGCGGCATCCATTCGCAGACCACGTCGATGTAATCGTCGGCGCGGCCCTGATACTCCGGCGGCAAGGCGTGCGCGCCCAAGTAGGTGGTGCGCACCTGCACGCCCAGCGCCTCGCCGACCTGGCGCGCGACTCGCAGCATCTTGCGTTCGTTGTCGTAGTCCAGGCCGTAGCCGGATTTGATTTCCAGGCTGGTCGCGCCGTCGCCGAGCAAGGCGCGCGCGCGCGGCAGCGACTGGCGCAGCAGTTCGGCCTCGTCCGCGGCGCGGGTGGCGCGCACGCTGGAGACGATGCCGCCGCCGGCGCGGGCGATCTCTTCGTAGCTCGCGCCCTTCAAGCGCAGCTCGAATTCGCGCGCGCGGTCGCCGGCGAAGACCAGATGGGTGTGGCAGTCGATCAGGCCGGGAGTGATCCAGCCCTGGGCCTGGATCACGGTTTCGGCCACCTCGGCGGGCGCGCCGGGCAGCTCGGCGCGCGGGCCGAGCCAGGCGATGCGGCCGTCGCGCCAGGCCAGCGCGGCGTCGGCGATGTCGCCGTAGCCGTCGGCGCAGTCCAGGGTCGCGAGGCAGGCGCCGAGGATCAGGCCGTCGTAGAGGCGGCCGTCGGGCCGGCGATGAGGGGCGTCGGAGGCGGTGTTCATGCGCCGATTCTAGTCGCTGCGCCGTCCCGCGGCCGTCGTCGCCGCGGCGAAGGTCGCGTTGCGCGCGCGCGCAGGCGAGAATGCGCGCATGACCTCTTCGACTCCGACCCGCGTGTGGACCCCGGACGGCTGGCGCGGCGACGCCGCCGGCGAACGTATCGTGCCGGGCATCGCCAACCTGCATTCGCACGCGTTCCAGCGCGCGATGGCGGGCATGGCCGAGCGCCAGACCAACCCCGCCGACAGCTTCTGGACCTGGCGCGAAACCATGTACCGCTTCGCCGAACGCTTCACGCCCGAGGCGCTGCACGCGGTCGCGACCCAGCTGTACGTGGAGATGCTCGAAGCCGGCTACACCAGCGTGTGCGAGTTCCACTATCTGCACCACGCGCCCGACGGCCGCCCTTACGCCGATCCGGCGGAAATGTCGCGCGCGCTGATCGCGGCCGCGCGCGACACCGGCATCCGCATGACCCTGCTGCCGGTGCTTTACATGACCGGCGGTTTCGACGAACGGCCGCTGAGCGAACGCCAGCGCCGCTTCGGGCATACCGTCGATGCCTATCTGCGCCTGCTCGACGGCCTGCGCGCGGAATCCGACGAACTGCTGCGCGTGGGCTGCTGCCTGCACAGCCTGCGCGCGGTGCCGCCGGCGCCGATGCGCGAAGTGCTGGCGGCGCTGCCGGCCGACAGCCGCGTGCACGTGCATATCGCAGAGCAAGTCGCCGAAGTCGAAGACTGCCTGGCCCTGCGCCACGCGCGGCCGGTGGAGTGGTTGCTGGCCAATGCGCAGGTGGATCAGCGCTGGACCCTGGTCCACGCCACCCATTTGAACGAGGCCGAAGTGCGGAGCATCGCCGCCAGCGGCGCGACGGTGGCGATCTGCACCACCACCGAGGCCAATCTGGGCGACGGGTTTTTTCCGCTGCGCGATTATCTGGATGCCGGCGGCTACTGGGGCGTGGGCTCGGATTCGCATATCTCGATTTCGCCGGTCGAGGAACTGCGCTGGCTGGAGTACGGGCAGCGCTTGCTCACGCGGCGGCGAAACATCGCGGTCGGCGCGGGCAGCAGCAGCGTCGGCGAGACCTTGCTGCAGGGCGTGCATGCGAGCGCGGAGCGTTCGACCGGCCATCCGGCGGCGAATCTGGCCGGCGACACGCTGGTGCTGGATCGCGATGCGCCGGCGTTCGCCGGTGGCGGCGATGAGGATTACGTCGATCGCTGGTTGTTCAGCGGCAATCGCAATCTGGTGCGCGAGGTGCGCGTGGGCGGGACGCAGGTCGTGGCCGATGGGCGTCATCGCGATCGCGAGGCGATCGCGGCGCGGTATGGGCGGACGTTGCGGGCTTTGCTTGCGGATTGAGGTTTGGCGAACTGAGCGAAGAGCATCGGGGCTGAAGCCCCTCCCACAACAGACCTCGTTGCGGCGCAATCTTTTGTGGGAGGGGCTTCAGCCCCGATGCTTTCCGCTCAGATCGCCCAACAGGCTCACACCGCGAACAAATCATCGATAGGCACGCGCCTGGGCAACGCACCTTCCAGATTCAACAAAAATTCCTTGGTAGGCAGCCCGCCGCCGAATCCGGTGAGGCTGCCGTCGGCGCCGATCACGCGATGGCAGGGCAGCACGATTGGCAGCGGATTGCGGCCGTTGGCGGCGCCCACCGCGCGGGTCGCGGTCGGTTGGCCCATGTGCTGCGCCATCTGCCCGTAGCTCCAGGTTTCGCCCCACCGAATCAAAGCCAGCGTATGCCAGCACTGCAGCTGGAACGGCGTGCCGTGCGGCGCCAGCGGCAGATCGAATTCCTGGCGGATGCCGTCGAAGTATTCGCTCAACTGCTTGCGCGTTTCCAACAGCACGCCGTTGTCGCCTTCGCGCCAGTCGCCGTCCATCGCCACCGGATGCCACGGCGCCTGGAATTCGATCAGGCGCAATCCATCCTCGCCGCTGGCCAACAGCAGCCGGCCGACCGGGCTGTCGATGTGCTGGAAGGTGACCGCGCCGCCCTTGAGGCGGATGTGCTTGCTCATGCGGCTTTCCTCGATTTCTTCGCCACGCTCGCGCCGGCTTGCGCGTCGCCCGGCTTGGCGGCTTTGGCGATCGGCACCGGCATGCTGTCGCGCCAGACCTGGATCACTCCGTAGGCGCGCCACGGCCGCCACGCTTCGGCGCGCGCGTTGAGCGCCTTCGCGCTCATGCGCACGCCGTCCTCGGGCATGGCCTTTTGCAGCACCAGATCGTCGGCCGGGAACGCGTCGGGATGGCCGAGCGCGCGCAGGGCGACGTAATGCGCGGTCCACGGGCCGATGCCGGGCAAGGCCACCCAACGCGCGACGAAATCGTCGAGCGTGCGTTCGGCGCGGAAATCCACCCGGCCGTCGAGCAGGGCGCGCGCGACCGTGCGCACGGTGTCGGCGCGCGCGCGGGTCAGGCCGACTTCGGCCAGATCCGCATCGGCCAGCGCTTCGGGTGTGGGGAACAGATGCTCCAGTCCGGGCCCGAACGGCTTCGGCAAGGCCTGGCCGAAACGCTGCGCCACGCGCGCGGCCAAGGTGCGCGCGGCGGCGACGCTGACCTGCTGGCCGAGGATCGCCCGCACCGAAATCTCGAAGCCGTCCCAACCGCTGGGCAAACGCAGTCCGGGACGTTTCGCGAACAAGGCCTTCAGGCGCGGATCGACCGACAAGGCCGTGGCGATCGCGTTCGGATCGGCGTCCAGATCGAACATGCGGCGCAGGCGATTGATGATTTCAAGCAGTCGCGCCGGCGCCGGGCCGTGCAGTTCCAGTTTCAGCGCGTGCTGATTGTCGTCGGCGGCTTTGCGCTTGTCGCTGGGCCATGCGCTCACGCGCAGCCAGCCCGGCGATTCGATCGGGCCGATGACGCGGCTGTAGCTGTGTTCGTCGACCACTTCCACCCCGGGCAGGGCGCGGCCGCGCAGGAAATCCAGCATCGCGGTGAAATCGTACGGCGGGCGATAACCCAGGCGCAGCACCAGACTGTCGCCGTCGCCGTTCGGAGTTTCGTTCGGGCGCCGGCGCAGATCGCGCGGCGCCATGCGGTAGGCCTCGCGGAAGGTCGTGTTGAAGCGGCGCAGGCTGCCGAAACCGGCGGCCATCGCGACTTCGGTGATCGGCAAACGGGTCTCGGTCAGCAATTGCTTGGCGAACAACAGCCGGCGCGTGCCGTGCACGCCGATCGGCGGCGCGCCCAGGCGTTCGACGAACAAGCGCCGCAACTGGCGTTCGCCCAGGCCGACGCGTTGCGCCAGCGCGGCCAGCGGTTGCTCGGCGAGCAGGCCTTCGTCGATGAGTTTCAAGGCGCGCGCCACCGCGGCATCGCCGCGGCGCCATGCGCCTTCGGCCGGGGACAACTCCGGGCGGCAGCGCAAGCAAGGGCGGAAACCGGCGGCTTCGGCCGCGGCGGCGTGGCCGAAATACTTGACGTTTTCGCGCTTGGCCGCGGGCGCGGGGCAGACCGGCCGGCAATAGATGCCGGTGCTGGTCACAGCGGTGAAGAACAGACCGTCGAAACGCGGGTCGCGGCTGATGCGGGCTTGTTCGCACACCCGCCAGTGCGGCAGCGAGGCGTCCGGTGCGGGAGTGGCGTTGGCGTCCATGGGCTTAGGCTAGCACCGGTGGCGGGTCCGGACTCGCCGGATTCGGACATCAATACTGGGCGGGATTTACCGAAGGCCAAGCGAGCGGATCGCGGCTTTTGTAGGAGGGGCTTCAGCCCCGATGCTTTTTCGTTCCGTTCGCGGCGATCTGAGACAAAAGCATCGGGGCTGAAGCCCCTCCCACAAGAGGCCTCCCACAAGAGGAGGCCTCTGCATCTCTCACAACGGCTCGCTGCTTATTGGCAAGCCGGCAGCGGCGTACCGTCGCTCCAGGCGTTGCGCAGCCACTTGATGCCTTCGCGGCCGTTGTACGGCACGGTCGGCGAATGGCTGGCCGGATCGTTCTGGCCGAGATAGCACGCGCTGCCCCATTGCGAATCGCGCACGAAGCGGGTGTCGCTGACTTCGATCACCACGCCCGAGCCCAGGCCGGAATCGTACGGCGCCAAGGTGTAGCCGCCGCCGGCAAGCCGGCTTTCGCGAATGGTCAGCGTCGATCCGGCGCCCGGGCGGTCGGCCCAGAAAATCGCCGCGTTGCCGTAACCGGAGGAGTTGACCGGACGCGCGTCGATATCGCTGTGGATGACGCTGACGTGGCCGACTTGCCCCGGCGAATAGAACTGCAACGCGTCGAGATGATCGTCGGGATAGAAACAAGTGTTGTGAATCAGGCTGTCCTGGATCACCACCGGTTCGCCGCCGCCGGCGATCAGCATGTCGTCGCCGTTGTGATGCAGATGCGCGCGGATCAGCGTGTAGCCGTTGTCGCCGTTGATCAGGCGACGGCCGCCGTTGTTGACCGCGGGGCAGCGGTCCGGGCCGAGATCCACGTCCTTCAGCACCAGGTTGCGATTGGTCCGATGATCGACGAAACCTTTGATGCGGCTGTTGCTGACGGTGACGTTGTTATGGCGAACGACCAGGTCGCCGGTGATCAGCAGCGCGTTGATGACTTGCCCATCGCGACTGGTGCTGTAGTCGCCGGCGATGGTGGTCAGGCTCTGCCCGGCCGGAACGCCGGTGCAGGCCTCGTTCGGGAACGCCGGGAACGGCGGGCAGGCGCGCGCGCTGTCCAGTGGCGGCGTGGTTACGCTGACCGGTTCGGAACGCGCCGATTCGTTGCCGGCCGCATCCAGCGCACTGACCCGATAGGTGTAGTTCGTCTCCGGTTGCGCGGTGTCGTGGACGTATCCGGTGAGTTCGGTCTCGGTCAAGGCGAGCGGCGTGCCGTCGATGTAGACGCGGTAACGCACCGCGCTGGTGTCGTCGCTGCTGGCGTTCCAGTGCAGGTTGACGGTGCTGGCATCCGACACGGTCGCCGACAGGCCGGTCGGCACGCTCGGCGGCGTGGTGTCGCCGCTGAGCGGCGCGAATTCGACATCGACCCAGTAATTGGCCGAGCGCCAGGTCGAATTCGGAAATCCGCTCTGTGCGGCGTAGCGGTAGTTGCCGTTACCGCCGTCGCTGCCGTCGCGCAGGGCGCGCAGCGGGCCGTTGGCGTAGTCGGCCGTGGAGAAGTAATCCAGATCGGCCGAATAGCGGCCGTTAGGCGCGTAGTAGGACACGATGTAGGTGGTGTCGGCGGCGATGCGCACCGGCGTGGCGAAAGCGACGCGCTGCCAGCCCGATTCGGTTTCGTTCGCGAACTGCGCGCGCGCCAGCAAGGTTCCGTCCGCGCTCCACAGATTGCCGAGGTGAACGCCGGTGTTGGCGGCCGACTTGTAGAAACGCACGCCCTTGATCCAGCCCGGCTGGGTGCTGCGGAACCGCAGGCCAAGCTCGACGCCTTCCGGATCGGTCGAATCCACCAGCGTCGGCAGCGCGGTCTCGTTCCACAGGCTTTGATTGCCGGCCTGGAATACGCGCACTTCGCGGATGTTGGTCCAGTACGAACTGTTGTGGGTGCAATGCAGCTTGCCGGTCACCCGCACCGCGCGCACGTCGCGCGGCGCGCCGCGGAAGCTGTAGACCACGCCGGCGGTTTGCGAGGAGTCGTAGGCGTATTGCGGTTCCACCGCCCAGCCGCTGTCGCGCCAGTCGCCGCGCGCGCTGTTGGAGAACTGCAGGGTCAGCCCGTCGCAGAACGCGCCGTCGCCGCTGCTGTTCCAACTGCCGTGGACGATCTCGACCCGGTCGATGGTGCGCGGCCCGTCGCTCCACAACACGCCGGCGGCTTCGTAGTTGTCGTTGGGCTCGGCCTGGCCGCCGCTGAGATCGACATCGACCGTATCGTCGCCGTCGTTGAGCAGCGGCGCGGCGACGCGCACGCTGGTCGGCTCGGTTTCGCTGCGGCCGTCGGCGCCGGGCGTGAAGCCGTGAGCCCAGCGGTAGGCGGTGCCAACCGGAGCGACGTTCTGCGCGAAGGCCGCCGAAGAAAGCAGAAATACGGTCGCGACAGCGATCGACTGCAGACAGCGCGAATGCGTTGAACGACCCGCGCGATCACGCGCAGGCCTGGGGCCTGATTCGGTATGCATGGTTGGGTCCGGTGCGTGGAAGTGCGCGAGTGCGCGGGCGCGCCCAAGGAACGGCGAACCGTTCCTTGGGCGGTGTTGCGGGGAGGAGGTCCCTGGATTCCCGGAGCTAAGCTAGCGTCAGTGATCGGCGAAAAAGCAGGCCCGGCGTCACCAAAATCCAGATCGATGACAAACGTCAGGGCCGGGCCCTGTCATCGGCGTATTCGCGCATGACAAATTGCAGGGATCGGGCATTGACGCGGGCGAATTTGTCATCGCCGGCATGTGACTCGGCGCACCGCGAAAACGGCATCGGCGCCGGCCGTGCGCGAACCGCGCCGATTGCGGACCGATCCGGGCCGGGCCGATCGCGGCCCGCGCCGACGGCGAGAAATCAGGGCGCGGCGGTATCGCGCAACGCCGGCAACAGCGGCGCGATGTCGCCGTCGTTCTTCGCCGGTTTAATGCCGATCAACCGCGCCAGCAGCGGATACACATCGACGTTATCGAACGGCGCCACGGTCGCGCCGCGTTTGAACGCCGGCCCGCGCGCGACGAAGATTGCGCGCATCGACGCCAGCGCCGGGTCGTAACCGTGGGAGCCGCGGGTTTCGTCCTTGCGCGCAGTCTTGAGTTTTTCCGCCTCGATCGCGTCCCAGCCTTCATGCATCTGGCAGACGATCGGCGGCACCCGCGGATGGGTGCCGTAATGCCATCGCGCCGGCAGTTCGCTCTTGCGCCAGCAGTCGTAGGTGTCGTGCGCGCCGAGCAGGCGTTTTTCGACTTCGGCCTCGTGTCCGGGATTGGGCGCGATGCCGATCGACTGGCCGACGGAGGTCACCACCGCCTGTTCCACCGTGACCATGTCTTCCACGGCGATGCGGTGGCCGGGCGCGACTTCGGCCATGCCGTGGTCGGACACCACAATCAGATTGACCTGTTCCAGTTGGCCGCGCGCGGCCAGGCTGTCGAGCAGGCGGCCGATCGCCGCGTCGATGCGCTGCAGTGCCACCCGCACTTCGGCCGAGTCCGGGCCATGGTCGTGGCCTTCGTGGTCGAGCGCGTCGAAGTACAAGGTGGCCACGTGCGGGCGCGTGCCGGCGGCCGGTTCGCCCAGCCAGCCCAGCACTTCGTCCACGCGCGCGTTTTCGTCGATCTTGGCGTCGAACAGGCGCCAGCGGTTGGGGCGCAGGCCGTGGATCGGCGCTTCGCTGCCGGGCCAGAACAAGGTGGCGCTGCGCAGGCCGGCTTTTTGCGCGCCGATCCAGATCGGCTCGCCGCCGTTCCACCAGCGCGTATCGCCGACGGCGTCGCGGTCGGCGACCTTGAACTTGCCGATGGCGGCATCGCTCATGCTGTTGTGGATCACGCCGTGATGGTCCGGGCGCAGGCCGGTGACCAGGGTGTAGTGATTGGGGAAGGTCAGCGACGGATACGAGGGCGACATCCATTGCGCGCGCACGCCGTCGCGCGCCATCCGTTCCAGGTTCGGCGTCAGGCCCAGCTCGAAATAGCTGGCGCGAAAACCGTCGATGGAAATCAGCAGCACGGGCGTGTCGGCCGGCGGCGGTTCGCGGCGGGGCGAGGCGGCGCAGGCGCTGAGGAGGAAGACGAAGGCGAGCAGGGCGGCGCGGGCCGCGGGGAAGGTCGAACGCATCGGAGCATAGTAATGGCACGCGGTTGCCGGCCGATGTCAGCCGTCGCCGATCCCGGCCGCGCGGCGAGCCGCCAAGGTCGGCACGGCCATGACTTCAGTCGCTGGCGCCGCGGCCGCGCGCGGAGCGATAGTGATGGCGCCTGTCATCGCGAGTTCCGCCATGCGCCCGATCGCCGCCGCCGTGTGCTTGTCCGTGTCGTTGCTGGCCGGGGTTTCGGCGCAGGCCGCATTCGCCGGCGAACCCGCCGCGGCGAGCCAGGCCGATCCGAAGCGGGCCGATACGCAGTTCGGCGAGGCCAGGCCCGCGGACACGAAACCCGCCGATCCGAAGCCGGCCGATCCGAAGCCGGCCGAACCGAAGCCCGCCGAGCCCGCCGAACTCAGCGCCGAGGAATGCGTGGTCTGGGCGCGCGAGCTGAGCTTCGCCCGCTCGATCGCCGAGCACGACGCCAAAGCCTTCGCCGCGCATCTGCATCCGCAGGCGGCATTCGGCGCCGGCCGGCCGCAGCCCAGCCGCGGGCGCGACAAGATCGCCGCGGAATGGGCCGGGCTGATCGAAGGCAAGCAGCTGCGCCTGCGCTGGTATCCGGTGCGGGTCACCATCGGCGGCGTCGGCGATGTCGCCTGGTCCACCGGGCCGGCGCTGTACCAACGGCTCGATCCGGGCGCGCAGCCGCGTTATCTGATCGGCGCCTACCAATCGGTCTGGCACCGCGACGCCGACGGCATATGGCGAATCCTGTTCGACGACGGCCTGACCCCGCGCCCGGCCACCGAGGCCGAGGCGATGGCGTTCGAACACGGCCGCCGCGAGGCCTGCCCGCGACGCTGACGACTGCCTAAACGGCCGGTGCCGTGCAAGCGCCGTGGCGGTGCCGGAGGCGTAGGCTGGATCAGTCCAATCGCGTTCCTGATTTCAGGAGGTGTTCCATGAAACGTCTATTGCTCGCCGCCGCGCTGAGTCTGAGCGCGTTCGCGGCCTTCGCGCAGACCGCCGCGGTCGATGCGCGCGTGCAGGCCGGGGCCAACGCCGCGGCGTTGGATTCGGCCGATGCGCAGGTGCAGACCCAGGCGCAGGTGCAGGCCGACTCGAAGTCCGCCGCCGCGACGAAAAACCGTTACGACCCCAATTGCGTGAGCCAGACCGGCACGCGTCTGCAGCCGCGCCATCGCAGCAACTGCATCGCCAATGGCCGCAGCTACACCCGCGAAGACCTCGACCGCACCGGTCAGGTCGATGTCGGCGAGGCGCTGCGCAAACTCGATCCGCGCCTGTACTGAGCGCGGAAGCATCGGTTCCGGTCCGGACCTGGTTCGGACCGTCCTCACGCCCGGCCTTGTGCCGGGCGTTTTTTATGCGCGTCGGTTCGCTGTGCGTGGCGCGAGCGCATTGCTGGACATCGCCGTCATGCGGACGGTTTTTCGAAATCCGCCAATCTGGCGGCACCGACTTCCACCAGCCGGTCCAGGCGCAGCGTTTCGCCGGCGGCGGTGGCGAGGTATTCCGCGCCCTGTTTCGCGAACACATCGGCGATCACCGCGTCACGGTGCCGCACGACGCCGTGTTCGTCGAGGAAGCTGATCCGCGCGGGCTTGCGGGTGGTGGCGAGGTCTTCGAGCAGATCGTGGAACTCGCAGTTGATCGGCTGGTAGTCGCTTCGGTCGGCGGTCATGGCGGGGCCATCGGTCGGGGGCGCGGCGCGCCGCGACGGCGTGCGTGTTGAACGAAGGCGAAGGCGATCGCGCCCGCGCTCATGAGCGCAACGTCGTCTTCGCATAGAGAAAGGTGTCGCCCAGGCCGCGCATTCGCGCGCGGCCCAGCGTCGCCGGTCACTGCCGCTTGGGCAGCTTCCAGTCCGGTCGGATGAAGTGGCAGGTGTAACCGGAGGGGTAACGCTCCAGATAATCCTGATGCTCCGGCTCGGCCTCCCAGAACGGCCCGGCTGCCTCGATCTGCGTCACCGCCTTGCCCGGCCACAAGCCGGAGGCATCGACATCGGCCAGGGTGTCCTGCGCTACGGCTTTTTGCTCGTCGTCGGTGTAGAAGATGGCCGAGCGGTAACTGGTGCCGATGTCGTTGCCCTGGCGGTTGGCGGTGGTGGGGTCGTGGATCTGGAAGAAGAATTCCAGGATCTGCCGATAGCTGATCTGGGCGGGATCGAACACGATCTCGATCGCCTCGGCATGCGAGCCGTGATTGCGATAAGTCGCGTTGGCGACATCGCCGCCGCTGTAGCCCACGCGGGTGGACACCACGCCGGGCATGCGCCGGATCAGGTCCTGCATGCCCCAGAAGCAGCCGCCGGCCAGGATGGCGGTTCGGGTCGGTGTGGTCATGGTCGGTTCTCCACTGTGGTTGCGATAGTGCGCCGCGGCTGCGGTCTCGTCGAGCCGACTGCCGGGCCGTTATTGCGATTGCCGCGATGGTCGAAAGCTCGTGCGAACCTGCTGCGCCGATGCTTGCGGTTGCGCGGTTCGAACAAATTCGTCTGGTACGCATTCAAATGGGGGCGGCCCGCGTGGTTTGGAATAGTCGCCGCAACGGTTCGTTCGAGTCCGCGTTGGCCGCCACACTGCGGCCACGGTCGATCGGCGCATCGGCGAGCGATCGACCGCGCGCGCAGTTACGCGGTGACGACGTTGACGGCGACGTCGATGTTGCCGTGCACGGCCTTCGAGTACGGGCAGATCTGGTGCGCGGCATGGGCGAGGCGTTCGGCCACGTCCTGCGCCACGCCGGGGATACGGACTTCGAAGCGGGCCTGCAGGAAATAAGCGGCGCCGGTCTGGCCCAGGTCGATCTCGATATCGACCGACATGTCGGCGGGCAGGGGCACGCGTTTCTGCGCGGCGACCAGCCCGATGGCGGCGGTGTAGCAAGCCGACCAGGCGCCGGCGAACAACTGCTCGGCGAGCGGGTGCGGCGCGACCGCCGCATAGGTCAGGTCCTGGTCCGCGCTGCCGGCGACCGACAGGTTCAGGTCGAGCTTGCCGTGGGCGCCGGTGGATTCGCGGCTGGCGGTGGTGTGGGTCTTGCCGGTGAAGAGGACTTTTTCGATCTTGTTCATGACGGGGGCTCCGGGTCTGGGTTGGGAAAGTTGTTATCGCATTCGATTGAATCGTATGCGATGCAAGTAAGCTAGGCCGATCGGATCGGCGCCGCAAGGGCGGGGGAGCTTGTCATTCAGCGTTTGTTAATCGTATGCGCTAAGGTCGTATGCGATTTAAATGGATAGAATAATTAATAACAAAATCAATAAGGTGACGTTGTTTCTGTCTGCGATAAGCCGTTCATGCCCCCGCCGCGCCGCTGGAAGCTCGTCCTGCGTCCTATTGCCAGAACAGTTGAGCGTTAACGATTAAATCGTATGCGTGATATCGTAAGAAGCGTAGGGCCCAGCCGATTCATGCCGGAGGATGCAGATGAATACTCGATCGAAAGCCGAGCCAAGCAGTCCGGACCTGAGCCTGTCCGAGTACCTGTGCTTTGCCGTCTACTCGGCCAACCTGGCCTTCGGCAAGGTCTACCGGCCGGTGCTGGACGAACTCGGGCTGACCTATACCCAGTACGTCACCCTCGTCGCCCTGTGGGAGGAAGACGGCCAGACCGTCAGCGGTCTGGGCGAAAAACTGTTCCTGGAATCCAACACGCTGACGCCGATCCTCAAGAAGCTTGAAGCCATGGGCCATCTGGAGCGCACGCGCGATCCGGCCGACGAACGCCAGGTGCGCATCCGGCTGACCCAGAGCGGTTGGGGCCTGCGCGAGAAAGCGCGCTTCGATCTGGTCGAGGCCTGCGGGCTCACCGCCAAGGATTTCCCGCGGCTGCAGCAGGAGATCGTGAGCTTGCGCGACAACTTGCTGAAGTCGCTCGATCGCAAGCGTTGATCGAACTATCGACTGCACTGCGCGGTAATTGTGCGAAGAGTCGTTGTGGGAGGGGCTTCAGCCCCGACAGCTTTTCGATCAGGTCATCGCTATCCGACCGAAAAGCTGCCGGGGCTGAAGCCGACAATTCAAGCCGCAATGCCATCCAGTAAACGCCCCAGCGAGTCCTGATAAAAACGCCGGAACTCCCGCTCGCCATAACTGAAGCGACCGGCGCGATACAGCACGATCAGCCCATGGGTATGCGCCCATAACGTCATCGCGATGTCCCAGGCATCGCCCGCGCGCAGGCGCCCGGCCTGCTGCGCTTCGATCACCACGTCGGCGACCACGTTCAAGGTCGGCGAGCGGCGCGCGCGGAAATCTTCCGGAAAACGCCGCGCGCGTTCGCGCGGCATCGAGAAGGCGTGATCGAACAGATGCGGATGGGCCAGCGCATAGTCCAGATAAATCTGCTGGATCGCCAACAGCCGCGCGATCACGTCGCCGCCTTCGTTGCGCGCGCTCCAGTGATGGGAGATCTCCTGGAAGCTGTCGTCGCTGATGCGCTGCAGCAGCGCTTCGCGATTGGGGAAGTGGCGATAGATCGCCATCGGCGTCAGCCCGATGCTGTCGGCGATGCGGCGCATGCTCACCGCCTGCGCGCCGCCGCGCTCGAACAAGGCGCGGGCGGCGCGCACGATGCGGTCGGCGGTGGCGGGCGCAGTCATGTATACAGCGTATACATTTTGCCGCCGCGACGGCAAATTCGGGCGCAAACGCCGCATTGTCCGACCGCCCGGGCCGGTTCCGCGCTGGCGGGCGCTGGAAGCGCGGCGCGATAATTTGCGTCTCTCACGAACACCGGAGCCGCCGTGTCCGCCACCGATCGCAACGATCCCTCTCGCGTCATCCGCGCCCCGCGCGGCAGCGAAAAGAGCTGCAAGTCCTGGCTCAGCGAAGCCGCGTTCCGCATGATCCAGAACAATCTGGACCCGGACGTGGCGGAAAACCCGGCCGAACTGGTGGTCTACGGCGGCATCGGCCGCGCCGCGCGCGACTGGGCCTCGTTCGATGCCATTCTGAAGTCGCTGCGCGAACTGGAAGACAACGAGACCTTGCTGATCCAGTCGGGCAAGCCGGTCGGCGTATTCCCCACCCACGCCGACGCGCCGCGGGTGTTGCTGGCGAACTCGAATCTGGTTCCGCACTGGGCCACCTGGGAGCACTTCAACGAGCTCGATAAGAAGGGCTTGATGATGTACGGCCAGATGACCGCCGGCAGCTGGATCTACATCGGCTCGCAAGGCATCGTCCAGGGCACCTACGAAACCTTCGTCGAGATGGGCCGCCAGCATTACGGCGGCAGCCTGAGCGGCAAGTGGATTCTCACCGCCGGCCTGGGCGGCATGGGCGGCGCGCAACCGCTGGCGGCGTCGCTGGCCGGCGCGTGCTCGCTCAATATCGAATGCAAGCAGAGCAGCATCGACATGCGTCTGCGCACGCGTTACGTCGATGAGCAGGCCAGCGATCTGGACGACGCGCTGGCGCGCATCGCCAAGTGCACCGCCGCCGGCGAAGCCAAGTCGATCGCGCTGCTGGGCAACGCCGCCGAGGTGTTGCCGGAACTGGTGCGCCGCGGCGTGCGTCCGGACGCGGTCACCGACCAGACCAGCGCGCACGATCCGGTGCACGGCTATCTGCCGATCGGCTGGACCGTGGAGCGCTGGCTGGCCGAGCAGAAGAGCGACCCGCAAGGCGTGCGCGATGCGGCCAAGAAATCCATGCGCGTGCATGTCGAGGCGATGCTGGCGTTCCAGCAGCAGGGCATCCCGACCTTCGACTACGGCAACAACATCCGCCAGATGGCGCAGGACGAAGGCTGCAAGAACGCCTTCGATTTCCCCGGTTTCGTGCCGGCCTACGTGCGCCCGCTGTTCTGCCGCGGCGTCGGCCCGTTCCGCTGGGTCGCGCTCAGCGGCGATCCGGAAGACATCTACAAGACCGACGCCAAGGTCAAGGAAATCATCGCCGACGACGCCCATCTGCATCGCTGGCTGGACATGGCCAAGGAACGCATCAGCTTCCAGGGTCTGCCTGCGCGCATCTGCTGGGTCGGCCTGGGCCTTCGCCACAAGCTCGGCCTGGCCTTCAACGAAATGGTGCGCAACGGCGAGCTGAAGGCGCCGGTCGTGATCGGCCGCGATCACCTCGACAGCGGCTCGGTCGCCTCGCCCAACCGCGAAACCGAAGCGATGAAGGACGGCAGCGACGCGGTCAGCGACTGGCCGCTGCTCAACGCCATGCTCAACGTCGCCGGCGGCGCGACCTGGGTTTCGCTGCATCACGGCGGCGGCGTCGGCATGGGTTATTCGCAGCACTCCGGCGTGGTTATCGTCTGCGACGGTAGCGAAGAAGCCGACAAGCGCATCGCGCGGGTGCTGTGGAACGACCCGGGTACGGGCGTGATGCGGCATGCCGATGCGGGTTACGAGATCGCGCAGCAGTGCGCGAAAGAGCAGGGTTTGAAGTTGCCGATGCTCTGAAGCAGTCGCGGCGTGAGCCGCGTCTGCAGGCGGGCCGTGCGCCTCATAGCAGCGACTAGCGAAGCCGCTTCCTCTCCCTCTCCCGCTTGCGGGAGAGGGCTGGGGTGAGGGATGAGCGCCGTAGGCGCGAATGCTCTTGCTTCGAGTTCCACGACTGCTCGGGCCCTCACCCCAACCCCTCTCCCGCAAGCGGGAGAGGGGCTAAATCGTGCTCCCGGCGTTCGTTCGAACGCGCGCGATTCCGACCCGATCGATCAATCCGGAATCGTCGGCTTGACCAACCGGTCCAGCAGCGCCAGCGAATCCTGCCAGCCCAGATAGCACTGCTCGGTAGGGATCACCTCGGGAATGCCCTCCTGGACCACTTGCACCTCGGTGCCGCAGGACACTTCGCGGAAGGTGATGGTGGTGACCATGGTGCCGGGCAGGTTGGGATCGTCGAAGCGGTCGTCGTGGACGATGCGCTGGTTCGGCACCAGTTCCAGGTAGGTGCCGCCGAAGCTGTGGCCGTTGCCAGTGCTGAAATTGGTGAACGTCATCCGGTAGCGGCCGCCGACCCGCGCATCCAGTTCGTGCACGGTGCAGGTGAAGCCGTCCGGCGGCAGCCATTTGGACAGCGCGGCGGCATCGAGGAAGGCGCGGTAGACGCGCTCGGGCGGGGCGGACAGGACGCGGTGCAGGCGGACGGTGCCGGTGGTCATGGGTAATCTCCGTAGCGAGGTGAAGTCCTCACTGTCTCTGACGAACGGAAGGGACGCGAATCGACAGCCTTCCGTGAATACATTCTCGCAACAGTTTCCGCGATCGGTTCCTGCCAGGGTAGGCGGCGCGATGCCGGCGGCGGCGCGACGCGGCGGATGTCGATCAGCGGTCGGGTGATTCGTCGTACGAATATCACTGGTGAATCGGGCCGCCGGCCCGGATCATGCACCGGTGCGACCCAGACGGAGCATGCGATGAGCAATCAGCCCTCGGCCAGCCACGACGCGCCCCCGCATTCGCTGTGGAGCGACCTGCGCGATGCCATCCGCGGCACCGATGCCGACTACACCAAGATCCCGCTGCGCCGCGCCGTGTTCCTGCTGGCGGTGCCGATGGTGCTGGAGCTGGTGCTGGAATCCACCTTCGCCGTGGTCGATATCTTCTTCGTCGCCAAGCTGGGGCCGTCGGCGGTGGCGACGGTGGGCCTGACCGAGAGCTACCTGTTCCTGCTGTACGCGATGGCCATGGGCCTGGCGATGGCGGTGACCGCGGTGGTGGCGCGGCGCGTGGGCGAGGGCAAGCGCGAGGACGCGGCGATCACCGCGGTGCAGGCGATCTTCATCGCCTTGCTGGTGGCGGTGCTGCCGGCTCTGGCCGGCATCTTCTATGCGCAGGACCTGCTGCGGTTGATGGGCGCCGATGCCTGGAGCATCGAGCACGGCTATCGCTACACGCAATGGATGCTCGGCGGCAACGCGGTGATCATGCTGTTGTTCGTGATCAACGCGATCTTTCGCGGCGCCGGCGACGCGGCCATCGCGATGCGGGTGCTGTGGTTGTCCAACGGTCTGAATATTCTGCTGTGCCCGTTGCTGATCTTCGGCCTCGGGCCGGTGCCGGCGCTGGGCATCGAGGGCGCGGCCATCGCCACCAACATCGGCCGCGGCATCGGCGTGGCGTTCCAGTTGTGGGTGCTGTTCCACGGCGGCAAGCACATCCGGGTGACGCTGGCGCAGTTCGTCTGGCGCGGAGCGATGCTATGGAACATCGTGCGCACCTCGCTCGGCGGCGTCGGCCAGATGATCGTGGCGATGACCTCGTGGATTTTCCTGATGCGCATCCTGGCCAGCATCGGCAGCGAAGCCGTGGCCGGCGCCACCATTGCGATTCGCATCATGATGTTCACGATGATGCCGGCCTGGGGCATGTCCAACGCCGCCGCGACCCTGGTCGGGCAGAACCTCGGCGCCGGTCATCCCGAACGCGCCGAGGCCTCGGTGTGGCGCATCGGCTGGTACAACATGGCCTATCTGATCGTGGTGTCGGTGCTGTTCTTCGCCTTTCCGCATCAACTGGTGGCGTTCTTCACCGACGATGCCAAGGTGGTCGCGATCGGCGCGGAGTGGCTGCGTATTTTGTCGTACTCGTTCTTCATCTACGGCTGGTGGATGGTGACGGTGCAGGCTTTCAACGGCGCCGGCGACACGATGACGCCGACCAAGATCAACGTGGTGTTCTTCTGGATGATCCAGATTCCGCTGTCCTACGTGTTGGCCATCACCTTGAACTGGCAACACTCGGGCGTGTTCTGGGGCGTGTTCGTGTCCGAGACGTCGGTGGGCGTGTTCACGCTGTGGCTGTTCACGCGCGGGCGCTGGAAGTCGGCGCAGGTGTAGACGCGCCGGTCATTCCGGCGCGCTGTCGGGCGGCTGCGACCATTCCACTTCGAGCTGGCGGAACTGCCCGGGGAACAACTCGCCGGGCACCGAGGCGATCCGGAACTCTCCGTGCCGCAAAACTGCCTGCGCGCCGAGCCGGTCGATGCCTGTATCGATCAGCGCTTCCAGTTCGGTATAGCGCGGGTCGTAGTGGCCGTACTTGGGATGCGATTCGGGACTCTGCCGGCCGGCCTTGGCCTCGGCCTCCCAGCGTTGCCAGATCGCCCAGTGCTCGCGCGCCCAGGCGAAGGTTTCCGCATCGAGCGGGGTCAGGGTGAAGACCTCGGCGTACTCCAGGTGCTCCGGATCGAAGGCGCAGGCGAAGTAATGCGGCTGGCCGGCGTGATCGGCGATGCCGGCGCGGGGGCCGTCGTCGTAGTCCCAGATCATGTGGATGGGTTCGTAGGCCATGAGCTCGAAGGTCGATAAGGGAATCAGGCGACCGGGCCGGACTGCCCGATCGCGACGGCGAATGCCACCAGTATCCAAAAAGCGATGCCTACCACCAAGCACAGATCGTCGTTGGGCGGCTTGCGCCGGCACAACGGCCACAGCACCACGCGGCCGGTGCCGTACATCAACCAATCGACGATCAGCTCGAACGCCATGCGCGCGACGAATCGCAGCGCGGCGCCGGCCAGTTCCACCACGGCATCCAATGCCATCTTGCCTCCTGTATTCAAAACTCGCGGCGTGAGCGGCCGTGAATCCACAGATGTTCCCGCGGATTCAGCGATCGGTCCACACCGCCAGCTCGTAGCCGCTGGGATCGGTGAAATGAAAGCGCCGGCCACCCGGGAATTCCAGTTGCGCGGTGATCGCGCCGCCGGCGGCTTCGACGCGGCGCTGCGCATCGGCCAGATCGTCGGCGTAGATCACCACCAGCGCGCCGCCCGGGCGCGGGGCGCTTTGGCGGTGGAAGCCGCCTTTCATGCGGCCGTCGTTGAATTCGCAGTAGTCCGGGCCGTAATCGGTGAAGGTCCAGCCGAAGGCGGCGCCGTAGAAGGTCTTGGTCGCGTCGATGTCGGCGACGGCGAATTCGAGGTAGTCCAGGCGCAGGTTGCGGTCGGAAGCGGTCATGCGGAAATCCTCGGAAGGCGGATGCGGGATGCGGCGCGAGCGGCTGTCGCTGGCGCGTGCGAGTCGATGCATCGGCGATGATAAGGCGTGTCGCCGCCGCGGCGCGCGCGAAAGCGCTGAGTGGGCGGCGGCGTCTGCGCGTGTCGTCCTGCCTGCGCCGCGATCTGCACGGCGACTGGACGCATCGCCTGTCAGGCTCAGCGCCTGCGACCGGTGGCGGCGATGCTGGCGCCGATTTTCATTGAAGCGGACCGACTCATGCTGACCACTCTGGCCATCGCCAATTACCGTTCCTTGCGCGAGCTGGTCGTGCCGATGGCGCGGCTCAACCTGGTTACCGGCGCCAACGGCAGCGGCAAGTCCAACCTCTACCGCGCCCTGCGCCTGCTGGCGGAAACCGCGCAGGGTGGGGTGGTGCCGGCGCTGGCGCGCGAGGGCGGGCTGCAATCGACGCTGTGGGCCGGGCCGGAGACGATCAGTGCGCGCATGAAGCGCGGCGAAGTGCCGATCCAGGGCGGGCCGCGCAACGAGCCGGTGGCCTTGCGCCTGGGGTTCGCCGGCGACGAGTACGGTTATGCGATCGATCTGGGCCTGCCGACGCCGAGCCGGTCGATGTTCGGTCACGATCCGCAGATCAAGCGCGAGGCGATCTGGAGCGGACCGTTCCTGCGCAATTCCAATCTGCTGGTGGACCGGCGCGGGGCGATGGCGCGGGTGCGCGACGGCCGCGGCTGGCGCGTCGCGGCCGAGCATCTGAGTTCGTTCGAGAGTCTGTTCGCGCAGCTCGCCGACCCGCGCGCGGCGCCGGAGGTGCTGAGCCTGCGCGAAACCATCCGCGGCTGGCGTTTCTACGATCACTTCCGCAGCGACGCGCAGGCGCCGGCGCGCCAGCCGCAGTTGGGCACGCGCACGCCGGTGTTGAGCCACGACGGCCGCGATCTGGCCGCGGCGTGGCAGACCATCGTCGAGATCGGCGACCCGCGCGCGCTGGCCGCGGCGGTGGACGACGCGTTCCCCGGCGCGCAGGTCGCGGTGGTCGGCGAAGGCGGGCGCTTCGCCCTGGAATTTTCCCAGCACGGCTTGTTGCGGCCGTTGTCGGCGGCGGAATTGTCCGACGGCACTTTGCGTTACCTGCTGTGGATCGCCGCCCTGCATACGCCGCGGCCGCCGCCGCTGATGGTGCTCAACGAACCGGAGACCAGCCTGCATCCGGACCTGTTGCCAGCGCTGGCGCGATTGATCGCGCACGCCTCCAGGCGCAGCCAGGTGTGGGTGGTGTCGCACGCCTCGCGGCTGATTTCGGCGCTGGAAGAGGAGCCGGAGTGCAACAGCGTGCATCTGCACAAGGAGTTCAGTCAGACCGCGATTGTGGGGCAGGGGATGCTGGATGCGCCGGCTTGGTATTGGCCGGAGCGGTGAGTTGGATAACTGCGCCGCGGCGAACTGCGGAGTGCAGTTCCCCCCTTTGAAAAAGGGGGGAGGGGGGATTTGCTGTTGCTCTTAATCGGGCGCATTGAATCGCCGGCCGCGTGAAAAGCAAATCCCCCCTAACCCCCCTTTTTCAAAGGGGGGGAACAGTTGCGTGGGAGTTTGGAGGGCGCTGCGATCGGGTGAGTGGCGTCGCTTGCCTGCGCTACAAGCCGCATCGCATCGAGGCGACCGCGACATGCAGTTCCCCCCTTTGAAAAAGGGGGGCTAGGGGGGATTTGCTGTTGCTCTTAATCGGGCGTGTTGAATCGTCGGCTGCGTGAAAAGCGAATCCCCCCTAGCCCCCCTTTTTCAAAGGGGGGAACGGTTGCGCGGGAGTTTGGGGAGCGCTGCGATCGGGTGAGTGGCGTCGCTTGCCCGCGCTACAAGCCGCATCGCATCGAGTCGACCGCGACATGCAGTTCCCCCCTTTGAAAAAGGGGGGCTAGGGGGGATTTGCTGTTGCTCTTAATCGGGCGTGTTGAATCGTCGGCCGCGTGAAAAGCGAATCCCCCCTAGCCCCCCTTTTTCAAAGGGGGGAACAGTTGCGCGGGAGTTTGGGGAGCGCTGCGATCGGGTGAGTGGCGTCGCTTGCTCGCGGCTCAAGCCGCCTCGCGCAACCGCACCCCATCCAACCCCACCAGCGCCGGAATCCGCTCCACCAGCAGATCGATCGCCGCGCGCGTGCGCAGCGGCAGGTAGTGGGTGTGCGGCCAGATCGCGCTGATGCGGCTGCCGACGACGCGGTCGGCGTGCATGACCATCTGCAATTCGCCGCTGCGCACGTAACGGCTCAGCAGCCAGCACGGCAGCATCGCCAAACCGGCGCCGGCGATGGCGGCGTCGGCGATCGCCTGCAAGTCGTCGAAGCGCAGCCGCGCCTGCACTTCGGGTTCGCGCACTTGGCCGTTGGCGTCGCGCAGGCGCCAGGACACGTTCTGGCCGTGACGGCCGTAAATCACCGCGTCGTGGCCGCGGAAATCGTCCACCTCGCGCGGCAGTCCGCGCCGCGCCAGATATTCGGGCGCGGCGCAGATGCCCAGGTTCTCTTCGGTGAGCCGGCGCGCGGCGAGGGTGGCGCTGTCGGGCAGGCGGCCGATGCGGATGCCCAGGTCATAGCCTTCCTCGACCAGATCGACCACGCGATCGTTGAACGACAGGTCGATGTCGAGCTTGGGATGGCGCCGCGCCAGTTCCAGGATCACCGGCGCCACGCAGTGCCGGCCGAACAATACCGGCGCGCTGATCCGCAGCCGCCCGCTGGGCTCGCGCCGGCTGGTGTCGAGCGCGGCTTCGGCGGCGTCGAGTTCGGCCAGCGCTTTGACGCAGCGTTCGTAATAGGCCTGGCCGTCGTCGGTCAGGCTCTGCCGACGCGTGCTGCGATGGAACAGGCGCGCGCCCAGTTGCTGTTCGAGCCGGGCGATGCGCTTGCCGATCGCCGAACGGGTCACGCCCAGGCGGTCGGCGGCGACGGCGAAGCTGCCGGCTTCGGCGGACTGGACGAAGGCGACGATACCGAGCAGGCGATCGTTCATGGCCATATTGGTTCCTGCGGCGCTACAAAGAGTGGATTGAATATAGCCACTAACGAATCTGCGGCGACGATATCTTAGCGCCACTCGCCCGGGGCGGCACTACCCCTCAACCGCCCGGGCCGTCCTCATCGTTTGTCCAGGAGATTCCCATGAAGGCTTTTCGTATCCGCAGCGGCGCAGGCATCGGCACGCTGGCGTTGTCCGAGTCCCCGTCCGCGGCGCTGGCGCCGGGCCAGGTGCGGGTGAAAGTGCGCGCGGTGTCGTTGAACTTCCGCGATCTGATGATCGCCGACGGCAGCTACCTGGCCGATTCCGAGAACCCGGTGATCCCGGGCTCCGACGCGGTCGGCGAGATCGTCGAAGTCGGCCCGGCGGCCAGCCGCTGGCGCGTCGGCGACCGCGTCGCCACCAGCTTCTTCCCGTTCTGGCACCACGGCGTGGCGACGCCGCACAACACCCGCGACGCGCTCGGCGCGGTCGCCGACGGCGTGCTGGCGGAGGAGATCGTGATCTCGGAAGATTCCGTGTTCGCCGTGCCCGAGCACCTGGACGACGCCCAGGCCGCGACCCTGTCCTGCGCCGGCGTGACCGCCTGGAACGCGCTGTTCGTGGAAGCCAGACTGCAGCCGGGCCAGAGCGTGCTGCTGCTGGGCACCGGCGGCGTGTCGATCTGGGGCCTGCAACTGGCCAAGGCCGCCGGCCTGGAAACCATCATCACCTCCTCCAGCGACGACAAGCTCGAACGCGCCAAGGCCTTGGGCGCCAGCGCGACCATCAACTACCGCACTCACCCGCAGTGGCAGGACGAAGTGCGCAAGCTCAGCGGCGGCCGCGGCGTGGACGCGGTGCTGGAAGTCGGCGGCAAGGGCACCTTGCAGCGCTCGATCGACGCGGCGGCGATGAACGGCACCATCGCCATCATCGGCGGCGTCAGCGGTTTCGCCGGCGAATTCAACCCGATCTCGTTGATCACCGGCGCCAAGCGCCTGTCGGGCATCTTCGTCGGCAGCCGCGGCATGGGCGAGGATCTGTCGCGCTTCGTCGGCGTGAACAAGATCGTGCCGGTGGTGGACCGGGTGTTCGATTTCGAACAAACGCCGGCTGCGTACGAATACCTCAAGAGCGGCGCGCATTTCGGCAAGGTGGTGATCCGGGTCGCGCGCTGAGGGTCGCTGCGGGCGAGCGCGGACGGCCGTCGCGGAAGCGGCGGCCGGTTCGGACGGGGCGCGACGGGCGGCGGCCAACGCCGCGCGCGTCGGCGACCGCCGCGATGGTTTCGGAGGCCGCCGCTCCGACGGCGGCGCCGCGCATCGCGTCATGGCCGCCGTGCGACTTTCCGACCATGTCGCCGACCGCCGAGTCGTGCGATCTTGGCGCGATAGTCTCCGCACCCGCACCGAGCCCGCCGCAATGAACGCCCCCCGCACCGTCGTCACCGATCTGCCCACCCGTATCCGCCGCGCCGAGCCGTCCGATGTCGGCGCCCTCGCGCTGACCGGCGCGGCCACGTTTCTGGAATCCTTCGCCGGCATTCTCGACGGCCGCGACATCGTCGAGCACTGCCGCCTGCAGCACGCGCCGTCGGTGTACGCCGACTGGCTGGCCGACGGCGCGGTCGCCGCGTGGCTGGCCGAAACCGTCTCGCCCCCGGCGCCGGTGGGTTATGCGGTGATCGCGCCGCCCAAGCTGCCCTTGGACGATCTGAGCGAGACCGACTTGGAGCTCAAACGCATCTACCTGCTGTCGCGATTCCACGGCGGCGGCGTCGGCCGCGAGCTGATGAACCACGCCATCGCCGAATCGCGCGCCCGCGGCGCGCGCCGCCTGCTGCTGGGCGTGTACTCGGGCAATACGCGCGCGCTGGCGTTCTATGCGCGCAACGGCTTCGTCAAGGTCGGCGAGCGGCGTTTTCAGGTCGGCGGCAATATCTACGACGACGACGTGCTGGGCCTGGACCTGCACGCGTGAGCGCAGCGGTCGCGCCGCTGCGCGCCGAGCATCTGCACGCCGCGCTGGCGTTCGACGCCAGCTTCCTGGTCGATTCGCGCCTGCGCCTGCACGCAGACGACGGCGCGATCGGTTTCGACATCGTGCCGGTGCCGCCTTACCGCAAGCGCTACGACGATGCCATCGGCGTCGAGGAACTGCGCGAATACCTCGACGGCCAAGACTGCGCGGCGTTCGTCGCGCTCGATGCCGACGTGGTGGTCGGCCGGCTGCTGCTGTCGCGCAGTTGGAACGGTTACGCGTTGATCGACGATATCGCCGTGGATGCCGGCGCGCGTCGCGGCGGCGCCGGCTCGGCCCTGATCGATCGCGCCGTGGCCTGGGCGCGCGAACAGGTCTTGCCCGGGGTGATGCTGGAAACGCAGGACAACAACGTCGCCGCATGCCGTTTCTATCAGCGCAAGGGCTTCGTGCTGGGCGGGTTCGACCGTTTTCACTATGCGCATGATCCGGCGTTGGCGCATGAAACGGCGCTCTTTTGGTATCAGATCATCACCTAGAGTCAGTAAGAAAATATCGGCGAACTGATCGCGCGCGCAATGCATGTGCTTACGTTACGCATGACTTCGCCGTGATCCCTCCACAGCATTCGACAGCACGCTGATAGTGCTAGTGCCTGGTGCGCAAAATCACGATGAATTGACATCGATTTGTGCGCAATCCCGTTAGCTTGAAGGAAGGCGCGATAGCGATCGCGCTGTTCGACCACGGCTAAGGAGGGAGCCATGAGTATTTTGGTCGTCGATCGATGGATGGAATATCGGGGAACCGTCGTCCACAGCATCGATACAGGGGCACGACAGGCATACGCCTATTTGAGTCCGAACATCACCGTCACCGCCGTCGGCGCGCCCGATGCGTACCACCCGGACAATCTGGGCACCGGCCACATCCGCAAGACCCATTGGCCCGACGGCGACTGGCGGCACGCGTTGGTGGCCGATCCGGACCATCCGCGGCGTCCGTTGCAACAAACCGGCGGACGCAACGCCGGCTACTTCGTCTCGATCACCGCCTTGAACGATCCGAGCCGGTCGCGCACCGACCCGACGGCCTATGTCGATGCCGGCCGGATTCCCTATCTGGTGTTGCCGGCGCCGTTCCATGCCATCGACGGCAGCGGCGATCTGGGCGATTTCGTCGTCGCCTATCACCCGGTCACCCGCCGCTTCAGCTACGGGCTGATCGGCGACATCGGCGCCGACCGGCCCCTGGGCGAGATTTCCATGCGCATGGCCAGCGATCTGTCCGGCCAGCGCGCCGAGGCCAAGAGCGGGCAGGGCGTGCCGTTCGGATCGATGTTGTGTCTGGTGTTCCCGAAATCGCGGATGACCCCGGCCTGGCCGATGCCGCCCGCGGCGATCCGCGCGCGTTGCGAGCACTTGCTGAAACGGCTGGGAGGGCAAACGCGGCTGCCGCAACTCGCAGAAGCCTTGGCGGAATGAAGCCGCGGCCGGCGCGCTTGTCGCGCGCCGGCCGTGAGGGTTGTCAGCCGGACGCGTCCAAACACAAATCCAGCCGCACCAACCGGCCGAGCCGGTCGCGGCGCTGCGCGCGCAGATACCAATGCGCGCGCAGACGTTCCAGCGACACCGGCGGCAGCACCGCTTCGCTCCACAGGGTGAGTTCGTAATTGCGCGCGTGCAGCCAGTGCAGCAGCGCATCGAAACGCGCCTGATCGTCGGGCAGCAGCAGATCTGCATCGCCGGGCGGGCGCGGCGCGGTGTCGTCGTCGCGTGACAGCCAGGAGGTGAAGCTGCCGAACACTTCGAAGGCGAAGCCGGCCTCGGCCATCGCCCGCAGCTCGGCGCGGGTGCTGGCGATGCACGGGGTTTCGCGGGTTTTTTGAAAGATCAGCGCGTACTCGTGGCTGCGATTGCTGAGAGTGGCGCCGGCCGGCAGCGCCTGCGCGTCGCGTTGATAGCACAGCAGACGCTCCTCGCGCGCCACGAACAAGCCGCGCAGCACGGCGGCCAGATCCCAGGCCAGCGGCAGCATGCGGTCCTGGATCGTCACGTTCTCGACCATGGCGATGCAGAAACCGTCCTCGGGCAAGGCGCGGCGCACGGCGTGGAAGATGTCGCGCAGGCGGTGCAGGTAGGCGGCGTAGTCGTGTTCCAGATAAAGCTGGCCTTCGGCTTGATCGGCCTCATCGGTTGGCCAGCGGCAGCCGAAGTAGGGCACGTTGGTCAGGCACAGATCGATGGCGCTTGGGATTGCGGTCTGCGGCAGGCTGCCCACCGCGATCGGCGCGTCCACGCCGTGGCGGCGCAGACGTTCGCGCGCGAGTTCGGCGCGGGCGGCGTCGATCTCGATTCCGCAGCCGGCGCGGCCTTCCAGCGCGGCGGCAAGCAAGGTGGTGCCGAAGCCGCAGAACGGATCGAACACGCATTGGCCGGGCTGGCTGAAATGGCGCACGAACGGACGCATCTGCGCGACCCAGCCACAATCGCGGCCGCCGAAGCGGTCGCGTGCGCGCAGGTCGGCCGGCAGATCGTGTTCGGGCGGATCGGGCTGCAACAGCAGCCAGCTGCGGCTATCCATGCGCGCGCTCCGCGTCCGCCGGTGCTGCGGATGAGGATTCCAGCGGCCACAGCACGTCGCGATCGGGTTGCCAACCCGCGCACAGCCGGCCGTCGGCATGGAACACCAGCTTGTAGATGTCGCCGCTGGCATGGCGGCGATGCATGGCGCTGTAGTCGGAGGATTCGAACACCACCTCCAGCCCGCTGGTGTCCTCGCGCAGGCGCAGGTTCCAGAAGTAATAGCCTTCGGTGATCTGCAGCGGCGTCATCCGCGGCCACCACGGCGCGGCCATGCAGTCGCCGAGCACCTGCTCGATCGCCACGCGTTCGCTTTCGACATAGCGGCGCGTGCCGTTGTCGCGGTAACCCTCGCCCAGGCGCGAGAACTCGCGGAAGATCACCGTGCCGGCGCCGCAACGCCGCGCCCAGTCCAGATAGGCGGCGACGCCGTGCGCATCGTCCACGCCGCCGCGTTGCAGGATGCAGACCTGGCGCAGCGGAATTTCCTGCGCGATCGAGCGCGCGACCGTCTCGAACGCCGCATTGCCGGCGATGGGCTCGCCGTCGCGGAAACGCATGATGCGTTGGTTGCGCAGCGCATCGGGATGATGGCGCGACAGTTCGACCCAGGACAGGCCGAAGCGCGTCAGCGCCGCGATCAGTTCCGCGCCGCGGCCGCGGGCGAAGCCGGCGCCGTTGCTGTAGAGCACGCGGTCCCCGGCGACAACGCCGCCCTCTTCGGCCTGTTGCAAGGTGCTCAGCAGGCGCAGGAACCAGTCTTCGTCGTCGCTGGATTCCAGGCCCGACAGCGACCACGACAGCGGCAGGCCGCGCAGCTGCGCCAGCGCTTGGCTCAGCGTCGCGAAATAGTCCGGCCCGGGCCGCAGCGTTTGCGCCATCGTGCCGCGCTCGACCGGCTGCAGAGTTTCCGAGCAGAAGCGGCAGCGCGCCGAACACGGACGCACCGAGGCGTAAGGGGTGAAGGTGATCGGTTGGGCGAAGCGATAGCGCCGGCCGCCGAGGCTGTGCGCATGCCAGCGGGTGGCGTCGTGTTCGACCGGGGCACGGCGCGCCAGTTGCGGCGTGCTGGCGCGCAGGCGTTCGAACAGGGAGGAGGCTGCGCTGAGGGGCAGGGTCGCCGGGTCTGCGGCGGCGAGCCCTTCGATGGGGGCTTGCATGGTGGGGTTCCGGTTTGTTGGTTTGCTGAAGCGGGAGAGCTGAAGCATTCGCGCCTTCGGCGCTCATGCCCTCACCCTAGCCCTCTCCCGCGAGCGGGAGAGGGAAGGATTGCGTCGTTGCTTGATGATCGTGTGTTCTTAGCCCCTCTCCCGTGCAACGGGAGAGGGGTTGGGGTGAGGGCCGCGCGCCAACTCAAAGCCGCGTAGCGTTAGCCAACTCGCGCACCTGCGCGAACGTCCAGTCGTTGACGATCCTGCCGTCCTCCCACACCGTCACCATCGCATCGTCGAAGCCCAGCGGCTTCACCGCTTCTTCCAGCGACGCCGCTTCCGGCGGTACCGGCACGGTCTTGAAGTGGCCGTATTCGCGATGGCGCAGCAGGGTCATGCGGCCGCGCTTGCTCGACTTGCCCTTGTCGGTGATCGGGTCCTTGTAGACGTCGATCCACTCGCCGTTGACCCGCGCCGCGGAGCACTTCAGCGCGAACTTCTGCGTATCGCGATCCAGCCGCTGCAACAGCGCGCCGCCCATGCCGAAGGCGAGGTTGTCGGTGGCGTAGCCGTAACTGGTGATGCGTTCCAGGATTGCGCGGATGCTGGTCGGGTTGATGCCGTCGCCCTGGATCACCCGCACGTGGTTGAGCACCTTGTAGCCCTTGCTGTTGACGGTATGGCCGAAGGCTTCGTCGAGCATGGTCACGCACTGGTGCACGACATCGACCGGATCGCCCGAGTCCGGACGCACCACCAAGGTCGCGCCCGAAGCGATGACCTCATCGCGCAAGGTCTTGCCCCAATGCTCGCGAATCGCATGGAAGATGTCGTAGCTGTCGGACACCACCGCGACGATGGCGCCGGGCTTGCCGAACTGGGTCAGCATGTTGCGGTACGCGTCCACCTCGTGTTCGCGTCCCCAACTGGTGATGGTGCTGTGCTCGGCGGCGGGAATGGAGAAGCCGGCCATCGGCTCGTGATAGTAGCGGCGCGCCAGCAACAGGCCCGACACCGTGTCGGTGCCGAGGAAATTCACCAGATGCGCGGCGCCGCCGAACGCCGCCGATTCGGTGCTGGATACGCCGCGCGCGCCGAAGTCGTGCAGCTTGAACGGCAACTGGCCTTCGGGATCGTCGCTGGTGCGTTCCAGGAACTGGCGGATGGTCTGCTTGGCATGCCAGCTGATCGTCGCCACCGTCACCGGGTACCACAGGCGCAGCAGCAGCGTTTCCAGATAGGACGGGACCCAGTAGGCGTTCGGGTCGGTGGATTCGATCGTCACCAGGGCCTGATGCGTCGGCACCACCGTGCCTTCGGGCACGGCGCGGATCCGGATCGGCATCAGCCCGCCGTGATGATCGACGATGTAGCGCCAGCCGGCCTCGTTGAACGGCTCGCCGTGCGCGGCGAACAGGTCGCGCGCCTCAATGATGTCGGCATGGGTGACCGGCTTGGCCAGATACTCTTTCAAGATGGCCTGCAGGCCGAAGAACACGGTGCGATCGTGCACGCCGCCGCGCGATTCGACGTAGAAGAACGTCGCATCGGTGCCGGGCGGGTATTGCAGCCAGTGGCTGGCCTTGTAGCTGTCGGTGTTGAGCAGCAGGTTGTCGAGGCATTGCATGACGGAAGCTCCTTCGCGTCTGGGAGTAGCCGGCGGTCTGTCCACCGGCGCGTGTGGCCGGGCGGTCCCTGTGGACTTAACCGCGGCCGAGAAAGAATTCGAGGATGTGCAGGTGGTCTTCGAACAATTGCGGGCTCATCTCCAGCGCTTCGCTGACCGCAATCCAGCGCGCCTTGTCGGCGTCGTCGCCGCCGCGCACGGCGGGCAGTTCGCCGGCCGGGAATTCGAAGTGGAAGGCGTGGGTGATGGTGCGGCCGCGCGCGCTGCGTTCGGGATGATCGAACACGTGCTCGCCCTTGATCGAACCCTTGAGCACCGGCAGCGGCAGTTTGAGCCGGGTTTCCTCGCGCAGTTCGCGCAGGCAGGCGTCGAGCACGGTCTCGTCCTGGCCGACGAAACCGCCCGGCAACGCCCACAGGCCCTTGCCCGGTTCGGCGCGGCGTCGCACCAGCAGCACGTGGCCGGAATGCACGATCACCGCATCGGTGGTGACGAAGGTCGGCGCATACGGCGCATCGGCCCAGGCGGCGCGGTATTGCTCGATGAACCGGTACTCGGCGACCAGCTGAGTGAACGCCGGAGAGCTTTTGCGGAAAGCTTCGAGCATGTCGAACACCGGGCCGGGCACGTTGGCGCGGATCAGCATCAGGCCGCCGTGGCTGTCGATCTGGTTGGCTTCGAACAGATAACGGCGCAGCTCGGTCGCCGACAGCGTGGCGGTGTGGCTGACATCGACCAGCGGCCACTGCGGGAATTCGCGCAGGTAGTAGCTGGAGGCGTCCTTGTCCATGCCGATCAGGCCGATGCGCGCCTCGGCATCGCCGCCGTCGGCGCGTACCGCCTCGGCGACGGTGCGCTGCACGTTGGCGATCCACAGGCTTTCGTTATAGAGGTGATCGCGTAGCGGCCGCACGATCAGCCGGCCGTCGGCGTCGTTGAGCGCGGCCTGGATCATCACCGCGCGCTCGGCGACGGTGAAGGGGTTCTTGATGGTGCGGGGCGTGTCGGCGGAACCGACCAGGAAGATGACTTTGGCGGCCTTGCCCAACGCGTGGCGGGCGACGGCGGCGTGACCGTTGTGGAAAGGCTCGAAACGGCCGATGAAAACCAGGTAATCGTATTGGTGTGCCATGAGAATCCCTCACGGAGTTGATGTCGCCATCGGTCTGTCCGTTGGCGTATGGGAAATGCTACGCCGATGGTTTGGGTCGTCAAGTGCTGGTTGGGAGGAACGAGTTCAGAGGAGTGAGGAGTGAGTGGAGCGAGCCTGCCTTTACTCACTCCTCACTCCCCTGAACTCGTTCCTGCGCATACTGTTTCCGACACAGGGGAGGATGTAGATGGCGATGATCGTTCCGGAGTTCTGGGCGGAGGGGCGGGTCAGCGAGCAGTTCGGGCGGGGGCATGTCTCCGGGCGGTATTCGCTTACGGTGCGTCGCTTCGGTTGGTCCGATTCCAGCCTCGCCGAGGCGCAGGCAATGGCCGACGCGCGCGCCCGCGCCGCGTTCGACCGCATCCTCGCCGGCGAATCGCTGGCCAAGCGCGAACCGCGGGTGCCTTACGACGCCGAAGGCCTGCCGATTCGCGAGCCCATCGTCGAGCGCGACGGCGAGGTGGTCATCACCCGCAACAGTTACGGCGCGCGCTGCTTGAACTCGCCGAACGTATTGTTCGCCGACATCGATTTCGCGCCGCCGCCGTCAGGTTGGCGCGCCGCTTACTTCTGGATATCGCTCGCGGTCGGCGCGGCGACCGGGTTCTGGATCAAGCCGTGGATCGGCGTGCTGTCGCTGCTCGCACTGCTGTGGCTGTTCGCGTTGATCGCCCGCGCCGTCGCGGCGCGGCGCTATCGCAGCGAAGGCGGCGGCCTGGAAGCGCGCGCGATGGCGCCGGTGCGGGCCTTCGTCGCGGCGAATCCTCACTGGCATCTGCGGGTCTATCGCACGCCCAACGGTTTTCGCCTGTTGGCCATGCATCGCGTATTCGATCCGTTGGATCCGAGCGTGCCGGATTTCTTCAAGGCCATCGGCGCCGATTCGTACTACGCCTTGCTCTGCCAGCGCCAGCATTGCTTCCGCGCGCGGGTCAGCCCGAAACCCTGGCGCATCGGCATCCGCGAACGCATGCCGCCGCGCACCGGCGTATGGCCGATCGCGCCCGAACGCATGCCCGAGCGCGAGCGCTGGGTTGCCGAGTACGAGCGCAAGTCCGATGCCTATGCCTCATGCCGCTTCGTTGAAGCGCTGGGCAGTCGCGATTACGTGTCGGAAACGCAAGGGGTGCAGCGGATGCACGATGCGATGTGCCGGGCCGATCGCAACCTGCCGTTGGCGTAAAGCTATCGCCGTTCTCAGCGCGGAGCGCCTGCGGCCTGACCGATCTTGTCCAGTCGTGAGCGAATCGCCCGAAGAACGGCGGCGCAGCGATGGCCGCGCGAATCGGCTCAGCCGGCGACGACCTGAATCGTCGTGCCTTCGCACTCCACCGTCTGCCCCGCGCGGATCTTGCAGGTCTTGCGCAGCTCGACCTGGCCGTCCACCCGCACCACGCCGCTGGCGACCATGGCCTTGCCGGCGCCGCCGCTGTCGCACAGCCCGACCAGCTTGAGCAGTTGGTTGAGTTCGACGTGGTCGTGGCTGGGGTCGAGTTCGAAACGGATCGGTTGCATGAGGCCGGCGGCTGATAAGGCAGGGCAGGGTCGCAGCGCTGAGACTTGGACGCAAGACGTTTGCACTGGCGCGGGCGTACTCTCGGGTATGTGCGCGGGGCGGACGGGTCGGTCGCGATCGGTCCGCCCCGCCGATTCGACTCCACTACCCCAGATGAGGACGGCGATGAAGAAGGCCCAGTACGAGCAGCGCGGTCCGGTGCCGCAGGACGTGATCCAGGCGGTGGAGTTCCAGACGCCGCCCCTGGCCGCCGGGCAGGTGCTGATCGAGGTGCTGGCTTCGCCGATCAATCCCTCCGACGTGCTGACCCTGACCGGTGATTACGGCCTGCTGCCGCCGCTGCCCGCGGTCGGCGGCAACGAGGGCGTGGGCCGGATCGCCGAGGTCGGGCCGGAGGTGACCAATCTGAAACCCGGCCAGACCGTGCTGCTGCCGATCCAGGGCGGCACCTGGGCCACGCACATGGTCGCGCCGGCCAAGCATCTGATCGCGCTGCCCGACGGCGCCGATCCCAAGCAACTGGCGATGATCACGATCAATCCGCCGACCGCGCTGCTGATGCTCAGCGACATCGTCGAGCTGCAGCCGGGCGACTGGGTGATCCAGAACGCGGCCAATTCGGCGGTCGGCACCTATCTGATCCAGCTGGCCAAGCTGCGCGGGCTGCGCACGATCAACGTGGTGCGGCGCGAGTCGGCGGTGGAGGCGGTGCGCGCGGCCGGCGCGGACGTGGTCCTGGTCGATGGCGAGGACCTGGGCAAGCGCGCGCGCGAAGCGGCGGAGAAGGCGCCGATCAAGCTCGGCATCGACGCGGTCGGCGGGCTGGCGACCCAGCACATCGCGCAATCGCTGGCCGAGGGCGGGGTGGTGGTCAACTACGGCGCGATGAGCGGCGAGGCCTGTCAGATTTCGCCGGCCTCGTTCGTGTTCCGCGATGTCAGCCTGCGCGGGTTCTGGCTGTCGCGCTGGTTCCAGACCGCGACCCCGGCGCGGCGCGCGGAAGTGTTCGGCGAGATCACCAAGCTGATCGCCACCGGCAAGCTGCAGGCGCGGGTGCAGGCGACCTACGGCCTGGATCAGATCAAGGAGGCGGTGATCGCCGCCGCGGCCGGCGAACGCGACGGCAAGATCCTGGTCCTGCCGAACGGGCCGGTGTGAGGGCAAAGCTTTGCGGGAGGGGCTTCAGCCCCGATGCGCTTCGCACAGGTCGCATCGCGAAGCGGTGTGAGCCGATCGCAAAGCATCGACATTGAAAGCCATCGCAAGGGGAGGATCGCCAGGCCCATGAACACCGAACTGCAGATGCTGGCCTGGTCGATCGCCCTGGGCATCGTCCAACTGCTGATCGCCGCCGCCTTCATGACCGCCCAGCGCGGCGTGCACTGGAACGCCGGCGCCCGCGACGGCACGCCCGAACCCTTGACCGGCGTGGCCGCGCGCCTGGACCGGGCCTGGCGCAACTTCATGGAAACCTTCCCGTTCTTCGCCGCGGTGGTGTTGGCGGTGAGCCTGAGCGGTCGCGGCAACGACGCCACCGCGCTCGGCGCGCAGGTGTATTTCTGGGCGCGGCTGGCCTATGTGCCGGTGTACGCCGCGGGAATTCCCTATTTGCGCACCGCAATCTGGGCCGCGGCGCTGTGGGGTGTGCTGCAGATGTTGTGGGCGTTGCTTTAGGTTCACACGGACGCGGTGTCCGCCTGAACCGGTTCGCCCGGCGCGTCCGCGCTCGCCCCGGCGGCCGCCGCGGCGACGGCCGCGCCGGCGCACAAGGCCCGTTTGGCCGGCGCCGTCAGTTGTTTGATCGCATACTCGGCGCGCAGGGCCGAAGACCGGTCGGGGTGGGGGAATCGGGCAAGAAGCTGTGCTGGCGGGTGTGAGCGCGTGTAACGCGCGCCCTTGCCGGCGACGTGTTCGGCGTAACGGCGCTCCACATCGACGGCAATGCCGGTGTAGAGACTGCCGTCGCGGCATTCGATGACATAGACGAACCAGGGCGACATGGCACTAGCCTAGCGGCTGAACGCCTCAGGCGCAGCGTGGTCCAAGCAGTGGCGGTTATCGCGAATCCCGCCGTTCATCACAACCATACGCACACGAACGTCATTGCCTAGTCTTGTCGGGCTCACCACAATGAGCCTCCTTCCAGGAGTTGCCGCTTGAACGCCGACGCCGAATCGCAAACCTCCGTTGCCAACCTGCGTCAGCTTTGCGCGCGTTTCGCCAAGCCTCAACTCGGACGGGCCGTCTGGCAGCTCATCAACACGCTGGTTCCATTCGCGGCGATGTGGGCGCTGATGGCCTGGAGCGTGATCGGCCACTGGGGCTACGGCTGGACCTTGCTGATGGCGCTGCCGACCGCCGGCCTGTACGTGCGCACCTTCATCATCCAGCACGACTGCGGGCACGGCTCGTTCTTCGCCAGCAGCCGCGCCAACGACATGGTCGGGCGCTGCCTGGGCCTGGTGACCTTGTTCCCGTACGGCTACTGGAAGAAGACCCACGCCATTCACCACGGCACCTCGGGCAACCTCGACCGCCGCGAGATGGGCGACATCGAGACCCTGACCGTCGCCGAATACCGCGCGCGCTCCTGGCTCGGCCGCCTGAGCTATCGCCTGTACCGCAGCATCCCGGTGCTGCTGGGCGTCGGCCCGGTGTACCAGTTCGTGATCAAGCATCGCTTCCCGTTCGACCTTCCCTTCACCTGGAAGCGCGAGTGGGCGAGCGTGCTGTTCAACAACCTGGCGCTGGCGCTGACCATCCTGGCGATGGGCTTCGCGATCGGCTGGCATACGGTGTTCATGGTGCATCTGCCGATCGTGCTGTTCGCCGGCGCCGCCGGCGTGTGGCTGTTCTACGTGCAGCACACCTTCGAAGACGCCTACTGGACCCGCAAGGGCGAGTGGGACTCGCACGAGGCGGCGATCGCCGGCAGCTCCTACTACGACCTGCCGGGCATCGTGCATTGGTTCACCGGCAACATCGGCTACCACCACATCCACCATCTGGCCAGCCGCATTCCCAACTACCGTCTGCGCGAGGCTTTCGAGTCCAGCCCGCTGCTGCAGGCCGCGCCGCGGCTGACCATGTGGTCCAGCCTTAAGTGCGCGCGCATGAAGCTGTGGGATGAGGAGTTGCAGCGGATGGTGGGCTTTCCGAAGCGCGCCCGCGCCTGATCCCCGATTTCCCCTCTCCCGCTGGCGGGTGAGCGGACGCGGCTTGCGAGCCATCGGCTCGCGTGTCCGCGAACGCCCAAACGCTATGCGTTTGGGCCGGGAGGGCGAGGTACTCCGAGCCATTGACGGCTTTGCAGTCGCCTGAATGTCGCCGGCTCGCCACCCTAATTACGTCCGGCCGTCACCCGCCCCTTACGACAATTAGCATTTTAGTTAAATAAGCATCACTATACCCGCACCCGCGCCGATCCCCGGCGCCCAGCCCGACCGCGGCGGTGCCCCATGATGCAGGACAAGATCTTCGAAGCCCTGGCTTCCTCGCCGCGACGGCAGATCCTGGCCTTCCTGTCCGAACGCGAACTCAGCGCAGGCGACATCGCCGCGCGCTTCGAGATGAGCGCGCCGGCGATCTCGCGCCATCTGTCGGTGCTGGTCAACGCCGGCCTGATCAGCAGCGAGCGCCGCGGCCAGTTCGTGGTCTACAAGCTGGTGCCGGACAATCTGGTCAACACCCTGAGCCAGTTCGCCTTCGAAATCTGCCCGGTCGGCGGCCCGCTCAAGCGCGAAAGCCGGCGCGCCAAGAAGGCGGCCGGCTGATTCGCTCGCCGCGCACGCTCAGCCGGCCGATGCCGGCGCCTCGGCGCGGTGGCGATAGAACTCCAGGATCACCTCGCTGAAATTGCCGATCAGCCCATCCGCCAGCGGCACCGTGTACCAGTTGAAGCCGGTGCTGACCCGGTAGTCCATGCGGATGCTCAACTCGGTGGCGTCGCCGCGCGGCGTCAGCGTGTAGCGCGTGTCGAGCAGGTCGAAGTAGTCGCCGCCGATGCGGACATGATCGTCGAGCGCGCCGGCCGGCACCGAATCTTCTTCGAACTGGTATTGCCAGTGCACGTAGCGCTGCGGGCGCCAGTCGGCCGACATCTGCCGGAAGTGGATGCCCTTGCCCATGCGCACCTCGCGGACCAGGCCGGTCGGAGTTTGATGGGTGAGGCCGGCCAGTGGGGTGGGCACGCCGATGCGGTACATCCAGGCGCGGTCGACTTCGTCCGCGCGGATGTGGTCGGCGTCCAGCAGCACCTTCCACACCGCCGTGGGCGGCGCCTGGATCAGCACCTTGCGTTCCACGTGCTCGAAGCGCCGCGGCTCGTCCTGGCCGACGCCGAGCAGGGCCAGCACGATGGGCAGGGCGACGAAGCTGTAGACCGTCGGCGTCTTCGACCAGCCGGCGGCGCGGCAGATCACGCCCATGACGATGCCGCCGACCGCGCTCATCACCGCGAACACCGGCGCGATCAGCAGCACGCAGATCGCGCCTTCCAGCATCACCATCATGCTGCCGAGCAGGCACAGGCAGACGCTGAGCATCGGCATGAAGAAGTGGTACGCGGTGCTGCGCGGCCTGATCCGTTCGGCCAGATAGACCGTGACCGCGCCGATCGCGAACGGCGCGAGCAAGATGAAGATCCACAGCATGGTCGCGAACGTAGTGCCGGGATTGCCGTTGAAGGCCAGGCGCAACCCCAGGCCGATCACGGCGCCGCCGATGACCGGCACGGCGCCGATCAGGGCCGCGCGCAGCACGCTGGTGCGTGGCGGAGGCGGCGGCGGCGACTGTTGCGGTGCGACGGATCGCGGCTGCGCCGAAGGCGGCAGCGGCGGCGGAAGCGAGGGATCGGACGGCGTCTGGCTCATGGGGCGGCACGCGTGAGTAGCGGAAGAGAAGCGGCCGCGCGCGCGGGCGGCGCTTGCGGGTCGAGCCGATGCAGTTCCTCGCGCGGCGGCAGATCTTCCGGCAAGCGCAGATCGCGTACCAGCCCGACCCGCTCGCAAGCGCGCAAAAACCACCAGCCCGGATCCCATTCGCCCGCATACAGGCCGAGCCTGGACGAACCGGGAAACGCATGATGATTGTTATGCCAGCACTCGCCCATGGTCAGCAGCGACATGAAGCGCACGTTGCGGCCCTGCACCGCGGCGCCGCGCACCTCGTGATGCATGCCGCCGTGATTGTGGGCGAAATAGCCGACCAACCAATGCCCGAACACGCCCGCGGTCACCCGTGCGCACACGCCCCAGAACACCCAGCCCCAGCCGCCGATGGCGAAGAACGCCAGCGCCCACGGCAGGTGCTGCAGCATCCAGGTGCGTTGCAGGAAGCGATAGAAACGGTCGTCGGCGATGCGCGCTTCGATGCGGATCTGCGGCGGATCGAGCAGATGCAGCCGGCAGTGCAACTGCCACCATGCGTCGATCGCGAAGGGCTGGCGATGGCTGAGGTAGTCGTGGCAGGCGGGCAGGCGCTGGGCGTAGTCGCGCAGATCGTGAGTACGCACCAGCCCGATCGGCCCGGCCAGACCGACCTGCACGCCGCAATACACCAGCAGGTATTCCAGCCACTTCGGGCAGGCGAAACTGTCGTGGATCAGCTTGCGGTGCATGCCGACCGAATGGCCGAGCAGCAGCACCAATGCTGTGGACACCACGAACAGCGCGAACGCCGCCCAGGTGAAGGTCAGCGCGCCGCCGACGATCGCGCCGAGCGCCATGCCGCTCAACCACAGCGAGCGCACCGGTTCCCAGGCGACAAGGCCGTGGCTGACGCTGCGCACCGACGCCGCCTGATCGGCCAGCGACTGGACGCGATGCGACTTCAGGCTTTCGGGTAATGCGTTCATGACCTCTCCCTGGTGACGGCCCGCGAGCGGCGTGTCGCCGCCGACCTGCATATTTTCAGCAATTAACTAATTTGCTAAATGATTCGGCCGATGGCGCCCGCGCGTCAAGCCTGGGCCGACGAGCGGTCGGCATCGAGGCATGGCGCGGATTCGTCGGGATGCAGTTTGCGATGCGGGCGCGGCTCAGCGCGCCGGCCGCTTGCGCGCGCGGCCCACGGACCAGCGGCGACGCCGCGCGATCAGCCGTACTCGATCGCCAGCACTTCCACATTCAAATCGCCGGCCGGCCGTTTCCACAGCGCGTTGTCGCCCACGCGCGCGCCGTGCAGCGCGCGCGCCAGCGGCGAGACCCAGCTGATCAGGCCATGCTCGGGATCGGCTTCGTCCTCGCCGACCACGCGATAGCGATACTCCTGGCCGTCGTCATCGACCAGCTCGACCCGCGCGCCGAAGGCGACACGGTCGGCCGGCTGGCGCTCGGGGGCGATGGTGATCGCGCCGAGGATGCGCGCCTGCAACCAGCGCATCTCGCGTTCGATATGCGCGCGTTCGAGTCTGGCGTCGGCGTCCAGCGCAGCGGCGCGGCGGGCCGCGTCGTCCAGGCGCGAACGCAGCAAGGCCATGCCGCGCGGCGTCACGTAGTTGGGGTGCTCGCTGATCGGCAACTCCGGCAGATCGCCGGCGTTCTCGTCGCCGTCGCCTTCCTTGACGAAAGCGCGGCTCACGGATGGGCAGTGTGATCGGGCATCCGACCAATGTAGGACAAACCGCGTTGCCGGCGAGTGAGCGCAGCGGCGCCGACACTGTGCGCAACTTGGCCGCAACTCATTCGACGAAGTCGTACAGCCGGTAGATCCACGACAACTGATACAGCAGGCTGGCGACGACGAAGCCCTTGTGGAAGCGCTCCGAGCGGGTGCGCATGGCGATCAGGCACAGCGCCACGTAGGCCAGATTGCGCAGCGGATATTCCAGGCCGAAGGCTTCGAAATAGCGCTTGCCTTTGATCAGCGTATCGCCGAAGTCGATCACATAGGACAGGGCCATGATCCCGAAGAACCAGCCGCGCCGCGACAGGAAGTAATCGCGCCAGCCCTCGTAGTCGCCGATGTCGTCCGGGAACAGCAAGGTGCACAGCAGGAACAGCACCACCACGTATAGGATCAAAAAGGCGAAGGCGACGAAGCTCCATTGGCTCAAATGCACCAGGCGGAACTCCCACCACCAGAAGTGCGCGAGCAAGGTGAACATCGACAGCGCCCAGCCGATATGCACCCAGTACACGCGCTCGCGGCCGGGGTGCTGGACGAAGCGGGCCAGGCCCTTGAGCAAGGTGGTGATGGCCAAGCCCAGCACGATGCCGAGCAGGACGCGGATATGCAGGAACTGCTCCATGACGGTCTCCCTGCGGATGCGGTGAGGCGGCTGGCCGACGGTACCGCGACAGCATAGGGCGAGTGCGGGACGCGATGCTCGCGGGCGATGACTTTGGTGGGGGATCGAGGCGGCGCGAGTGGCCGGCGAGGGCCGGATCGGCTTGGGAATGGACCGCGCAGGCCGGGGCTTGCCGTGTGCCCGTGCCCCGAAGCTGCGATCATGGCGCATGAATCCGCCCACGCCCCCGGCCGACACCGCCGCTTTCGACACCCTTTCCCTGAGTCCCGCCCTGCTGCAGGGCGTGGCCGCGCTCGGCTACACCGTCATGACCCCGGTGCAGGCGCGCGCGCTGCCGGCGATCCTGGACGGCCGCGACCTGATCGCGCAGGCGCCGACCGGCAGCGGCAAGACCGCCGCCTTCGGCCTGGGCCTGCTGCAGGCGCTGGACCCGGCCGCGATCCGCACCCAGGCCCTGGTGCTGTGCCCGACCCGCGAGCTGGCCGATCAGGTCGGCAACCAGCTGCGCAAGCTGGCCTTCGCAATCCCGAATCTGAAAGTCTCCGTGCTGTGCGGCGGCATGGCCCTGGGGCCGCAGCTGGCGTCGCTGGAACACGCGCCGCACGTGGTGGTCGGCACGCCCGGCCGCCTGCAGGAATTGCTGCGCAAGAAAGCGCTGAAGCTCGACGGCGTGCGCACGCTGGTGTTCGACGAAGCCGACCGCATGCTCGACATGGGCTTCGAAGAACCCATGCGCGAGATCGTCGCCAAGACGCCGAAGAACCGCCAGAGCCTGTTGTTCTCGGCGACCTTCCCCGACGCGATCCGCGAACTGGCCCGCGCCGCGATGCGCGAACCGGTCGAGGTCACGGTCGAAGGCCAGAGCAGCGCGCCGCGGATCGAACAATACTTCTACGAAGTCGATCCGGCCAAGAAGACCCCGCTGCTGGGCGCGTTGTTGCTCGAATACCGGCCCGATTCGTGCGTGGTGTTCTGCAACATGCGCAAGGACACCGAGGAAGTGGTCGGCTCGCTCAGCCACTACGGCTTCACCGCGCTGGCTCTGCACGGCGAAATGGAACAGCGCGATCGCGACGAAGTGCTGGTGCGTTTCTCCAATCGCAGCTGCAACGTGCTGGTCGCCAGCGACGTGGCCGCGCGCGGGCTCGACGTGGAAGACCTCGGCGCGGTGGTCAACTACGACTTGCCGACCGACCCGGACGTCTACGTGCACCGCATCGGCCGCACCGGCCGCGCCGGACGCGGCGGCGTCGCGCTGAGCCTGTGCGGCCCGCGCGAAACCGGCCGCGCCCAGCAGATCGAACAAATGCAGGGCGCGCCCTTGCAATGGCGCCGCGCCGAACCGTTGAGCGGAAAAGCCAAGAACGCCCCGGCCGCGCCGATGGCGACCTTGCGCATCGACGCGGGCAAGACCGACAAGCTGCGTCCCGGCGACATCCTCGGCGCGTTGACCGGCGACGCCGGCTTGAAGGCCGATGCAGTCGGCAAGATCAACGTCTACGCCACGCGTTCCTACGTCGCCGTCGCGACTTCCCAGGCCGCGGCCGCGCTGGCGCGTTTGCGCGAGGGCAAGATCAAGGGACGCAAGTTCCGGGTCAATCGGATTTGAGTCCGAGCGAAGGGCTGCGAAGTCTTTTGTGGGAGGGGCTTCAGCCCCGATGCTCTTGGCTCGGATCGCGGTGAAATTTATCTGGATCTGAGCGAAAAGCCTCGGGGCTGAAGCCCCTCCCACAAAATCCAGCGGAAGTTCCGCATCGGTTGTTATTTGTCGTTGAGGCTGTACCGCCCAGGCCCCAGCAACGCGATGGCCACCGCGGTGCCCAGGAACATCGCCTGCAGCTCGATCGCCCAGCCGCCTTCCTTGTTGAGCTCGCCCAACTGGCCCAGATGCACCAGCGCCAGCGCCACCAGCATGTTGCCGGCGATCAGCACCGCGCCGACGCGCGCATGCCAGCCCAGAATCAGCAGCAGCGGCGCCAGCACTTCGCCGATCAGCACGCCGTAGCCGAGAAAGCCCGGCAGCCCGTGCGCCTGCACCAGGCCGACGATGGCCTCGGTGCCGCCGCGCAACTTGGACACGCCGTGAAGCAGGATCAGCGCGCCCAAGGTCAGCCGCAGCAGCAGCTTGCCCAGGTCCTGGTATCGGTCGGCGTTCATGGCGATTCCTGCGAAAGCG
The DNA here is from genome assembly GCF_052113885.1 of Lysobacter sp. TAB13. NCBI lineage: Bacteria > Pseudomonadati > Pseudomonadota > Gammaproteobacteria > Lysobacterales > Lysobacteraceae > Lysobacter > Lysobacter sp. TAB13. Next base: position 40,224 of record NZ_JBFRDR010000015.1, on the reverse strand, counting down.
GCGAGGCCTGCAGGATAAATCTTCGCCGCGAACACGCCCCGTGAAGCCGTCGCCCCCGGTCGGCGCGCCGAATCAGCGAGCCGGCGAAAGCGGCGGACGCTCAAGGCGCCCGCCGCGCAATCGTCAACGCAACGCGCGCAAGGTCACCGTCAAGGTATCCGGATCGCCCGAACGCGCCGCGCCGCTGAAATCCTGGCCGCCGCTCGGCGCCACGTCGTCGTAGGGGAAGGCGTAGCCGCGATTGTCCGGCAGGCGCTCGTGCACCAGCCGCGCGTAGTGGTTGGTCTGGGCGTTGCGATAGAACCGGCTGGCGACTTCGCCCTGCGGCTGGTTGGCGTTGTCGAGCAGGGTCGTGCGGTTCAAGGCCGCGGCCAGGCGCGGGATAATCGCCTTGCGCACCTCGCTGGCGCCGGCCAGGCTGAAGGGGCCGCTGTCGCAGCTGAGCACGTCGGCGGTGCTGGGACGGGCGAAGGTCTCGCCGTTGTTGAAGCGCAGCAGGCCGTCGCCGCCGACGCGCGCGGTCAACACGCCGAAGCCGGACTGGGTATCCACCGTCAAGGTGTTGGAGGCGTACTTGCTCCAGACCGAGTTGATGTAGCCGCTGAGATAATTCTGGAAGCGGGCGGCCTGGTAGTGCGCGCTCATCGCGCGCAGGTTGCGGCCGTCGCTGCCGCGCTGGATCAGCGAATCCCAGGCCGAACCTTCCTGCGAGGCCTGTTGCTGCAGCGAATAGCAGATCGGATCCAGCGAGCCGGCCGGCAGGCCCGGAACGGTTTCGCTGCGGCCCGACAGCGAGCGCAGCGACAGGCTCAGCGGCGCGGCGACGAAATCGACGTAGCTGATGTTCGAGAACAACTCGAACTCGTTGAAGGTGAATTCGGCGAAAGTCCAGTTCTTATGGAAGTTGGTGTCGCTGGTGTTGAGGAAGCTGGGATGCACCACGGCCGGGCCGGGATTCACGTAGAAATTGAGCTTGCTGCCGGTGACGAGGTAAATGCGCGCGCCGTACATGCGCGGCACCGACACCCGCGTGGTCGAGCCCTGTCCGCCGAGCGGAATCGCGCAGTCCTGACCCAACGGCGTCACCGGCGAAGACGGCGAAGGCGGGAAATAGCTGCCGCCGTCGGCGCGCACGAAGAACGGCCGGTCGTTGGACAAACCGACCACGTAGGCATACGCGGTGTTCTGCCCCGAGGCGTTGACCAGGGCGAGATTGAAGCGCGCCGACGTGGCCGCGAAGGCTTGGCGCGATATCAGCGGACTGGCGACGCCGGCGGCGAGTGCGGCCGCGGAGGCGCCGAGAAACTTACGGCGAGTGACCATCGTTGAGCTCCTGAAGTGGGCAAGCGATGGCGATCCGTCAGGGCTTCAGACTGGGAGGGTCTGGCGGCTTCGTGCCGCGGCAGGGCCTTGCAGAAGGCAACTGGCTTGCAGGGAAGGGCGTGAGCGCCCGCGTCGCGATCGTCCGCGCGCCTGCGTCCACGGCCCGCACCTTGTCCTATGTATGACAGCGCTGTCAGTGACCGGAGGCGCAGAACCGGCAGCGCCCGCGATGCTGCACTGCGGCGCGAAAAGCGCCTGAATGCGGCTTCGCGCGCGATCGTCCGCGCGCGGGGCGGGCCCGAACCCGCGCGCGGCCGCGGCGGAGCTTTACCCGATCTGCCGGTTCGCGCGCGTCATCCCGAACCTAGTACAAATTGCTGACAACGCATGGGTTTCGGCCTGGCGGCCTGATCGGCGATCATCTGCGCACGGCCGGTCCGCTCGCGCGGATCACGCGCAGGCCGCGCACGCTTCGCCGATTCCGGCGGCCGCGGCGGCAGGTATCAAAACAGGAGCGCGTCGCGCGGCGCGTGGGGCAGGACGAATCACCGATGCATCAGCCGTTGAGCCAATCCGGAGTTTCTTCGTTGCGCCGCCGCATCGCCGCCGCGGCGCTGGCGCTCGCGTGCGGCTGCGCGGCCGGTTCCGCGCTGGCGCAGGGCGCCGCGCGCGCCGGCGCCAATCTCGACGTGCTGCATTACACCGCGCGCATCGAACCGGACATCGGCGCCAAAAGCTTGCGCGGGCAGGTGTCGATCCGCCTGGCCTTGCGCAGCGACGGCGCGCAGCAGTTGGAGTTCGACGCCGGCGATCTGGACATCGAGCGGGTCGGCGAACGCGGGCAGGCGCTGAACTTCGAGAAGGTCGAACAGCGTCTGCGCGTGCGATTGCCCAAACCCGGCGCGGCCGGCGAGCGCCACGAGATCGACATCGCCTACCGCGGCGCGCCGCGTTACGGCCTGGAATTCCATCCCGAGCGCGGCGAGGTCTACACGATCTTCTCCACCAGCCAATGGCTGGTATGCATCGACGCGCCGTCCGAGCGCGCGAGCCTGGACCTGACCTTGACCGTGCCCAGCGGCCTGAAGGCGGTCGGCAACGGTCGGCTGGTGGCCAAGTCGGCGTTGGGCGGCCGCCGCGATTCGTATCGCTGGCGCCAGGACATGGCGATGCCGAGCTACGTCTACGGCTTCGCCGCCGGACGTTACGCCGAGGCCGGCGCCACCGGCGAAAACGGCGCTCTGCGTTTTCTCTCCGCCGATCTGCAAGCCGCGCAATTGCGCCGCGTGTTCGCCGACAGCGCCGACATGATGCGTTTCTTCGGCCGCCGCGCCGGCATCCGTTATCGCGGCGACTACACCCAGGCGCTGGTGGCGAAGACCATCGGTCAGGAACTGGACGGCTTCTCGCTGATGTCGGAAACCTACGGCCGCGAAGTGCTGGAAAAGCCGGAGAACGAATCGCTGATCGCGCACGAGTTGGCGCACCAGTGGTGGGGCAACATGGTCACCAGCCGCGACTGGGGCCATTTCTGGCTCAACGAAGGCTTCGCCAACTTCATGGCCGCCGCCTACATGCAGCATCGCTTCGGCGATGCGGCGTATCGCGAGCGGGTGGATGCGTGGAAGCGGCGCGTGGACAAGCTGCGCGAAAGCGGCAAGGACCATGCGCTGGTTTATGCGAGCTGGAACAAGCCCAGCGCCGACGATCGCGCCGTGGTCTATCAGAAGGGCGCCTATGTGCTGCACGTGCTGCGCGAGGAACTGGGCGAGCGCGCGTTCTGGCGCGGCATTCGCGCTTACACCCGGGCTTATTACGGCCATTCGGTGGTCACCGCGGATTTCCGCGCGGCGATGGAGCGGGCGAGCGGGCGCGATCTGGCGGGGTTCTTCGCACGTTGGGTGGAGTCGGCGGAGAACGTGCCGCTCAAGGCTGAGGCGACGCCGGTGAAGGCGGATGTTCCGGCGAAGTAGATCGGCGTCGGTAGCCGTCCAAGTCTCACGGATCTATCTCCAACGCCCGCCGATAACGCCAAGCGCCTCGACCTTCTGAAGCCCGACGCCTCCCCCCTTTGAAAAAGGGGGGCGGGGGGGATTTGCTCTTCGCCCGAATCCGCCACCGCAAAGCCAAAGCAAATCCCCCGCGCTACGGTGTTCGATCCGGAACCATCTTGCGCCGGGCGCCCGCCCCCTTTTTCAAAGGGGGCAACGGTTCGCGAAAGCAAATCCCCCGCGCTGCGGTGTTCGATCTGGAACCATCCCGCGCCGGGCGCCCGCCCCCTTTTTCAAAGGGGGCAAAGGTTCGCGCCGCTCTGCTGGCCATGCCGTCCGCAGCCCCGGGACCGCAACCACCCGCACGCTTCCTTTCACAGTTCCGGTCCGGCCACTGTGCACGAACGGGTGTCTTGGCTTTAGGCTAGGGGGATCGCCCCGCCAGACCAGCAAGGATTCCGCTATGACCCAGCCCCGTCTCGCCCCCCGTGCCCGCCTGCACCGCGCCGGCTTGTTCCGCGCGGTCCATTGCGCGTTATGGCTCGGAGGCAGCCTGTTCGCCGGCAGCGCACTGGCTCAGGACGCCGCCCAGGACGCGGCGCCCGCGCCGGCCAGCGAGGCGCGCACGCTTGAGACGGTGTCGGTGCTGGGTTCGCGCCGCAGCCAACGTTCCTCGGACACCACCTCGATCTCGCCGGTCGATGTGCTGCCGATGGCCAAGACCGTGGAAGAGGGCGCGCAGTTCGACCTCGCCCAGTCGCTGCAGTACACCGCGCCCGCATTCAACTCCACCCGCCAGAGCGGCGCCGACGGCGCCGACCTGGTCGATTCGGCCGCGCTGCGCGGCCTGGGCTCGGACCAGACCCTGGTGCTGGTCAACGGCAAGCGCCACCACACCACCGCGCTGCTGAATCTGTTCGGCGCGCGCAACCGCGGCAACACCGGCACCGACCTCAACACCATTCCGCTGATGGCGATCGACAGCGTCGAGATCCTGCGCGACGGCGCCGCCGCGCAGTACGGCTCCGACGCCATCGCCGGGGTCATGAACATCTCGCTGAAGAAGCGCAAGGGCTGCGAAGCGGTCGCCGGCTACGGCCAGTACTCCAAGGGCGATGGCGAAAACTGGCTGGCCACCGCTTACTGCGGCTTCGGCCTGGGCAGCGACGGCAGCCTGGGCATCACCGGCGAATGGCAGGACCGCGGCCGCTCCGACCGCTCCGAGCCGGCCGGCAGCCCGCGCATCATCGGCGATTCCAAGATCCGCAACGAAACCCTGTTCCTCAACGGCGACAAGCCGCTGGCCGAGAACGTGGACCTGTACTTCACCCTCGGCGTGCAGCGCCGCGACGCGTCCTCGGCCGCGTTCGCGCGCGACGGCCTGGGCTCGGAAGACATCCCCTCGCGCAACTCGGCAGCGATGTATCCCGACGGCTTCGTGCCCTTCATCGACGGCGACATCGACGACCGCTTCGGCATCCTCGGCCTGCGCTGGGCGATGGGCGAGTGGAACGCCGACCTGTCCTACACCTACGGCTACAACAAGCTGCGCTACACGATCAACAACACCCTCAACGCGTCCATCGCCAACCTCGACCTGCTTAACGGCGGCAAGGGCGTGAGCGCGCGCAGCTTCGATGCCGGCGGATTCTCGTTCGAGCAGAACACGATCAACTTCGACGTCAACCGTTTCTACGACCAGATATTCAAGGGCCTCAACGTCGCCTTCGGCCTGGAACGGCGCAACGAGAAGTACAAGATCTTCGCCGGCGAGCCGGGTTCCTATATCGACGCCGACGGCGTCGGCGAAGGCGGCAACGCCGGCAGCCAGGGCTTCCCGGGCTTCCAGCCGGCCGATGCCGGCGCCCACAGCCGCGACAGCTGGTCGGCCTACGCCGACGTTGAAGCCGATTTCACCGAACGCTTCACCGCCGGCGTGGCGCTGCGCTACGAGGACTACAGCGACTTCGGCAAGACCACCACCGGCAAGCTCGCCGCCGGCTTCCGCGCCACCGACACGCTGATGTTCCGCGCCTCGGCCAGCACCGGTTTCCGCGCGCCGTCGCTGCAGCAGAAGTATTTCTCCTCGACCATCACCGACTTCGTCAACGGCGAACCGGTGGACGTGGTGATCGCGCCCAACGGCGGCACCATCGCCAACGCCGCCGGCCTGCCGCTGCTGACCAAGGAGAAGTCGCGCAACTACACCCTCGGCCTGACCTGGTCGCCGACCGCCGACACCTCGCTGACCCTGGACGCGTATCGCATCGACATCGACGACCGCATCGTGCTCAGCGGCCGCTTCGACACCACCGATCCGACCATCGGCACCATCCTGGATTCGCTCGGCGTCGGCCAGGCGCAGTTCTTCGTCAACTCGGTCGATACCCGCACCGAAGGCGTGGACTTCACCTTCAACAACGAGCGCGAACTGGGCAACGACTTCAAGCTCGGCACCTTCTTCGCCTTGAACCTCAACCGCACCAAGGTCAACGCCATCCACGCGCCGCCGGCGCTGATCGGCCGCGAAGACGTGCTGTTGTCCGAGCGCGAGCGCTTGTTCATCGAGCAGGGTGCGCCCAAGTCCAAGGCCGTGCTCGGCTTCGACCTGTCGCGCGGCGCCTGGGACGGCAACCTCAAGCTGATCTACTTCGGGCCGCAGACCCTGGGCACGTTCTCGGGCACCGCCGGCGGCGTGCCGAACGCGCATTACAAGGCCAAGAGCTCGGCCGATTTGAGCGTGACCTACGCCTTCAGCGACAACACCAAGCTGACCGTCGGCGGCGCCAATCTGCTCAACGTCAAGCCGACCCGGCAGAACCCGGACGAAACCGACAACGGCCACATCTTCGACAGCGTGCAGTTCGGCTTGAACGGCGCTTCGTATTTCGTGCGCCTGTGGCATAAGTTCTGATGTGGCGATGGCGATAAGATCGCGGCCATGAGCAACGATCTGATCGCGCATCTGCAGGATCTGGCCTCGGACTTCGGCGCGCTGAGCGCGCGCCGGATGTTCGGCGGTCATGGCGTCTACCACGACGGCGTGATGATCGGATTGGTGTCGGGCGAGGTGTTGTATCTGAAGACCGACGCCGACACCCAGGAACGGTTCCGCGCCGCCGGCAGCGGGCCTTTTATGTACACGCGGCGCGGCGAGACGGTGCCGACCAGCTATTGGTCGGTGCCGGAGGCGGCGATGGATTCGCCGCAGGATATGAGGCCGTGGCTAAGGTTGGCGTTCGAGGCGGCGTTGCGTAAGGCGAATGCGGCGCCGGTTAAGCGGCCCCGGTCGTCGAAGCGGCCGGGTGCGAAGAAGTAGGCAAAGTCGAATCGCTCACTCAGCACGACCCGAAGCCGAACTCCTCCAGACCCCAACGCCACCTTCCAACCGCCTCCCCCCTTTGAAAAAGGGGGGCAGGGGGGATTTGCTTTTGCTTCAGTACGAAGCACAGCGAAGAGCAAATCCCCCGCGCTGCGGTTTAGCCGGAAACCAATTCTCGCCGGGCGCTCGCCCCCTTTTTCAAAGGGGGCAATATTGGCGCGCGTGTCTCAGGCTTCGAAGCCGAAGTCCCTCCAGACCTAAACGCCACCCTCCAACCGCCTCCCCCCTTTGAAAAAGGGGGGCAGGGGGGATTTGCTCTTGCTTCAGTACGACGCACAGCGAAGAGCAAATCCCCCGCGCTGCGGTTTAGCCCGAAACCGATTCTCTCCGGGCGCCCGCCCCCTTTTTCAAAGGGGGCAATATTGGCGCGCAGGTCTCAGGCTTCGAAGCCGACATCCCTCCAGATCCCAACTCCACCTTCCAACCGCCTCCCCCCTTTGAAAAAGGGGGGCAGGGGGGATTTGCTTTTGCTCTAGGACGACGCACAGCAAAGAGCAAATCCCCCGCGCTGCGGTTCAGCCAGAAGCCGATTCTCGCCGGGCGCCCGCCCCCTTTTTCAAAGGGGGCAGAATTGCCGTGCGGGCTTCAGCCTCAGTTCTTCTCCACCGCCAACAACCAATCCAAAAACGTCTGCGCCGTCGCCCGCAAACGCCGATGCGACGGATAGATCGCGTAATACCCCCACCGAGCCGGCATCGCCGGGCCGGGCAGGCGGATCAGTTGGCCCGAGCGCAGATACGGCCCCACGATCTGCTCGCGCGCCAACGCCACGCCGATGCCTTGCGCCGCCGCCATCATCGCGTCGGTGGTGTTGCTGAAGATGTAGCGCTCTTCCAGCTTACGCCCGTGCACGTCCGCGGCGCGGAACCAGTCGTGCCAGCCCTGCCGGGCCTGATCGGCGATCAACGGCATCTCGGCGATCTGCGCAGGCTCGGTGATCTGCTCGACGCCGGGCAGGTTGGGCGAGGCCACCGGGAACAAGGCATCGTCCATCAGATGGTGCGCGGTCAGCCCCGGCCAATGGCCGGCGCCGTGACGGATGCCGATGTCGGGGCCGCTGTCGTCGAAACGGGTCAGCGCGATCTCGGTATCGACGCTGAGCTGGATTTGCGGGTGCGCGCGGGTGAACTGGCTCAGGCGCGGCAGCAGCCAGATGTAGGCCAGCGAGTGCAGGGTGGTGATGCGCACGCGGTCGCGCTCTTCGCGCGCCAGACGCAGGCTGCGCAGCACGCCGTCCATGTCGGCCAGGGCGGTGCCGGCGGCGTCGGCGAGCTGACGGCCCTGGTCGGTCAGCGCCACCCCGCGCGCATGGCGCTGGAACAGGCTCAGGCCGAGCCGGCTTTCGAGTTTGCGCACGTGATGGCTGATCGCGCTGGCGGTCAGATGCAGCTCTTCGGCGGCATGGGCGAAATTCTGGTGGCGCGCGGCCGCTTCGAACGCCGCCAGGGCCGGTAACCAGTCTGCTCTGAGGGCCATGTCGAGCCTTAAATTAAATTTGTGCCTGGGTTCGAAAGTATGCGCTTGTCTGGGTTTGGCGGCCAGTCAGAATAGCGGGGAGGGAAAAGCCAGATTGTCGCCACGGGCCGCATCGCTGGCGTTTGCAGGCGGTCGCAGCGGTGTCGAAACGGCCTGTGGCCGACCCGCGGCGAGGCGATGCAACCGCCGGGCCCGGCAGACACGAACGGATCGCGACAGGCCGCTCCACCGGCCCGGACCGATGGATGAAATCCGCAACCGCACACGCCGGTTCGCGCATCCCGGACCAGGCCGATTACGGATATTCCCGCCGCTTCGTCAGCGGCATGCTGCACCCAGAATCGCCAGCCGGCGCCCCCACGCTCCGGTCGTTCCGCCACCGTCACTCGCGAGGTCGAGATGAGTACGTCGCAAACGCTCCGCATGCCCGCCGAATCGCCACCCACCGCTACGCCCACGGGCGAAGCGGCGACCGCACAGTCCTGGCGCACGCCGCTGGAGCTGACCATCCTCGGCGCGATCTGGGGCTCCTCGTTCCTGTTCATGCGCGTGGCGGCGAAAGATTTCGGCGCGGTGCCGCTGGTGGAGATGCGCCTGGGCCTGGGCGCGCTGATCCTGCTGCCGTTCCTGTGGAAGGCGCGCGCTTCGTTCAAGGGCGCGATCTGGGCCAAGCTCGCCTTGATCGGCCTGATCAATTCGGCGATTCCCTTCATCCTGTTCGCCTGGGCCGCGCAGCGCGCGCCGGCCGGCATCGGCGCGATCACCAATTCGATGGCGGTGCTGTTCACCGCCCTGGTCGGGTTCCTGTTCTTCGGTGAGAAGATCGGCGGCAAGCGCGCGATCGCCTTGCTCGCCGGTTTCGCCGGCGTGGTGGTGCTGGCCAGCGGCAAGACCGCGGGCGCGAGCATCGGCTGGGCGGTCGCCGCCGGCTGTTCGGCCGCGTTCTTGTACGGCATCGGCGCCAACCTGGTGCGGCGCCAGCTCACCGGCCTGCCGGCGGCCGCGGTCGCGGCGGCGACGCTGGGCACCTCGGCGCTGCTGATCCTGCCGTTCGCGATCGCCAACTGGCCCGATCACGCGATCGCGGCCAAGTCGTGGTTCTCCGCGTCGATGCTGGGCGTGGTCTGCACCGGCATCGCTTTCGTCATGTACTACCGCCTGATCCAGCGCATCGGCGCCGCCCGCGCGGTTGCGGTGACCTATCTGGTGCCGCTGTTCGGCGTGGCCTGGGGCTGGATGCTGCTGGGCGAGCCGTTGACGGTGACGATGGTGATCGCGGCGATGTTGATTTTGGGGAGTGTGGCGTTGAGTCAGCGGGCGGCTAAGTAGGCCTCTGCCGGCTGCGGCATCGTAATGGCATCGCGCGGATGCCGCTGTTGTCGCGCCTTTTGCATTCCCGCTTCCCGCGCACCTCTCACTCCGTCATTCCCGCGAACGCGGGAATCCAGCGACTTTCGTGCAGATCGCGTCAAAGTCACTGGATGTTCGGCTTCGCCGAAGTAAAGCCGAGCCCGCGTTCGCGGGAATGACGAGCAACAAACGAATCAGCAGTTTTACCCGGAGCCTCACGTGTCCCCCATCCAACACCGCGTCCAATTCGACTTCGACATCGAATTCAGCAACGGCGGCGGCCTGCAAGGCCAAGGCTTCCGTCTCGACATCGACGGCGACGACATCAGCGATGCCGAGCTGATCGACTACATCGTGCGCGATCTGCGCCTGTTGATGGTCGGCCCGGCGCGCATCCTCAACAAGCGCATCCTGGTCGAAGCGCACAAGCGCAAGGCCGGCGCGATCGAGAGCGGCAGCATCCGTTATATCGATCTGAGCCACACCATCGAAGACGGGCTGGTCACGTATCCGGGCATGCCGCCGGCGCACATCTGCGATTACCTCAGCCGCGAACGCTCGCGCGACATTTACGAAGAAGGCACGCAGTTCCAGATCGGACGCATCGACATGGTCGCCAACACCGGCACCTACATCGACTGTCCTTCGCATCGCTATGCCGACGGCAAGGATCTGTCCGAAATCGGCGCGGAAGACTGCGCCGACCTCGACGCGATCGTGGTGCGGGTCGGCGCGGACGTGCGCGCGATCGACGATACGTATTTCCGCGATCTGGAGCTGCGCGGCCGCGCGGTGTTGGTGCATACCGGCTGGGACGTGCATTTCGCCACCGCGGCCTATGGCGTGGACCATCCGTTCCTGACCGAATCGGCGGCGGTGTGGCTGCGCGATTGCGGAGTCAAGCTGGTCGGGATCGACTCGGTGAATATCGACGACACGCGCGGCAAGAGCCGGCCGGTGCATTCGACCTTGCTCGGCGCCGGCATTCTGATCGTCGAACACCTGCGCAATCTGGCCGCGCTGCCGGATGAGGGTTTCAGCTTCAGCGCGGTGCCGCCGAAGGTGAAGGGCATGGGGACGTTTCCGGTGCGGGCTTTGGCGAAGCTGGTGGGCTGATCTGTTGGGGTTGCGTGGGTGCTGAGCGAAGAGCATCGGGGCTGAAGCCCCTCCCACAAAAGACTTCGCGGCTGCGCGGGTTGTCGTAGCATTCGGATCGAATCGAATCGCCCTGACCGAAAAGCATCGGGCTGAAGCCCCTCCCACAACAAACCTCGTAGCCGCGAAGTCTTTTGTGGGAGGGGCTTCAGCCCCGACGCTTTTCGGCCAGACCACCCGAAACTCACCGCCGCAAATACTCCTGCAACGCCGCAATCGCCATCCGCACCTTCGCCGGCTGCGCATCGCGCTGCGCGGTCACCGCGAACACGCCCAGCGGCGGCATCGTCCAGTCCGGCAACACCAGCACGGCGCGGCCGTCGGCCAGCAGCGGCGCCGCATCGGGCTCGGGCAGGCGCACGATGCCCAGGTCCTGCAGCATCATCTCCTTCACCGTGCGCGAACTGTTGCTGACGATGCGTCCGCTCACGCGCACGCGCCGCGAGGGTTCGCCGTCGCGATACAGCTCCACGTACTCGGGCTGATTGATCACGCTGAGGATCAGCATCGGATGCTGCGACAGCTCCTCCGGCGTCGCCGGCAGGCCGTGTTCGCGCGCATACGCCGCCGAGGCCACCAGCAGATGCCGCCATTCGGCCATGCGCCGTGCGATCAGATTGGAGTCCAGCAGGCGCCCGATCCGGATCGCCAGATCGATGCGCTCGGCGATCAGGTCGATCTGCCGATCGTCGGCGAACACGCGCAGCGACAACTCCGGATACGCGCGCAGCAGCGGCGCCAGCGCCGGCGCCAGGTGCGAGGCGAACCCTACCGGCACCGCGACCCGCAACTCGCCGCGCGGCGTGTCGCGCAGGTCGCCCAGGCGCCCGTCGGCGTTGCGCGCGGCGTGCAGCATCGCCGCGCAGTCCTCGTAATAGGCCTGGCCGATCTCGGTAGTGGTCAGCTTGCGGGTGGACCGATGCAGCAGCACCACGCCGGTTTCGCTCTCCAACTGGCGCAGTTGCTGGCTGACCGCCGAGGGGGTCATGTCCAGCTCGCGCGCGGCCGCGCTCATCGAGCCCAGTTCGACCACGCGGGCGAACAGGGCCATGCGCTTGAGGCGGTCTATCGTGAAGTCCAGCTTCATGGTCTTAGCTTCTGTGGCCGGATTATCGCGGGGTCTTTAAGTGAGCAAACTATATCCCGTCCTCACCTCACTGGAGTCACCCATGAACATCGTCCTGATCGGCGCCACCGGCTACGTCGGCCGCGCCGTACTCGAAGAAGCCCTGAGCCGCGGCCACCGCGTCACCGCCGTGGCCCGCGACACCGCCTCGCTGCCGGCCCACGCCGGCCTGACCGCTAAGGCGGCAGCCATCGACGGCGGCGACCCGGCCAAGGTCGCCGAGCTGGTGCGCGGCCACGAGGCGGTGATCGCCTCGTTCAACGCCGGCGGCTGGAACAACCCGAATCTCGGCGCCGATACGGTCGCCGGTTACGCGCAGATCGTCGACGGCCTGAAGCAGGCCTCGGTGCCGCGCCTGCTGGTGGTTGGCGGCGCCGGCAGCCTGGAGGTCTCGCCCGGTCAGCAGGTGCTCGATCAGCCCGGCTTCCCGGAGCAATACCGCGGCGGCGCCGAAGCCATGCGCACGGTGCTCAACACGCTGCGCGGCGAGCGCGAACTGGACTGGACCTTCCTGTCCCCGGCCGCGCACCTGGTGCCGGGCGAGCGCAGCGGCCGGTTCCGCATCGGCGGCGATCAACTGCTGGTCGATGACAAGGGCGAGAGCAATGTTTCGGTGCAGGATTACGCGGTCGCGCTGATCGATGAGCTGGAGCAGCCGGCGCATTCGCGCAAGCGGTTTACTGTGGCGTATTGAGCGAAGGGATCGATGGCGGCGGGCGGATGGCGCCCGCTGCTTGATTCGGTTTTCGTTTCCCTTGCAGACCGTCATTCCCTCAAGGCCGTCATTCCCGCGAACGCGGGAATCCAGTGACTTTGACGCGACCTGCACGAAAGCCGCTGGATTCCCGCGTTCGCGGGAATGACGGACTGAGAGTTGCGCACTCACCTCTCACCCCACCGCAGCAATCAACGCCTCACGCTGCTCAGCATCCAACATCGCCCCAACCCCGGCTTTGAGATTATCGGTCTGATTCCTGGGCTTAGCCGTAGCCGGAATCACCACCGTCACCGCCGGCTGGCTGAGCACGAACTTCAGGAACAACTGCGCCCACGAATCGGCGCCGACCTCGCCCGCCCACGCCGGCAGCGGCTTGCCCTTGACCTGGGCGAACAGGCGGCCGTCTTCGAAGGCGCGGTTGATCATCACCGCGATGCCGAGCTCGCCCGCCAGCGGCAGGATCGTCCGCTCCGCGCCGCGCGATATCACCGAATAATTGATCTGGATGAAGTCCGGCTTGAGCGCGCGCATGTCCTGCGCCAGTTGCGCGTGCGCGCTTTCCAGGTAATGGGTGAGGCCGACCAGCCGCACCTTGCCCTGTTGCTTGAGTTCGCGCGCCAAGGCCAGCTGCGTGCGGGTGTCGCGCAGGTTATGCACTTGCAGCAGGTCGATGCGATCGGTGCGCAGGCGCTGCAGCGAGCGCTGGAACTGCGCCAGCCCTTCGGCGCGGCCGCTGACGCCGGACAGTTTGGTCGCCAGGAACAGGCGATCGCGCAGCTTGGCCTGCGCGACCAGTTCGCCGAGCACGTCCTCGGCGCTGGAATAGGTCGGCGCGGTATCGACCACGCGCGCGCCGGCATCGACGAAACGCCTGACCACTTCGCGCAGCGGTTCGCGCGCAGCCAAGTCGTCGCCGATTTCGAAATTGCCCGAGGTGCCCAGACCGATCACCGGCAGCAGTTCACCGGTCGCGGGAATCTTGCGTTTGATCAGCACGCCGGAGAACGGCGTATCCGGACGCTCGGCGGCCGCCGCCGACGGCGCTTCGCTGCTGCAGACGCTCAACGGCGCGAGAGCAAGGCCGGTGGCGACCACGGCGGTGGAACTGAGGAATTCGCGACGACTGGCCATGACGATGACTCGCGTTGGAATCGATGCGGTTCGGTGCGGTTTCGATGCGCAGCCTCGCGTATCCCGGCGCCGCGCTCAAGCGCCGGGGCCGCCGCCGTGCGTCAGCAACGCGACCGCGGCGCGTTCAACGCGCCCCGATCATCTCCAGCAGCCGCATCGATGCCGCCGGATTGCGCTCCTTCGCCGCGCTGATGAAATACACGAACACTTCGCGCGGCGCGGCCTTGGCCAGCGGCGCGCCGACATGCGGCAGCTCCGGATTGTCCTCGCCGCGCGCCCAGGCCTGCGCGCGCCGCGCCCAGGCGTCGAGCTCGTCCTCGGGATAACCGGTGGCGATGTTGGCGCGCGCGCGCATCAGCCGCGCATAGACGAAATCGCCGGTAATGTCGGCCAGCGACGGATATTCGTCGGAATCGGTGAACACCGTGGCGATGCGGCGCTCGCGCGCCAGTTGCAGATAGGCCGGATCGAGAAAGCTCGCGTGGCGCACTTCCAGCACGTGCTTGAGCGCGCGGCCGTTGAGCGTGAGCGGCAGGGCGTCGAGGAACGGCGTCAGGTCGTCGGCATCGAAGCGGCGGCTGGGCGCCAGCTGCCACAGGATCGGCCCGAGCCGTTCGCCGAATTCGCCCAGGCCGCCGTCGATGAAGGCCTTCGCGCCCGAATTCGCCTTGGCCAACGCGCCGGCCTGAGTGATGCGGCCGGGCGCCTTGAGCGAGAACATGAAATGTTCCGGCGTGTCCGCGGCCCATTTGGCGTAGGTCGCCGGCTTCTGCGCGCTGTAGAAGGTGCCGTTGATTTCGATGCTGCTGAGCTGGCGGCTGGCGTATTCCAGCTCGCGCCGCTGCACCAGGCCTTTGGGATAGAAGTTGTCGCGCCACGGCACGAAGGTCCAGCCGCCGATGCCGCTGCGGATGCCGTCGATGGGCGCCACGCCGTTGTTGCCGGCGAGCGGATCCACGGCCGCGGGCTTGGCCGCGGCGGCGAACAGATCGCCGCCGGCGGAGGGATGATCGGACTTGCTCGATTTGCGGTTCATAGGTTCCAGGGATTGTAGGTGCCGAACCACCACAGGCGGCCTTCGATGTCGCGGCAGGTGTAGGCGCGTCCGCCGTAGTCCTGGTCGGCGACTGCGACCACGATCTGCGCGCCGGCCGCGCGGGCGCGCGCGTAGTGCTCGTCGGCGTCGCTGACGACGACCGAGCAGGCCTGAGTTTCGCGCCCTCCGATCTCATCGGGTTGGACGATGCGCTTGCTCCACTCGTTATCGCCATCGACGACCGAGCCGAGCATGATCATGCCCGGGCCGTAGGTCAGCTGGGCATGGTGGACGATCTCGCCGTCCTGGTAGACCGCGTGTTTCTCGAAACCGAAGGCGCGGCACAGCCATTCGATCGCGGCGGGCGCGTTGCGGTAGCGCAGGGACGGGATGATGGTGCTTCCGGCGATGGGATCCATGACAGGGCTCCTGAGGCGGCGGATGGGCGGTTGTCGCGGCGACGGGTGACGTTCGTCAGGCGACGAGGATAGCGCGGCAACGTTATTCTCGCGTCTTCAACGGGACGGGAGCGCGCGCATGACCACTTACACCGGCAGTTGCCACTGCGGCAAGGTCGCGTATGAAGTCGAGGGCCAGATCGATCAGGCCATCGACTGCAATTGTTCGATGTGCCAGCGCCGCGGCGGCCTGCTCTGGTTCGTGCCGCGCGCGGCCTTCAGCCTGAAGAGCGATCCGGCCGAGGTGGGCACGTATCACTTCAACAAACATTCGATCGATCACCACTTCTGCCGCAACTGCGGCATCGCGCCGTACAGCGAAGCGTCGATGCCCGACGGTACGCCGATGACGGCGATCAACGTGCGCTGCCTGGACGGGGTCGATCTGAAATCGCTGAAGATCGTGCCGATCGACGGGCGTTCTTACTGAGCCTCGCGCCGCTTAAGCAAAGAGCGGCGTTGCTTTAGTTCGAGATCTCGCCGCTGCGCAGACGCTCGCGTCCGCGCTCGGTCAGCACCGCCACGCTGCTCTCGCCATGCGCTTCGACCCGCACCCAGCCCGGCGCGGGATGATCGCCGATCGCGTCTTCGCCGATCCACGCCAGCTCGCGCAGCAGCACGCTCATGCGCACGCCCAGCCGCTTGCACAGGCGCGGCAGCGAGACGCCGCCGGCTTCGCCGGCCAGCATCGCCAGCAGCGGCTCAGTCAACTCGGACAAGGCCGATGTCCCTGGCCGACTGCAGGCTTTGCGCCGGCTGCGGCTGGTGCGGATGCACGATCACCGGAATCGATTTCGAAGTCGGCGTGCGTGCTTCGTCGGCGAAGCTCGACAGCGGCACCAGCGAATTGGTTTCCGGGTAATACGCGGCCAGACAGCCGCGCGGGATGTTGTACTCGACCAGCATGAAGCGTTTGGCGACGCGCTTGACGCCGTCGTCGCACAGGCTTTCCAGATCCACCCAGTCGCCCGCGCTCATCTGCAACGCGGCGATGTCCTGCGCGTTGATGAACAACACCCGGCGTTCGCCGAATACGCCGCGATAGCGGTCGTTCATGCCGTAGATGGTGGTGTTGTATTGATCGTGCGAGCGCGTGGTCGCCAGCGTGAACACCGGTTGCGAGTGGCTGGCGCGGGCGCGGTGCACGGGCAGGTCGGTCGGCACCGCGTGCGGCTTGAATAGCGCCTTGCCTTCGGGATTGAGCCAGCGCCGCTCGCTGGCCGAATTGGTCAGGTGGAAACCGCCGGGCACGCGCAGGCGCTGGTTGAAGTCGTGGAAATCGTCGAACACCTGCTCGATCTTGTCGCGGATGCGGTTGTAATCGCCGATCAGCCACAGCCACGGCACCTTGCTGCGCGCGCCCAGGGTGGCGTGGGCCAGGCGTGCGACGATCGCCGGTTCCGACAACAGCATCGGATCGGCCGGCGCGTTGATGCCGGCCGACAGGTGGACCATGCTCATCGAATCCTCGACCGTGACGCCTTGCGGGCCGGTGTCCTGGATATCGATTTCGGTGCGGCCCAGGCAAGGCAGGATGTAGGCGTCGCGGCCGTGCACCAGATGGCTGCGGTTGAGCTTGGTGGTCACGTGCACGGTCAGGTCGCAGCGGCGCAGCGCGCGATGGGTGGCCTCGGTGTCCGGCGTGGCGGTGGCGAAGTTGCCGCCCAGGCCGAAGAAGGTCTTGCAGCGGCCGTCTAGCATGGCTTCGATGGCGCCGACGGTGTCGTGGCCGTGTTCGCGCGGCGGTTCGAAACCGAACACCTCGCGCAGCCGGTCCAGGAACGCGGGCGAGGGTTTTTCGTAGATGCCCATCGTGCGGTCGCCCTGCACGTTGCTGTGTCCGCGCACCGGGCAGGGGCCGGCGCCGGGGCGGCCGATGTTGCCGCGCAGCAGCATCAGGTTGAGGATCATCTGGATCGTCGCCACCGAATGCTTGTGCTGGGTGATGCCCATGCCCCAGCAGCAGATCACCCGTTCGGCGTGCGCGTAGATATCGCCGGCGCGTTCGAGTTCGGCGCGCGACAGGCCCGACTCGGCGACGATGGTGTCCCACGATTCGGTCGCCACCTCACTCGCGAACGCATCGAAACCGCGCGTGTGTTCGGCGATGAAATCGATATCGATCACCCGCGCGCGGCCTTCCGCCTGCGCCAGCGCATCCAGTTCCAGAGTGCGCTTGATCATGCCCTTGAGCGCGGCCAGATCGCCGCCGATGCGCAACTGGAAATAATCCGAGGAGATGCGGGTCGAGCCGTTGTGCAGCATCTCCAGCTTGTCCTGCGGATCGGCGAACTTCTCCAGCCCGCGCTCGCGCAGCGGGTTGAACGAAACGATCGCCGCGCCGCGCTTGGAGGCCTGGCGCAATTCGCCGAGCATGCGCGGATGGTTGGTGCCGGGGTTCTGGCCGAAGATGAAGATCGCATCGGCCAGTTCGAAATCGCGCAACTGCACCGTGCCCTTGCCGATGCCGATCTGCGCCTTCATGGCGGTGCCGGAAGGCTCGTGGCACATGTTCGAGCAATCGGGGAAGTTGTTCGTGCCGAACTCGCGCACGAACAACTGATACAAGAATGCGGCCTCGTTGCTGCAACGGCCGGAGGTGTAGAACAGCGCCTGATCGGGCGAGGCCAGCGCGTTCAAATGCGCGCCGATGCGGGCGAAGGCTTCGTCCCAGGTGATCGGTAGATAGCGGTCGCTGGCCGGGTCCCAGCGCATCGGATGGGTCAGGCGGCCCTGGTTTTCCAGCCAATGGTCGCTGTAGCGGGCCAGCTCGGCGAGGGTGTAGTTGGCGAACAACTCCGGCGTGGCGCGATGGCGGGTGGCTTCGGCGGCGACGGCCTTGGCGCCGTTTTCGCAGAACTCGAAAGTGGAGGTGTGATCGCGATCGGGCCAGGCGCAGCCGGGGCAGTCGAAGCCGTCGGGCTGGTTCGCCGACAACAAGGTGCGCGCGCCGTGCACCGGCACGTCCTGTTCCAGCAGATGGGTGGCGACGCTGCGCAATGCGCCCCAGCCGCCGGCGGGGCCGTCGTAGGGGCGGATGGTTTTCTTGCTCATGAGTTCGATTCCGTGGCGTCGCGATCTGCGTCGCGTTCGCGTGAGAGGTGCGCGGCGTCTTCGAGCCCGTCGCTTTCGAGCAGACGCTGCGCATGGGTGTAGACGGCGTGGCCGTCGTCGCGGGCGAAGCCGATCAGGGTCAGGTGCGCGGCCTGGGCCAGCGCGATCGCCAGCGCGGTCGGCGCCGAGATCGCCGCCAGCAGCGCGATGCCGGCCTGCGCGGCTTTCATCGCCATCTCGTAACTGGCGCGGCTGGTGACCACGGCGAAGCCGCGCAGCGGATCGATGCCGGCGGCGGACATCGCGCCGATCAGTTTATCCAGGGCGTTGTGGCGGCCGACATCCTCGCGCACCAGCAGCACGCGGCCGTGGGCGTCGGCCCAGCCGGCGGCATGGGTGGCGCCGGTCAGCGCGTTGAGCGGTTGGCGCTGGCGCAACTCGCGCAGGGCGCGTTGCAGCGCACGCGCGCGCACCGGCGCGCTGTCGCCCACGCGCGGCGGCGGGCGCAGCACCGCCTCGATGCTTTCCGTGCCGCACACGCCGCAGCCGCTGCGGCCCTGCAGATTGCGCCGGCGTTGTTCGAGCGCGGCGGCGCGTTCGTCAGGGATGCTCAGGCGCAGGCTGATGCCTTCCAGCGAAGTGGCGATTTCTTCCACGCGCAATTCGCCGGCACTGGCGACGATGCCTTCGCTGAGGGAGAAACCCAGGGCGAAATCGGCCAGATCCTCGGGCGTGGCCATCATCACCGCGAACGGCGTGTCGTTGTAGATCAGCGCGACCGGCACTTCGGCGGCGATTGCGTCCAGCGCCTCGCGCACGTTCGCGCCGCGCCGTCGGCGCACCGTGCGCCGCACCGCGCCGGCGCGATCGGCTTCGGGTTCGGCATCGCGTTCGCTGCCGGGCAATGGTCGCTGAGTACTCATATCGATTCGGTGGCCGGACGGCCGTGGAGCCGTCCGGCCGCGGGCCTCAATGGAACAGCACGAAGGCCTTCTGCAAAGTCACCCACACGCCCCAGGCCATCGGAATGCCGATCGCGACCCAGGCGCCCAGCACCAGGGCCGGATTGCCGCCGTGGCCGACCAGGGCCATCTGTTCCGGCGTGTACAGCGCTTCGCCGTTGCTGCCGGTCTTCTCGTGGGCGAGGGCTTTTTCGCGCGCCAGTTCTTCCGGCGTCATGAAATGCTTCTGCGCGACCGGACGCACCATCAGGTTGCACAGCAGGCCCAGCACCAGCATCCCGGCCAGGATATACATGGTGGTGTTGTAGACCTGCGAAGGCGGCAGGCCCAGGCCCAGTTGGTAGTCGCGCATGTAGGTCACCACCACCGGGCCGAGGATGCCGGCGGTGGCCCAGGCGGTGAGCAGGCGGCCGTGGATGGCGCCGACCATCTGGGTGCCGAACATGTCCGCCAGATAGGCCGGGATGGTGGCGAAGCCGCCGCCGTACATCGACAGGATCACGCAGAAGATCGCCACGAATACCGCGATGCTGCCCGCCGAGCCGGCCGTCGGCGCCGCCGCGTACAGGGCGAAGCCCAGCACGAAGAACACCACGTAGGTCATCTTGCGGCCGATGTAATCGGAGGTGGACGCCCAGAAGAAACGTCCGCCGATGTTGAACAGGCTCAGCAGGCCGGTGAAGCCGGCGGCGATGGTGGCGATCAGGCCCAGCTGGGTCGCATCCAGACTCTTGATGCCGCCGTCCACGCCGATCAGCTTGCCGCCGAACACTTCCTGCAGCATCGGCGAGGCCATGCCGATCACGCCGATGCCGGCGGAGACGTTGAGGCACAGCACGCCCCACAACAGCCAGAACTGCGGAATGCCCCAGACCTTTTTCACGTGCACGTGCTGCTGGGTGATCATCGCGTTGTTGTTCGCCGCCGGCGGCGTCCAGCCGGCCGGTTTCCAGCCGCTGGGCGGAACGCGGTAACCGAACGCGCCGGCCATCATGAACACGAAATACACCGCGGCCATGGTCAGGAAGGTTTCTAACACGCCGACCGAGGTCGCGCTGGCGTAGTGCTTCATCAGCATGTCGGCGAGTGGGCTGCCGATCAGCGCGCCGCCGCCGAAGCCCATGATCGCCATGCCGGTGGCCATGCCGCGGCGGTCGGGAAACCATTTGATCAGGGTCGATACCGGCGAGATGTAACCCAGCCCCAGGCCGACGCCGCCGATCACGCCCGAGCCCAGCCACAGCATCCATATCTGATGCGTTTTCACCCCGATCGCGGAGATCACCAAGCCGCCGCACCAGCACACCGCCGAGACCACGCCGGCCTTGCGCGGACCGGCGCGTTCCAGCCAGCCGCCCCAGATCGCCGCCGAGCAACCCAGCAGCACGAAGAACAAGGTGTACATCCAGCTCAGCTCGCTGACTTTCCAGTCGCAGCCGGCGGCGAACATGCGCGCGAACAGGCCCATCTCTTTCGGGCAGTCGATCGCTTGCGTGATGCCGACGGCCTTCGACAGCGGCAGCCAGAACACGCTGAAGCCGTAGGCCATGCCGATACACAGATGGATCGCCAGCGCCGCCGGCGGGACCAGCCAGCGGTTGAATCCCGGCTTGGCGACGATGCGTTCTTTCGACAACAACCCTTCGGCGGCCGACTGCGGTGCTGCGAGCACCGCGCTCTCACTGGACATGCTTGGACCCCTCCCGATGCTACGGACTGCGGATTCGTACGAAATAGGTTTTTCAGGACATAAAGGGGGGTCAGTCCTGAGGCGCTCAGCGAGGCTAACGTAGCTCTGGGTTGGCGTATATCCTCGGGTAGTCTAATAATCGGCTATCGATAGCCTATTGCTGCCACTGTGCTGAGCCCAGGCCCGGGCGCGGCGGCTACTGGAAACGAGGACGGCGATGAAGACGATGCGGCCACCCGCGCGACCCCGATGCCGGCCCGGCTCAGGGCGCGCCGTCGTCGGGCATCAACAGCACCAGCGCCTTGCAGCGGCGGTCGCGACAGCCCCACTGGCGCACGATGTCGCCGCGGCGCCAGCTGCCGGTGGCGGCCGCGTCGATCTCGAAATCCCACACACCGTCGCTGGCGATCAGCTGGCCCTTGATCGAACACGGCAGCCAATAGAAATCGTCGCCGCGACCTTGCGGGTATTGCTTGGCCAGGCGAAAGAATTGAACCGCCTGCTGCGGTCGCAGCGTCCAGGCTTTGCACGCTTTGGCCAGGCTGGCCTGACTCGGGTCGGCGGCGTCGTAGGCGCCGTGCATCTGCGCCGCGTCGATGCGCACGATGCGGATGTCCGCGCGGCTTTCGCGCGCCGCCGCGCCGCCGCACGCCAGCAGCATCGCCGCTGCGGCGAGCGCGCTCAGCGCGCGCCCCGGCGATGCTTGGAGAAAAACACTCATGGGCGGGGAATCCTTGCCGTTGTCGTAGCCGGATCGGCCGAACGCATCGACGATCGCACGATGCCGATGCATCCGTCCGCGGCGATGGACGGTCCAACCCATGCGCGACCGCGGCGGTCGCGAAAGGTTTGCGTGCGTCCGATCGAATCTGCCTGCAACCGGCTTCATTTCCAACTGCGACATCGCCGTTCGCTGCAGCAGGTCTCAGTTCGACGTGCCGATGCGCACCGCATAGCGATCGCAACCGCGCGCGAGCGCCCCCACCGCGCGGAGCGGACATGTTCAAAGTATTGATCCAACCCAAGTGGACCCTGCACGCCGCCGACGGCCGGCCGTTGCCGCCCAAGCTGATCGATCTGCTGCTGGGCGTGCACGCGACCGGTTCGCTGGCGGCGGCGTGCCGCGATCTGGACCTGTCCTATCGTTATGCCTGGGGATTGTTGCAATCCTCGCGTTCGCTGTTCGGCGCGCCGTTGCTGCGCATGACCCGCGGCCGCGGCGCCACGCTGACCGCGCTCGGCGAAAGTCTGGTGTGGGCCGACCAGCGCATCGCCGCGCGCCTGGCGCCGACCCTGGACAGTCTGGCCTCGGAGGTCGAAGTCGAACTCGGCCGCGTGCTCAGCGCCCAGGCGGCGCCGCCGCGGCTGCACGCGGCGCATGGATTCGCGGTCGAGACATTGCGGCGGTTTCTCGATGAGGCCGACGTCGCCGTCGACCTGAAATACCGCAGCCCCGGCGAGGCGCTGGCGGCGCTGCGCTCGGGCGATTGCGATCTGGCCGGCGTGCATCTGCCGATCGGCGAATTCGAGCGCGACATCCTCAGCCACTACGCCGATCGCATCGACCCGGTCGGCGACCGCGCGCTGCATCTGGCGACGCGGCGGATCGGCCTGATCGTCGCGCCGGGCAACCCCAAGCGCATCCGCACGCTGGCCGATCTGCTGCGCGAGGACGTGCGTTTTATCCATCGCCAACACGGCTCGGGCGCGCGCCTGCTGCTGGAGCGCATGTTGGCCAAGCAAGGCCATTCGATCCGCGAAATACGCGGTTGCGGCATCGACGAACTCACCCATGCCGCGGTCGCGGCCTATGTCGCCAGCGGCATGGCCGACGCGGGCTTCGGCCTGGAAACGCCGGCGCGGCGTTACGGCCTGGAATTCCTGCCGATCGCCTCGGAGCATTACTTCTTCCTGGTGCGCGAACAGACCCTGACCGCGCCGGCGCTGGCCGAGGTGATGGCGATCCTGCACAGCGAGCGCTTCCGCCAGGAACTGGGCCTGCTGCCGGGTTACGACGCCGATCGCTGCGGCACGGTGCAGGATTTGTTCGAGGCGTTTCCTTCGGCGCGGGCGGTGTTTGCTTGAGGGCTAAGCGTTAAGTTGTCGCCGATAAGCCGCAGGGAGTCGCGAAAAAGCGAGGGCCATATTTTTCGCGTTCGCAATGCACCGCATTGATGTCCAATCGATCCGCGATTCGAAAGAATTTGATCGGTAGCGGTAAATTTCACGTACTCGACGGCCGGCGCCGGCTTGACCCCCGCACCTGCCCGCCCAACTATTGAAGCATCGCAAGGCAACGGAGTTGGCCATGCCATCGACTTACCGCTGGACGTTCGTGCCGTTGCTTGTCTGCCTGACCGCGAGCGCCTGTGCGCAAGGCGATCGCCCCGCATCGCCGGCGGCGAGGGCGAAAACCGATGGCGTAGCGGAGAAGGAGACGATGAAGGGACCGACGTTGAGCCGGGAGCAGTATCGGGCGCTGGTGTTCAGGGTGATCGAGGGTATTACGCGGCGGGAAGAGTTGACCCGCGCGCATCTTGAGTCCATCACGGGATTGAAGTTATCGCCGAAGAGCGACGCGGCTGCCGGGTATTCCATCGCGGGTTCAGGCGCCGACGGCGGGTGGCGATGGAGCATGAGTATTACCGCCCACACGCCCACCAGCAGTGGTCTTCGATTGATGGCACTGCCGAATACGCGCGACGAACAGGGTAATTCTCCCGATTGCACGCTCGACTATCCGGCCTTTCACCAACGAATGAAGCGGATGGGTTTCGAAGACTCGGAAGGTTTCGGCCCTTTGGGCAAGGGAACGGCTTGGGACTATCGACGCGGCAGTCAGTCGGTGTGGGTGAAGTTCTACTACACGGGCGAGCCATTTGCCGTCGAGGGCCGGTGCATCGAATGGCTTGGCATGGAGTTCGCCATGCCTGAGAAAGACCCGAGCCATGGCCGATAGGGACGAACTTGAAGCGGTGTTCGATGGGTTCGTGAAGCGCGGCGCAACCGAACACCAGTTACGCATATTGGAAGCGGCGATGCGCAGTTCGCCCGAACTGAACCGCGCGATGACCGATGCCATCTTGAACGAGCGAGTGCTGGGCCTGCATTTCCTGCCGCCGCAATCCCCAGCTTCGGCCTGGTACGCCCCGACGACGCGTGAGATCGGTTTCCAGCGCGACCTGCTCGATGCGCCGCTCATCACCAAATCCGTGGATCGGCTTGCGTATGCATTCGGTCACGAAATTTCCCATGCCCAGCAAAGTCCGGAAGCCTACAAGGCCGAACGGGCCGTCATCGCTGAGATTCGGTCGCTGGCCGACAGCGACGCGCGGCCGCGCGATTACACCGAACTGATCGAACGCTATGACGCGATCCAACGCCAGAACGAGGCCCGCGCCGAGTTGAACGGAATCAACATCCTGGCGGATCGGATGCGCCATGAGGGCATGGGGACGGTTTCCGCCAAAGGCCTGGCCGAGCGTTCTGCGCTCATCAGTTCGTGCGTTGAGTCGTCGGAGGTAGACAAATTCAGTTTCAAACCCGGCCTGAGTTTCGACCCCAAAACCCAATCGCTCCCGGTCACGCCGCAGAACATCGAAGCCGTCGCCGCTTGTTTCTACGACATCAAGCGCGCGCGCGGCGGCTATCCCCAGTCCAGTCAGGCCGAGGCGATCGGTTATGTCGCCGATGCAGAGTTCCAGGCGCGCCGGCTCGATCCGGACCGCCGTTTCAGCGATGTCCATATCGATCTGGGGAAGTTGAAGCTGGACCCGGAAACCTTGCGGAAACAATCGGTAAACCTCGGCTTGTTTCGCGATGGTCCGTTCGAGTTCGTGGATACGGCCAGCCATCGGGTGGTGGAGGTGCGGCATACCGCCGGCGCGAAGAACGATCCGCTGACGCCGCCGCCGTCCAACGCGGGTCCGGCCGATCCGCGTCATCCCGATCACGGCCTGCTGGAACAGATCCGCGGTGGCCTGCGCGCGAATGCCGATTCGCTCGGCAGGCCCGATGAGCAGGCCGGGGAACGGCTCAGCCGCGCCGTCCTCGCCGCGTGCAAGGACAACCGTGAGATGTATCCGGGCCAGGAGGTTTCGCTCGCGGCCAATGCCCTGGGCCGGGTCGATCATGTGGTGGTGGCGAACGGCAATGTGTTCGCGGTCGAGGGCCGCTTGGACGATCCCGCGCACAAGCGTGCGACGGTGAATATCGAACGGGCGCTCGGCACGCCGGTGGAGCAGTCGGATCAGAAGCTGCAGTCGGCGAATCAAGCCATCGCGCAGGAGCAGGAGCGGGCGCGGCAGCTGAGCCAGCAGCAGACTCAGAGCGGGCCGGCCTTGATGCATTGAACGATCCGGGTGCCGCCAATCGGACCCGCGATTCGAAGTCGCCGGCGTGTGCGCGGGAGTGGAGCGGCGCATGTGGCCCGCATCACATAGAAAACGCGGCGTTCATTCGAGCGTTCATACAACGGCGGCGAACCGCCGCAACCCGTCGCAGTTTGAATCTTGCGACGGTACGCATGCGCCGCGCAGCCGGCGTCGACGCCTCGGGATGATGAGTGTCATCTCGACGAAGTTCTGTGCATTCAGTGCGAGTGGCCGCCGCCGCATCGCTGTTAGCGTCCATGCCGGGAGGCGCGCGGCGATGCATGCGCGTTGCGATCCGCGGCGCTCGCCGCATCGCGGTTCTCCCACGCCACCTCCACACACGAGCACACCCCATGAGCTATCGACTCACTACGCGCGCCATGCCGGGCGCGCTGGCCATCGCCCTGGCCGTCGCTTCGATTCCGCAGGCGGCGTTCGCCGCGCCTTCGGCGCCGACCGGTTTGCAGGCCTATACCGGCGGCGGCAGCACCGCGCTGCGCTGGAATCCCAGCGCCAGCGGCGGCCCGGTCGCGCGCTACGACATCTTCCGCAACGGCGCCAAGATCGGTTCGGTTGTGCCGGGCTTCCACGCCGATTTCCCGGAGAAGAACGGCAACGGCTACATCGATGCGAACGTCGTCGCCGGGCAGAACTACAGTTATCAGGTGCAGGCCGTGGACGGCGCCGGCGTGCCGTCGGAGTTGAGCGCGGCCTTGCCGGTGAGTTATCCGACTTCGGGCACGCCGATTCCGAACGTGGCCCTGGATTATTCGCAGGCCGCCGATCTGCAGCCGTGGTTGCAGAACACGGTGCTGCCGTTCGTGAAGAGCTGGTATCCGAAGATCTCCGACCAGATTGCTTTCCCCGACTACGCGCCGCCGCCGGCTTATACGATCAAGATCGATGCGGCCTACACCGGCGTGGCCTATGTCAGCGGCACCGACCTGGTGGTCAGCGCGGCTTATGCGCGCAACAACCCCAACGACCTGGGCATGTTCCTGCACGAATCCACCCACGTCGCCCAACAGCACAAGCGCGGCGACTGGATCACCGAGGGCATGGCCGACTGGGCGCGCGAATTCGTCCTGCACGATCGCGATCCGATTGCGCTGCCGGTCGGCAAGACCTATCTGTCGGGCTACAGCGAAGGTTCGTACTTCATCAACTGGATTTCCAGGCAGTACAACCTTCCCGATTTCGTGCGCATGCTCAACATCGCCAAGCACGAGGGCGGGCAGATCGACGACGACATCGACGGCGCGTTCGTGTCGCTGACCGGCAAGACGCCCAACCAGTTGTGGCGCGAGATGACCGGCGCGCCGGTGGCGGGCGCGGCGCTGAGTTTCCCGGGCATCGCCGGACGTTGCGTCGGCAGCCGCGCCGGCCGCGTGGAACTGCGTGCCTGCGATGAGAACGCCAGCGGCCAGCAGTGGACCTATGCGCGCATCAGCGATCAGACCTTGAATCTGAAGATCGGCGGGCAGTGCATGGACATCGTGTCAAGCGGCACCACCAACGGCGCCAAGGTGCAGCTGTGGTCGTGCAACAACACCGGCGCGCAGAAGTGGCAGTCGCTGGCCAATGGCTCCTTGCGCAATCCGCAGTCCGGGCGTTGCCTGGACGTGCCCAACAGCAGCAACGTGATCGGCACGCAGCTGCAGATATGGGACTGCAACGCGAGCGCGGCGCAGGTGGTCGCGCCGGTGGCGGGCAAGCCGATCGCCTTCCTCGGCCTGGCCGGGTATTGCGTCGGCAATCGCACCGGCCGCCAGGCCGAGATCCAGGCCTGCGCGGACGGCGCCAGCGATCAGCAGTGGAACCTGTCCAGCAACGCGGATGCGACGATTTCGCTGAAGATCGTCGGCGGCCCGGAGTGCCTGGACATTTCGTCGAGCGGCACGGCCAACGGTTCGAAGGTGCAGCTATGGAGCTGCAACGGCACCGGCGCGCAGAAGTGGCAGTTGTTCACCGACGGCACCTTGCGCAATCCGCAATCGGGGCGGTGCCTGGATGTTCCCAACGGCGCGGCTACGCCGGGGACGCAGTTGCAGATCTGGGATTGCAATGCGGGTGATGGGCAGCGGGTTCGGTTGCCTTGAGGGGGCGCTGACGGCCCTCACCCCAACCCCTCTCCCGCAAGCGGGAGAGGGGCTCAATGCAGGCGATTGGTGTCCCTTCTCCCGTTCACGGGAGAAGGTGCCCGACAGAGCCTGCCCCCGCGAAGGCGGGGGGCGGATGAGGGCCGCGCAAGGCATCGCTTCAGCGAATCGGCTCATCCAACATCAACTCACGCACGAAGCGCACCGGCGGCGCGCCGTAAGACAGCACCTGGTCGTGGTAAGTCTTCAGATCGAACTTCGCCCCCAACTGCGCCTCCACCGCCTTGCGCATGTCGAAGTGCTCCTGCGCGCCGACGAAATACGTCGGCAGCTGCGCCGAGGTCAGCTGCGCGCGCACCCACTTGCCGGCCGCTTCGCGTTCCTGCTGGAAGGTCTGCTTGGTCATGAATTCCATGGCCTGCTCGCGGCTCCAGTCCTCGACCTGCACGCCCTGGTCCAGGATCGCGTTGCCGAGCGTGCGCAGGTAGAACTTCAGCTGCACCAGACGGAACAGCGGGTCGTTGTCGAGATAACCCGAATCGGCCATCAGGTCTTCGGTGTAGACCGCCCAACCTTCGGCGAACACGCCCGAGCGCAGCACCGCGCGCAGGGTCGAGGGCGCCTTGGCCGAATGCGCGCCTTCCAGGTAATGGCCCGGCATCGCTTCGTGGATCGACAGCAGGTGGACCATGCGCGTGTTGTATTCGCGCAGGAAGGAATCGACCTGCTCGCGGCTCCAGTCGTCCGGGATCGGCGAGATCGCGTAATACGTGTCCAGGCCCTTGTCGAGCGGGCCGGGCGAATCGCAATACGCCAGCGCCACGCCGCGCTGGAATTCCGGCATCAGGATCACCTTGACCGGCGCGTCAGGCACGGTCACCAGATTCTTGGCGCGGGTGAAGGCGGTCGCATCGCTCAGAGTCTGCTTGGCGAAATCGACGATCTTGTCGCGCGGCGGCTTGTCGGCGTAAGCCAGTTCCAGCGCCGCTTCGATCGCTTTTTGCTGCTGCTCGGGCGTGGGCTTGTCGGGCAGCGCCGGCGCGCCGGGCTTGTCCTTGAGTTCCTTCTGCGCGATGGCGTACATCTGCGCGCGCACGCGAATCAGCTCGGCTTGCGCGCGCTGCATGATCTGCGCGCGCGACAGCGATGAATTGAGCGAAAACTTCAGCTTTTCGTCGTACAAGGTCTGGCCGATGCGGAAGTTGCCCTTGGCGTTCGGCACCAGGGTCTTGTCCAGCCATTCCTGCTGCTCGGCCACGGCCTTGCGCAGGCCGGCGACGGCGGCGTCCAGGCGCTTGCGGTCGGCGCCCTTGAGCTGGCCGGCGTTGGGCGCGATGAAGGTATCGATCAGGCTGAGCACGCCGGCGTTCTGCTTGGCCACGGTCTCGGCGTGGATCTTCGGAACCCGGGCCGGATCGAGGTTGGCGCGGGCCTGGGCGAAGATCTGCGGGATCTTCTCCATGCGCGCGGTCGCCGACTTCAGCCGCTGCGGCATCGGTGCGTATTCGCGCGCCATCAGGTTGTACAGCGCGTCGCCGGCCAGGCCGCTGTAGACCAGCGGGTCCCAGGCCCAGCTTTGCAGGGTCTGGATCGTCCACACGTCCGAGCGCAGGCGATTGCGCAGGATCAGCGCATCGACCTGGTTCTCGCGCGACAGCCGGGTCGCGTCGATGCCGTCGAGTTCGCCGAGCAGCTTGGTGTTGAAATCGATCTGGCGCTGGCGGCCGGCGGCGCTGAGGTCGTCGACCTCGCCGTCGAAGCGGTGATCGCCGATCTGCGTCGCGGCGATCGGATTGATCTGCATGACGCCGTCGAGCCAGCGCTTGGACAGCGCGGCGAAGGCGGCATCCACCGCCGGATCGGCGGCGCCGGCGGCGGCCGCGTGCGCGGACGCGCTGCGCGGCGAAGGCGTGGCGGGATCGTGCGAACCGCAGCCGGCCAAGGCCAGCGCGATCAGGGTGGGGCTAAGCAAGGCAGCGAGCTGCGTAGGGCGCAACGAGCGCATATCCATTCTCGGTGGGGTGGGGTGGCCGCGGCCGGGTTGCGCGGAGGATATGCCAAGCCGGTCACGCCCGCATGGGTCATTGGTCGGGCGACGATCGGCCTAGGCGCAATGGCCGTAAGCGCGTGCGGATTGCGTATGCGCGCGGCGGCGCTTGCCGATGCGGGCGATCGACGCGGACGATTCACGCGCGCTGCATTTTCGATGCAAAGGCAGCCGACTGAGCGGGCAAATCGGACCGGCTCGGATGGCGCGGGGCGATGCGGTCCCGCAACGGCAACCGCCCTTGCGCGCGACCGCGCGGCGGCGATGCGACCGCGGTACGCGACATCGCCGGCAAACGGCCTATGCCCTTTGGCGAATCCGCGCAATTGCCGTGCCCGGCGTCGGATTTCGCCGTTCCCGCGCGCCGCCGCCACATGACGATCGGTAATGGGCTCATATTCGGGCGCCGCGGTTTGCGGCGCCGCGCCGCCGGGCCCGGCGAGCGTGCGATACGCCGCGATCGCCTTGCCGCATGGGCATCGCGACTGAACGGGGCGGTTGCGGCTCGCCGCCGGCCGCTTTCGTCTGCTGCGCCGGAACCCCGAAACAGCGCCTTCAGCGCGGCCAGCCCGCGTTGACATCGCTTTATCGCGATGCAACATAAGCCCATCGCCGCAGCGCGCGGCCGATCTCCCCCGCATAGACCGAACGACACCGCCGTGAACCGAGCACCTCCGACGAATCCGCCCGCCGCCGTCCGCCGAATCCCGGTCGATCGCCGCATGGGCATGTGTTGCCGCTGAGCGCCCACCGCTCGAACCGCAACGCACTTCGTCCCGTTCCTCCTGGTTTTCGTCTCATGTCCGCTTTCGCTTACTCCTTATCGATCCTGTCCGGCCCGGCCGGCCCCTGGCGCGCGCCGTGCATGCGCCATCCCCACGCTTGTATGAGGCGGGTGATGCCCTGACGGGCTGAACCTGCCGCCTTCTTCGCCCGTCGCGGACCGGCGCGCGGCTTACGGCATCGCCGTCCCGCGTTTCTCTCTCCCCTCTCTCGTGACAGCGCTGCGCTTGCGCAGCGCCGGCGGCCGCGCGCCGTCCGCGACGGGCGTTCTTCTTTCGCTTTTCCTCTCCCACGCCTTGCAGGACTTATCCATGTCTTTCGTTTCTATTACCCGTAGCCGCGTGCGTTACCGACGTCTCGCCCTGGCCTTGTCGATCGCCATCACCGCGCCGCTGGCGCAGGCCGAGGAAGCCGCCGCCGCGTCCGCCGAGCCGGGCGTCACCCTCGATGCGGTGCAGGTCACCGGCACCAACCTCAAGCGCAGCGACGAGGCCGGGGTGAATCCGGTGCTGGTGATCGATCGCGTGCAGATCGAGAAGAGCGGCAAGGTCACCGTGTCGGATCTGCTGCGCAGCCTTACCGTCAACAGCGGCAACAGCTTCAACGAGCAATACACCGGCAGCTTCGCCAACGGTTCGGCCGGCGTGTCGCTGCGCGGCCTGAGCCAGAAGAACACTCTGGTGCTGGTCAACGGTTATCGCGTGGCTTCGTACGGCTTCGCGCAGAACACTCAGGACAACTTCGTCGACCTCAATGCGCTGCCGCTGGGCGCGATCGAACGGGTGGAAATCCTCAAGGACGGTGCCTCCGCGCTCTACGGTTCCGATGCGATCGCCGGCGTGGTCAATCTGATCCTGCGCCGCAAGATCGAAGGCATCGAACTCGATGCGTCGTATGGCGCGGCCACCGAAGGCGGCCTGGACCAGCACAGCATCGGCCTGCGCGCCGGTCACGGCGATCCGAGCAAGGACGGCTACAGCCTGCGTTTCAGCCTGGACGTGTTCAAGCG
Organism: Lysobacter sp. TAB13; assembly: GCF_052113885.1. Classification (NCBI taxonomy): domain Bacteria; kingdom Pseudomonadati; phylum Pseudomonadota; class Gammaproteobacteria; order Lysobacterales; family Lysobacteraceae; genus Lysobacter; species Lysobacter sp. TAB13. The sequence goes on along the minus strand of NZ_JBFRDR010000015.1, from coordinate 9,061 downwards.
CGGCCAGCTCAACGCCGATGAGCGCGATCTGACCCGCGACGGCGATTACCGCGATCAGCCCGGCGGACGTCTGGCCGGCTGGTCTACCCAGGGCGGCGCGTTCCTGAGCAATCCGCGCGCGCCGGTCGCCTTCCCCTGCCAGCCGGGCACGCAGTCGCGTCCGTACAGCGACTTCGGCAGCCCGCTGCCGGGCAACGCCTGCGCCTTCAACACCCAGCCGTATCGCACGCTGATTCCGGATGTCGAGCGTTATCAGGCGATGGTCGCCGGCGATGTCTGGTTCAACGACAAGGTCCAGGGCTTCGCGGAAATTCTCTACAGCACCAGCCACAACGGCACCTATTTCAGCGCGCCGATGACGGTCGGCGCCGGCCTGCGCGCTTACGATCGCAGCACCGGCCGCCTGGTCGATATTCCGGCGGTGCTGCCGGTCGGCCATCCGAACAATCCCAACGCCGTGCCGACCCCGTTCGAGTATTCCTTCCTCGACCTGGGCGCGCGCTACAAGATCAACAAGTCCGAGTTCTCGCGCATCCTGTTCGGCCTGCGCGGCAAGGGCGAGGTGTGGGATTGGGAAGTCGCCGGCAGCCACTCGGAAAGCCAGCAGCACGAGTACGTGCGCAACTTCCTCAATCGCTATGCCTTCGAGCAGGTGCTGCGCGACGGCAGTTACGATTTCCTCAACCCCTCGCGCACGCCGGGCGCGCTCGACGCGCTGCGCTTGTCCACGCGCCGTCCGGGCACCTATCGCCTGAGCACGCTCAGCGGCAAGATTTCCGGTTTCCCGTGGCAATGGCGCGCGGGCGATGTCGGCGTCGCCGCCGGCGTGGAATTCCGCGACGAAGCCCAGGACGCGCGCACCAGCCCGCAGGTGTTGTCCGGCACCGAGCTGCGTCCGGCGATCAATCTGATCGACGGCGACCGCCGCGTCGCCGCGGCGTTCTTCGAATTCAGCCTCAAGCCGTGGGAACAGGTGGAAGTGCAGTTGGCCGGGCGCGGCGATCACTACAGCGACTTCGGCAGCGCGTTCTCGCCCAAGCTCGGCATTCGCTGGCAGGTCAGCGACGACTGGTTGCTGCGCTTGAACGCTTCGCGCGGTTTCCGCGCGCCGTCGCTGCCGGAGATCGCCCAGAGCACCACCATCAGCTACGGCTCGGTGATCGATCCCTTCGATCCGGTGCAGCCGGGCGCCTCGCGCGGCGTCACCATCCTGCGCGCCGGCAACAAGGACCTGAAGGCCGAGCGTTCCAGCAACGTCAATCTGGGCGTGTTGTGGGCGCCCGACGCCGACACCAGCCTGGGCATCGATCTGTACCGCATCCGCCAGGACGATCTGATCGCGCCGGACAACGTGCAGTTCGTCGTATCGAACCCGCAGAGCAATCCTGGCCGCATCACCCGCGATGCGCAGGGCCGTCTGCAACTGGTCGAGAACCGCTACGCCAACCAGGGCACCTTGACCACCACCGGCTTCGATATCGAAGGCCGTAAGGTCTGGCACGCCGGCGATTCGTCGTGGACGCTGGACGGCACCTGGACCCGCCTGCTGAGCTACGAGCAGCCGCAGGTCGCCGGGCAGGGCGCGCTGGAAGGCGCCGGCGGCAACCGCTTCGGCGCGTTGCCGAAGTGGCGCGGCATCACCTCGCTGGCCTATGCGCGCGGCGACTGGAACGCGCAGCTGTCGTGGCGCTACATCGGCGGCTACAAGCAGCAGGTGGTCGATGCGCGCAGCAATCCGGGCCTGAGCGACAAGGTAGACGATCACCACCAGTTCGATCTGTACCTGGGCTATGAAGGCCTGCGCGATACGACCTTGTACGTCTCGGTGCAGAACCTGGCCGACAAGGACCCGCCGTTCGATCCGGCCGGCGGCGCGCTGCCCTACGACATCAGCCAGTACGACGCGTTGGGGCGGTTCGTCAGCGTGGGCTTCAAGCACAAGTTCTGATCGGCCGCCGCGGACGCGGGCCGGCGCCAACCCCGTTGGCGCGCGGCCCGCGTTGATCCAGTCATCGAGCGCGGCGGACGAAGGCTGTCCGCCGCGCCGGCCGGTGGCATAGTGCTAGCGGCCACTGACGGCTGGAGAGAACGCCCATGGATACGAACACGATCGCGAACCGGCTGGGCGCGTTGCTGCTGGCCGGGGCGATGCTCGCCGGCTGCGCCAAGCACGCCTACGAGTCGCCGGCCGAGGATTCGGCGAAGATGCCGGAGGCCAGCCTGACCAAACCCAGCCCCGGCGGCGGCGTAAAAGCCGACCTGGGCGTGCTGTTGGCCTACGAACATCAGATCCGTATCCGCATGCCCGGCGAGCGCATCGCCGCCCGGGCCAGCGAGGTGCAGGCCGCCTGCAACAGCGGCAAGTTCGGCGCCTGCGCGGTATTGGGCATGAGCCAGAGCGGCGGCGACGAGCCGTCGGCGACCGTTGAGGTGCGGATCGTACCCGAGGGCGTGGACAAGCTGATCGGACTGGCCGGCAAGGGCGAAGAGATCGCCGAACGCAGCATCCAGGCCGAGGATCTGGCGACCGCGGTGCGCGACAACAGCCTGCGCCAGGATCGCCTGCGCAAGGAGCATGCGCGATTGCTCGAATTCCAGGATCGCAAGGATCTGAAAATCGCCGACGTGATGACACTGTCCGGCCGCATCGCCGAGATCGAAGCGCAGTTGCAGGCGGCCGAGCAGGAAGCCGCGCAGCAGCAGCGGCGCATTTCGACTCAATTGGTCACGCTGACCTTCCAGACCACGCGCGGCCAGGAGAACACCAGCGAAATCGGCCAGGCCTTCAAGGACGTAGGTTCCATCGTGACCGGCGTGATCGCCTTCATGATCCGCGCGTTCGCCGCGTTGCTGCCGGTGGCGGTGGTGTTGTTCGTGCTGGTGGTGCTGATCCGCCGTATCCGCCGCGCGCGCCGCAAGAGCTGAGACGCGGGCTTTAGCCGGGCCGCGGCGACGCGGCCCGGTCGCAGGCGAGCGTTGCGCTCAGCGCTCTTCTTCCGACTCGAACTCGACCAGCACGTCCAGGTCGAAGGCCAGCGCCTCCACTGCCTCGCGCACTTTGTTCGCGGTGGACGCGTTGGGTGCGTCGATTTCCAGTTCGTGCACGCCGGGGCCGGCGTCGTCGGGCAGGCCGGCGGAACTGGAATCGGAGTCGTCCATGTGCGGCATCAGATCAGCGACTTCCTCCACGTGTTCGATCCCGTCCAGGCTGGACAGCAGATTGCTGATCGCACGCGCGTCGTCGTCGTTGCCGGTGATACGCAATCGAAGCAGGGGCATGGCGGGAAACCTGGAATCGCGGGGGAGCCTGGAGGCTAGGCAGGGCGCAGCTAAGACCGCGTGAAACGTCACACCGTCTGAATCGCGTCGCGGTAGGCTAGGCGCATGAACACGACCTCCGAAACCGCTCCTTCGTCGGTGCCCGTGCCCAGCGTCACATTGCGACCGCTGGAGCGCGGCGACCTGCATTTCGTCCACGTGCTCAACAACAATCGCAGCGTGATGGGCTACTGGTTCGAAGAACCCTACGAGTCCTTCGTCGAACTCGAAGAGCTATACCGCAAGCACATCCACGACCAGTCCGAGCGCCGCTTCATCGTCCAGGACGGCGGCCAGGAGCGGGTGGGGCTGGTGGAACTGGTCGAGATCGACCACCTGCACCGGCGCGCCGAATTCCTGATCATGATTTCGCCTGAACAGCAGCGTCGCGGCTACGCGCGCGCGGCGACGCGGCTGGCGATCAGCTACGCGTTCCGGGTGTTGAATCTGTACAAGCTGTATCTGCTGGTGGACGTGGACAACCTGCGCGCGATCCAGATCTACGAAGACGCCGGTTTCCAGCGCGAAGGCATCCTGGTCGATGAGTTCTTCAGCGACGGCCGTTATCACGACGTGGTGCGGATGTGCCTGTTCCAGCCGCAGGTGCTGGGGCAGGGCAGTGCCTGGCGCGATCGTAAATAGCCGCTGACGGCCCTTCTCCCGCTGCGCGGGAGAAGGTGGCCCGAAGGGCCGGATGAGGGCCCGCGGCGCGCTTGTCGGTTCGCGTGCCCTCACCCCAACCCCTCTCCCGCGAGCGGGAGAGGGGCTAAGAGCACGGTCAGCGTCTGCAGAAAATAGGCCCGTCATTCCCGCGAACGCGGGAATCCAGAGACTTCAAACGTTCTCGCACGAAAGGCCCTGGATTCCCGCGTTCGCGGGAATGACGAGCAAAAAACGAATGCTCTGCCGAAGCAGAGACTTCGCCGCCAGCGCAACCTCACTTCTTCTTAGCCGCCTTGCTCTCAGCCACCTGATCGCGCACCGGCAACGGCACGTTACAGATGTTGATGTGCCCGGCCGGGCGCTTGAAGAAATCGTCCTGACGATTGCGCCGCGATTCCACCAGCGCCGCGAACAGCGGCGTGTCGGTGCGCAGCACTTCCAGGTTGGCGCGTTCGGCCTTGGGCACGTCCGCGGCCAGGCGGATGGCCTGGATCGGCGTGCGCTCGGCGGCGGTTTCGTAGAAGCCCAGGTTGCCGGTGCCGCGCGGCAGCGTCGACAGCAACTCCATGCCCTTGATCACGCGGCCGACGGTGGTGATGTTGAGGTCCAGGTGACGCGGCGACTGCCCGATCACCACGTACAGCTCGGTGCCGTTGCTGGAGTCGGCGGCCAGATCGCGGCCGGCGCCGACGGTGCCGTAGCAATGCGCGAGCCAGCTGTTGCCTTGCCCGGAATCGCGCGCGGCCGGAAAGCCGGCGGCGAAACCGGCCTGCGCCGCCCAGCCGTCGGGGTCGGGCAATACCGTCATCGCCAGCCCCGCGCTCTTGCGCGAGAACTCGGCCGGCAGTTTCGCCTTCACGCCCTTGCCGAAGGGTTTGCGCTTGGCCGGGTCTTCGCCGTTGGCGTCACCCCACTGCACCACGTAGTTGTCCTGCGAGCGGTTGATGCTCAGGCCGTTCCAATAGCCGTTGTGGGCCAGGGCGCGGATGTTGGCGACGTGCGCCGGTGCGAACTGCGGCGCCAGTTCGATCACGACACGGCCGCGCGCCAGTTCGAGATAAATCGTGTTCTTCGGGTCCAGCGTGCGCCAGTCCGACGGCTGGCTGGCCTCGAGAATCTGCTGCATGGTCCGGCCCTTGGCCGGCTCGGCGGTCTGGGCGAAGACCGGCGCGGCGACCGCGGCGCTCAGGGCGAGGGCGAGCAACGCGGCTCGATGCATCGAAAGCATGGACGATCTCCTGATCAGGGTTGGCGAGCGTAATCGCCGCGGATGAATTCGGCGAAATCGCTCTGGCCGGGGAAGCGGTTTTCGATCACGAAGCGATAGCGGTCGCCGCCGAATTCGTAGCGGTAGCGCGCATCGCCGCGCGGCGTGGATTTTTCGAAATGCAGGGTGTCGCCCTGCCAGCGGCCGCGCGAGGGTTCGGGCGGAAAGCCCATCGAGTCGAACCACCACCACAGCACGTCGGAGCTGTCGGGTTCGATCAGGAAGACGCCGTGGCCGCGGAACACGATCTTGCCGTCTTTCTCCTGCTCGTAGTCCTGCATCAGCGCGGTGCCGTCCAGGCCGACCCGGTAGCGGCCGTGGCCGATCGCCGGGCCGCCCGGGCCCCAGGGCGAAGGCGAGGCCAGCTCCGGCCCGGACCAGTCGCCGGCCAGGCGATGGAGCAGGGCGACTTGGGCGGGATCGGGACGCGGAAATTCCATGACGGCTCCGGAGGCGGCGGGTGGCGGGTCGGCGAAGCGTAGCTGGAAGCAGGAGTGAGTGGAGAGGAGTGAGGAGTGAGTAACGGCCCAGTCTCGCCTGCCCTGCCTTCCACTCACTCCTCACTCCTCTCGACTAATTCCTGCCCAATGACTACCGGCACATTCGCTATACCGAACTTCGTAATAGCCTGAGCTCCAACCTAGCCAGACACCCCGCGGGGGCCGCCGTGATCGAACTCGACAGCCAGTTGCGCAAGTTCCAGAAAGAGCTCAGCGCCGGCACCGTGTCGCTGGCCTTGCTGGCGGTGCTGGCCGCGGCCAGCGAGCCGATGTACGGCTACCAGATCGCCAAGCGCCTGGAACGCGAAGGCGAGGGCGTGCTCAGCGGCAAGCAGAGCGCGCTGTATCCGGTGCTGCGCAATCTCGGCGCGGCCGGGCTGCTGGACAGCTATGTCGAGCCGTCGGTGACCGGACCGCCGCGGCGCTACTACCGCATCACCGACACCGGCCAGGCCGTGCTGCGCGAATGGACGCAGGCCTGGCGCGCCACCCGCGATTCCGTCGATTCCGTACTCCAGGGGCTGAACTCATGAACGCCATAGCCGGCACGAGCCACTATCCGACCTCCGCCGACCCGTCCGGCGCCGACGCGCCCAGCGCCGACCCCGCCGCCGCCGCCGCCCATGCCGGCGCCGCCGCCGGCCTGCCGCGCTCGATTCCCGATTACCTGCAGCGCCTGCGCGAAGCGCTGCAAGGCGCCGACCCGGCGCTGATCCAGGACGCGCTGTACGACGCGGAGGAATACCTGCGCTCGGAAATGGCCGACAACCCCGGCCAGAGCGAGGCCGAGATCATCGCCGCGGTCGCCGGCAGCTACGGCGCGCCCGACGAGGTCGCGGACATCTACCGCGACACCGAGGTCAAGGTGCAGACCGCGCTGCGCGCGCCGAAGCCGGCGCCGCGCAAATCGGCGCTGGGCCGCTTCTTCGGCGTGGCGCTGGAACCGCGCACCTACGGCGCGCTGTTCTACATGCTGCTGTCGCTGGCCACCGGCACGTTCTACTTCACCTGGGTCAGCACCGGCGTGTCGCTGTCGCTCGGCCTGATGGTGCTGATCATCGGCATTCCGCTGCTGATCCTGTTCCTGGGCTCGGTGCGGGTGTTGTCGCTGGTGGAAGGGCGCCTGGTCGAGGTGATGCTGGGCGAGCGCATGCCGCGGCGGCCGCTGTATTCCGATCGCAGCCGGCCGGTGCTGGAGCGGATCAAGGAGATGTTCACCGATCCGCGCACCTGGGGCACCTTGCTGTACATGCTGCTGATGATGCCGCTGGGCACGCTGTACTTCAGCATCGCGGTGACCGGTCTGGCGCTGTCGTTGTCGCTGATCTTCCTGCCGTTCGCGCAGTTGTTCGGCCTGTTCGACGGCCTGATCCGGATCGACGGCGTTTCCTTCCTGGGCGCCTGGGAGCCGTGGGCGATGCCGGTTTTCGCCCTGGTCGGCGTGTTGCTGCTGTTCGTGATGCTGCATGTGGCGCGCCTGATCGGCTATGCGCATGCGCAGCTGGCCAAGCATCTGCTGGTGCAGTGGGCGCAGCGCGACTGATCGCGGCTGGCCGCGATGCAACGCAAAAGCCGGCGTTCGCGCCGGCTTTTTTTATTGGGCGCGTGGCGATCGGCCGCGCATGAAAAAAGCCCGGCGCGTGGCCGGGCTTTCCTGGTGGCTCGATCGAGCCGATGACGCCTAGGTTACTTCGCCGCGTTCTTGGCGATGAAGTTGCGCACCTGCGGATACACCTGCTCGCGCCAGCGGCGGCCGCTGAAGATGCCGTAATGGCCGGCGCCTTCGACGGTGAGGTGTTCGCGGCGTTCCTTCGACACGCCGGTGCACAGCGTGTGCGCGGCGCGGGTCTGGCCCTGGCCGGAGATGTCGTCGAGCTCGCCTTCGATGGTCAGCAGCGCGGTGTTCTTGATCGCGCCCGGATCGACCCGCTCGCCGGCCACGTCCCACAGGCCGCGCGGCAGCAGGTGCTGCTGGAACACGACCTTGATCGTATCCAGGTAGTACTCGGCCGGCATGTCCAGCACGGCGTTGTATTCGTCGTAGAAACGGCGGTGCGAATCGGCGTCTTCCAGATCGCCCTTGAGCAGGTCCTGGTAGAAATCCCAGTGCGACTGGAAATGCCGTTCCGGATTCATCGCCATGAATCCGCTGTGCTGCAGGAAACCCGGATAGACGCGGCGGCCGCGGCCGGGGAAGTTGGCCGGGACGTGATGGATCAGATTGCTTTCGAACCACCACAGCGGCTTGTGCACGGCCAGGTCGTTGACCTTGGTCGGGCTTTCGCGGGTGTCGATCGGCCCGCCCATCATCACCAGCGAACGCGGCGTGGCTTCGCCGCGCGCGGCCATCAGCGACACCGCCGCCAGCACCGGCACGGTCGGCTGGCAGACGCTTATCACGTGCAGGCTGTCGGCGCCGATCAGGCGGATGAAGTCCTGGATGTAGCCGACGTAGTCGTCGAGGGTGAAGGCGCCCTCTTCGGTCGGCACCATGCGCGCGTCGATCCAGTCGGTGATGTAGACCTTGTGATCGCGCAGCAGCGTCTTGACCGTATCGCGCAGCAGCGTGCTGTGGTGACCCGACAGCGGCGCGACCACCAGCACCGGCGGATCGTCCTTGAGTTCGGCGATGTTGTCGGCGTCGTCGGCGTAGCGCTTGAAGCGCAGCAGCCGGCAGAACGGCTTGCGCTGCATCTCGCGTTCGATCACCGGATAGGCGTTGCCGTCGATCTGCACCGAGTGGATGCCGAATTCGGGCTTCTCGTAGTCCTTGCCGATGCGGTAGAGCAGTTCGTAACCGGCGGCCAGGCGCGGCGCGCCGGGCACGGTGGACAGCCAGCTGCCGGGCGCGGCGAACATCTTCGCGCCGGCGTCGGCCCAGTAGGTCATCGGGGCCATCCAGGCGCGGCCGAGTTCGTGCATTTGGTAAAGCAGCATCGGGTCGGACTCTCAGTGGCGGTGTACAGCGGTGGCGGTGCAGGGCTGGCGCCGGAGAGTAGCTGACCCCGGCACGAGCGGTTTGCTGCGCCGCAGCATAGCGGATTGGGACGGCGGTCGCGTGAATGGTGAGGGGTGTCGCGGTGGGTGGCGAGATCGTCGGCTGGGCGGGGGTTTGCGAGGCCGGCGGATTCGAATGCTTGGCATTCGACCGGGCGCGCCAACCGTTGCCCCCTTTGAAAAGGGTCTTAGGAAGCAAACGCCCCTCAGAGGGGGTTGGATCGTAGCAACTTAAGGGTCGCCCGATAGAGGTCGTCGTGGCGATGGTTGAAGCGAAACTCGCACTCCTTGAGGTGCAGGTAGAAGGTGGTCTTGG
>NZ_JBFRDR010000014.1:0-136713 GCF_052113885.1 Lysobacter sp. TAB13 | reverse complement strand
AGACCACCTTCTACCTGCACCTCAAGGAGTGCGAGTTTCGCTTCAACCATCGCCACGACGACCTCTATCGGGCGACCCTTAAGTTGCTACGATCCAACCCCCTCTGAGGGGCGTTTGCTTCCTAAGACCCTTTTCAAAGGGGGCGAATTGACGTGCTTATTCGATCCATCACTCCCCCGGCACCGCCCCCGCAGTCGCCGCGACCGAAGCCCGTCGCCGCGCCAGCACCGCTTCGCGATGGGCGATGTAGGCGTTGGAGCCCAGAATGATCGCCGCGCCGACGACGGTGTACGCGTCCAGCGATTCGCCGAACCACAACCAGCCCGCGGTCGCGACCAGCGGCAACTGGGTGAAGCTGATCGGCGTCAGCGCGGAGACTTCTCCGAGCTTGAGCGCATGCGTCCACAACACCTGCCCGCCGGTGCCGAACACGCCCGCGGCGACGATCCACACCCAGGTGATGCCGTGCGGCCACTGCCATACGAACAAGGCCGGCAACAACGACATCGGCACCCAGAACGCATAGGTGTACAACACGATGGTGTTGGCCGAATCGATCCGCGACAGCTGCTTGATCTGGATCGAAATCACCCCGCCCAGCACCGCCGCCAGCAACGCCGCCAGGCTGTCGATGGAAAACTCCGCCGAACCCGGGCGCACGATCACCAGCACGCCGATGAAGCCGGCCGCCACCGCCAGCCAGCGCCGCGCGCGCACTTGTTCGTGCAGGAACAGCACCGCGGCGATGGTGACGAAGATCGGCGTGGAATAGGTCAGCGAGATCGCCTGCGCCAAGGGCAGGTGGCCGATCGCCCAGAACCCGGCCAGCATCGAACAGATGCCGATCAGGCAGCGCACGAAATACTTCGGCAACTGCTTGGTGCGCAGCTCGGCGCGCTGCGCACCCAGCAGCAACGGCAACACCGCGAGCAAGCCGAACAGGTTGCGGAAGAACGCCACCTCGAAGGTATGCAGCGATTGCGAGGACAGCCGGATGGCGATGGCCATGCCGCCGAAACACAAAGTGCTGGCCAGCATCAGGCCGGCGGCGCGCATCGGGTGGACGGGCGCGGTGGCGCTCACCAGCGGGCGCCGACGATGCGCGGCTCCGGTTCGATGGCGACTTCGAATCGCGCCTGCACCGACTCGGCGATGCGGCGGGCGAGGTCCAGCAGTTGCTGTCCGCTCGCGCCGCCGTGATTGACCAGCACCAGCGCATGCGCCGGCGACACGCCGGCATCGCCGTCGCGATGGCCTTTCCAGCCGCAGGCGTCGATCAGCCATGCGGCCGAAAGCTTGCGCGTGCCGGCATCGGCGCCGCGGAACACCGGCATCGCCGGGTGCTGCGCCAGCAAAGCCTCGGCTTGCGCCGCGGGCAGGATGGGGTTCTTGAAGAAGCTGCCGGCATTGCCCAGCACGGCCGGATCGGGCAGCTTGCGGCGGCGGATCGCGATCACCGCGTCGGCCACGTTCTGCGGCGTCGGCGCGTCCACGCCCATCGCCGCCAGTTCCTCGCCGAGGCCGGCGTAGTCGAGCTTCAGCGCGGGCCGCAGCGGCAGGGCGAATTCGACCGAGCCGATCAGGTAACGGTCGGGCGATTGCTTGAAGCGGCTGTCGCGGTAACCGAAGCCGCAGGCGGCGTTATCGAATCGATGCCATTGCCCGCTGGCCGGTTCGAAAGCTTCCACGGCGTGGACGAAATCGCGCACTTCCACGCCGTAGGCGCCGATGTTCTGGATCGGCGAAGCGCCGACCGTGCCGGGAATCAGCGCCAGGTTTTCCAGGCCGGCGTAGCCCAGCGCCAGCGATTGCAGCACGAAGCCGTGCCATTGCACGCCGGCATCGGCGCGCACGATCGCGTGTTCGTCTTCGTGGCGCAGCACCTGCACGTTACGGCCGCTGAGTTCGAGCACCGCGCCGTCGGGATCGCCGGCGAACAGCAGGTTGCTGCCGCCGCCGAGCACCAGCGCCAGCCCGTCGCGCAGCGGCGCGGACTGCAGTGCCTGCGGCAATGCGGCGGGGTCGTCGATCGAGACCAGCCACGGCGCACGCGCGGCGACGCCGAAGGTGTTGCGCTGCTGCAGCGGGGCATCGCGCACGATGCGAAGGTTCGAAGTCATGCGCGTGATTCGGAGCGGGACGGGTGGCGAGGGATGGCGGCGGGCTCAGATCGTCGGCGGCACGTGGCCACGGCTGGGCGCTTCCTTGCGGCGGCGGATGGCTTCGACGCATTCGTTGACCAACGCAGGCCCGCGATACACCAGACCCGAATAGCACTGCACCAGGCTCGCGCCGGCCGCCATCTTGGTGACCGCGTCGGCGCCGGTGAGGATGCCGCCCACGCCGATCATCGGGATGCTTTCGGGCAGGCGCGTGCGCATCTTGCGCAGCACCGTGGTGGACTGGCTCATTAGCGGCCCACCGGACAGGCCGCCGGTTTCGTTCGCGAACGCGCTGCCTTCCACGCCTTCGCGGGCGATGGTGGTGTTGGTGGCGATCACGCCGTCGACCTGCAACTCGCCCAGCACGCGGCCGGCGGCTTCGATGTCGTCGTCGGACAGGTCGGGCGCGATCTTGACCAGCATCGGCACCCGCTTGCCCTCGCGCGCGGCGAATTTTTCCTGAGCCTCGCGCAGGGTGCCGATCAGGCGCCGCAGCGATTGCTCTTCCTGCAATTCGCGCAGGCCCGCGGTGTTGGGCGAGGAGATGTTGACGGTGATGTAGTCGGCCAGCGGATACACGCGCTCCAGGCAGTGCAGGTAGTCGTTCTCCGCGCTGTCGTTGGGCGTGTCCTTGTTCTTGCCGATGTTGATGCCGAGCAGGCCGCCGCGGCGGCGCGCCTTGGATACGTTGCGCACCAGCGCATCGACGCCGTCGTTGTTGAAGCCCAGACGGTTGATCACCGCCTGCTGCTCGGGCAGGCGGAACATGCGCGGCCTGGGGTTGCCGGCCTGCGGCTTGGGCGTGACGGTGCCGATTTCGACGAAGCCGAAACCCAGCGCCAGCAGCGCATCGATATGGCTGCCGTTCTTGTCCAGGCCGGCGGCCAGGCCGACCGGATTGGGGAAGCTCAGGCCGAGGACTTTGGTCGGCAGCGGCTTGGGCACTCGCGCCATCAGCGGGTTGAGGCCGCTGCGATAAGCCGTTTCCAGCGCCGTCAGGCCAAGTCCGTGGGCTCGTTCGGCATCCAGTCCGAAGAGGAAGGGGCGGGCAAGGCTATACACGAGGTCGGGGGGGCGCTCGGGTCGAGGAAACCCGATTATCGCCCAAGCCGGTGCCCGCGGGCGAGCATGACGATCGTCCACTGGCGCGATTTGGGATGCGCGGTCCGGGCCAGTTCATAGCTCGGCCCTGGTTTGCTGCTGCGTTGTGGCCTGGATCAGCGTCGAGGCGGCATCGGCGGGCGGGTGGCTCGCGAAACCGTGCCGCGGTGCGCGCGAACGCCGGCGCACCGCGGCGCCGGGCTCAGAGGTCCATGACCGGGCAATCCAGCGTGCTCACGCACGCGGCGAAACGCACCTGGCAGCCGCTGGCCTGGTTCGGCGATTCGGCGTTGAGCAGGCAGCTTTCGTATTCGGAACGGCATTGCGCGCACTGCGCATCGTCGCTGGCCAGGGCGCTGAGCGAAGCGCCGAAGCCGAAGACGGCCAGGGCCACGGCGGCGAGTCGGGTGCTGCGGGTCCATGCCTTCATGTGTGCGTCCTTGAGTGAGGTGGGTGGTTCCGGCCGCCGTGTTCCGGCGCGCCGGAACGCGTCACCCTGGGCGAGCGCGCGGACGCAGACAAGCTGCGATGCAGCAGATGGATTGGCCCGCGGCCGCAGTGCTCAACGCGTGCCGGCGAAGGCCAGCACCGCGGCGATGCCGCCGAAGAACAGGATCACCACGATCACGGTCAGCACGGCGATGATCACCGAGCTCCAGCCCAGGATCAGGCCGCCGAGGGCCAGCCCGTCGCCGTCGTAGCGCTGCGGCTCGCGGCGGATCTGGCCGCGGGCGAGGTGGCCGGTGATGATCGCCGCGACGCTGCCGAGGAAGGGCAGCAGGCTCCAGCCGAGAATGCCTGCGATCAGGCTCAGCACGGCCAGGGTGTTGGTCTGGCGGGCGGGCATTTGCATCGGATTCGTTCCTTCGTTATTTGAACACCGTCACAGCATACGGCGCGCGCCGGCGGCGGGCACGTCCTGAAAGTCTTGCGCCTGTGTGTTCGTCCCGCGCTTGCCGTGCGGCGCAAAAAACAAAACCCGCGCACTGGGCGTGCGCGGGTCGGCTTGCCTCTCCTCACGCCTGCGATGCATCAATCCGGCGGCAGGCTCGGGTCGCACCTGTTGTCGATCTGGCATTGGAACAGCTGATCCAGGCAACTGGGCTGCGCGTCCGGGGTGTTGTCCCTGCACTGGTAATAGCCGGCCAGGCAATATCTGCAGTCGGGAATGCCCGCGGTGGCGGTCAGCGCGGCGGCGAAGCCGAAGACGCCGAACGCGATCGCGGCGAGGCGGATGCTACGGTTCCGTGTGTTCACAAGACTCCCTCATGTGTCGCCAGTCCATCTGGCGATTTCACGCTAGGCACGGGGGATGAGGGCGGTCAAGCGATGGTGTCGAAGTCTGGGACCATCGGCTCATGACGGCCGCGGCACTTGTCTGGGACTGCGGCGGGATGCGGCTGTTCAGCCGTTTCCGGCAGGTTTCGCGGGCAGGGCTGCTTTTGTGGGAGGGGCTTCAGCCCCGATGCTTTTCTTTCCGATCGCCAAAAATCACCGGTTCGGAAAGAAAAGCATCGGGGCTGAAGCCCCTCCTACAAAAGTGCCGGCGCCGGCGAATGCGCCGCACACCAGTTGGCCATCGATCAGGCCAGCGAAGTGCTGCGTGTCTTCGGCGAAAACCAGCGCGCGTTCGATGTCGCGCGCGGCGCGCGACATCGAGGCGGCGGTGCCGGCGTTGTCGCCAGGGCGAACCCTGGCGGCAACGGCGCTTGCGGCGGAGCGAAGCAGCGCATCGTCCGCCGTGTCGCGTTACAGATCGAACTTGATTCCCTGCGCCAGCGGCAGCGCATCGGAGTAGTTGATCGTGTTGGTCTGGCGGCGCATGTAGGCGCGCCATGCGTCGGAACCCGACTCGCGGCCGCCGCCGGTTTCCTTCTCGCCGCCGAACGCGCCGCCGATCTCGGCGCCGGAGGTGCCGATGTTGACGTTGGCGATGCCGCAATCGGAGCCCGCGGCCGACAGGAACGCTTCGGCGGCCTTGAGGTTGGCGGTGAAGATCGACGACGACAGGCCCTGCGGCACGTCGTTCTGCAGCGCGATAGCTTCATCGAGCGTCTTGAACTTCATCACGTACAGGATCGGCGCGAAGGTTTCGGTCTGCACCACTTCGGCGTCGTTGGTCAGGCCGGTGATGATGGTCGGCAGGACGAAGTTGCCCTTGCGCTCGATTGCCGCGCCGCCGGTCTCGACCTTGCCGCCGCTGGCCTTGGCCTTCTCGACCGCGTCCAGATAGGCCTGCACCGCATCGCGGCTGTTGAGCGGGCCCATCAGGTTGGCCGGGTCGGTCGGGTCGCCGATCTTCTTCTCGACCTGCTTGAACGCGGCGACCAGCTTGGCCAGCACGTCGTCATGGATCGACTCGTGCACGAACAAACGGCGCGTGGTGGTGCAGCGCTGGCCGGCGGTGCCGACCGCGCCGAACGCGATCGCCGGGATCGCCAGCTTCAGATCGGCCGAGGCATCGACGATGATCGCGTTGTTGCCGCCCAGTTCCAGCAGCGAACGGCCCATGCGGCGGGCGACGCGCTCGCCGACGATGCGGCCGACCTTGGTCGAACCGGTGAAGCTCACCAGGCCGATGCGCTTGTCGTCGACGAAGTTCGACGCCAGCTCGGTGCCGGCATCGTTGAACAGGAAGAAGATGTCCGGGAAGCCGCCGGCGCGCAGCGCTTCGTTGCAGACCTTCATCGAGGCGATCGCCGACAGCGGGGTCTTGGGCGAGGGCTTCCAGATGGTGATGTCGCCGCAGATCGCCGCGATGAACGAATTCCACGCCCACACCGCGACGGGGAAGTTGAACGCCGAGATCACGCCGACGATGCCGAGCGGATGCCACTGCTCGTACATGCGGTGGCCCGGACGCTCCGAATGCATGGTCAGGCCGTACAGCTGGCGCGACAGACCGACGGCGAAGTCGCCGATGTCGATCATCTCCTGCACTTCGCCGTCGCCCTCGGGCTTGGACTTGCCCATTTCCAGCGCGACCAGCGAACCCAGCGCGTCCTTGTTCTTGCGCAGCGCGTCGGCGCACAGGCGGATGGCTTCGCCGCGGCGCGGAGCCGGGGTGGTGCGCCACACCGCGAAGGCGGCCTGGGCGCGCTCGACGATGGTGTCGTAGTCGCTCTGCGAGGACGCCTGCACGCGCGCCAGCACTTCGCCGTCGGTGGGATTGACGGGTTCCAGCACGCCGGCGTCGGCGGTCTTGGACCATTCGCCGTGGCCGAGGTAGGTGCCGGACTCGTTGTCTTTGAGTCCCAGGGCGGCGAGAACGGGGTGGGTCATACCGAAAGCTCCATGTGGTGGCACGCCGGGGGGCGTGGCGAAACGGAAAGGCGGGCGCCGCGAAGGACGCGACGGCAACGCGCGGGACGCGCGCTGCGCATGGATGGCGACCCCGACACGATTCGAACGTGTGACCTTCCCCTTAGGAGGGGGATGCTCTATCCAGCTGAGCTACGGGGCCTGGTTTTAAAATCAATTGGTTACGTGCGCCGGACGCAAGGTCCGGTGCCGGCGCGCGAAGCGCGCTGACGACGCGATGCAGCGCAGGCAGGATCGACGCGACCGGCCGGGATTGTACTCGGCCGGGCCCGAAGGCCGCCATGCCGCGGCGGGCGGCGAGGGCGCGGAGTGCCATGCGGGAGGTGTCGCGAGGCCGTAACGCTTCGGTTACATGCGGCCTCTGCGCCGCGGCTATGCTCGGGCCGACGCGATCGGCCTGCCCGCGCCTGCGCCCATCGATCGATGGCGCCGCGCCGGCAGCCAGGGACTCGATCCGCCGGTCCGTCCGGACCCAGCAGCAATCAAGGAGCAGTGCATGCAATCGATCCGTTTCCGTCTTACCCCCACCGTCTTCAAGACCGCCGCCGTGGCCGCGCTGGCGCTGTGCGCCAACGCCGCGTACGCGCAAAGCGACGCACAGGTTTATGAATCGGCCATCGCCGAAGCCGCGCGCCTGTGCCCCGGCCATTCCAAGGAACGCACCACGCCGGGCATCCGCGCGGTCCCGGTCGGCGCGCTGCGCGTGCTGGCCCAGCGCAATTACACGATGTGCCCCGACCGACGCCTCGACGCCGCGACCCCGGCGGTGTGGTACGGCGCGGCCGGCGTATTCGCCTGGAATCCGGAAACCAAGGGCGCGGCGAAGCTGATCGCGGGCAAGGTCGATGCGATGACGCGCAAGGAAGATTTCCCGCCCGAAACTCTGGTGTGGAAAGCCGACGGCAGCGAGGCCAAGGGCGTGACGGTGCCGATGTTCGAACGGCGGCCCAGGCCGGCCGGTTCGTACTGATCGCGGTTATCCGCGTTCGTTCGCGTTCGCCGCGGATCGGCGGCGGCGAACGCTTTGGTTCGGTGGTGCGCTGCGATGTGGCGACCGCGATTGGGTGAGCGCCCGCGGCCAGCAGCAGCGGCCTGAGCCGCGCTTACGACGCCGACCGGCGGCCGCGGCTCGCGCGGGCATTGCTTCGATGAACGAAGGCCCGATCGCGGCCGCAAATTTCCGCGCTCAGCCCGCATCGCCTCCAAGCGAGGCCACCAGCTTGTCGACGATGGCGTTGTAGAGCCCGGCGGCGAATTCGGCATCGTTGCCGGTGTCGTCGGTCATGGCGTACTGGCCGCTGGCCAGCATTCCCGCAGCCAGATGCACTGCGACTTGTTCGGCTTTCTCGCGATTCATATCCATCTCCGTTGAAGTGTCTTGCGAGTGAGGTGCGCGCAGCGCCCCCGAGGGCGTGAGCGAAGGCTACTCCCGCCCGCCGCGGTGCGCGGGGGCGAAAATGGAACTGATCGGATCAGCAACGTCCAGCCGGCAAAATCGGCAATGGCGAGTGTCGTTCGCGGAAAGAAGGCGCGGCGCCTCAACGCATCGCGAGCATGTCGCGCAAAGCGCGATAACCGGCTTCGTCCACGCCCAGCGCCCGCAGCCAGTTTGCGAAATACTGCGTCAGCACCGGCGAGTTCGGGTGCGAGTCGAGATGGTGGGTCTCGAAATCCTTGCGGTTGTGCACATCCAACGACTTCAGCGTCATCCTTCAGTCTGTCATTTCCGCGAACGTAGGCTCCGCTTTACTTCGGCGGAGCCGAACATCCAGCGACTTCAAACGTTCCCGCACGAAAGGCCCTGGATTCCCGCGTTCGCGGGAATGACGGTAGGTAAGGATGTATGGGGCTGGTGGATTCAATCAGAGCCTTCAACGTCATCTCGCTGGCTCGTCATTCCCGCTAAAGCGGAGCCCGCATTCGCGGGAATGACAAGCAAAAACAGCCGACCTCCAGGCCCGCTGACTCTTTTGCCGCGGCACGCCTCCACATCCCCACGGCCGGTATCGCCCCCTCTTTGCGTTCACTCATCCAGATAGGCGCATTCAGGATGAGCTGGAACATCCAGAGTGTGAGTTGTCTCTGCGATGAAGTTCTTGCTTCCCGGGACGATGAACGAGGGCGCGGCTAGCTTGCCGTGTGGGGTGATGTGCTGACGGCGCGCGGGGGTGCGCGTCTTCGGCATCGGGTCTTGCGGACGCGACTAAGCGATTCGCATTGGGGGCAAAATGAAGGGTTTTAATCACGTGGCGACGCATATCGGCGCGTCGCTGGCTGCGCGCGCGCAGGCCGCTGCACGAACAGTGCGCGAAGGCGCGCGCCGCTACGGTTGGCTGCTGCTGTTGCCGGGCCTGGGCCTGGCCGGCGGCGCCCAGGCGCAAAGTTGCGGGGTCGGCGAAACGCCGGCCGCGTTCGGTTTCACCGGCGGCGAACAGACCGCCACCGTGCCGGCCGGCGTGCACTCGCTGACGGTGTATCTCAGCGGCGCCCAAGGCCGCGCGGGTCGCAGCGGCACGGGCAGCGGCCCAAGTTCTTCCGGCGGCAACGGCGGATTGGGCGGGCGCGTGCGCGGCACCCTGGCGGTCACGCCGGGCGCGGCGCTGTCCATTTGGGTCGGCGGGCAGGGCTCGCAGGCGGTCAATCCCGGTGGCCTGGGCGACAGCGTGGACGGCACCGGCAGCGGCGGCGGCGCCACCGATCTGCGCGTGGGCGGTAACGGCATCGGCAATCGGGTCGGTATCGCCGGCGGCGGCGGCGGCGGCGGTAATGCCGGCTGGAGCACCGACGATGTTATCGCGGGCGGAGCCGGCGGCGTTGGCGGCGGCGGTGTGGGCGGTGCGGGCGCCAACGTGCCCGGGGGCCCCGGTCCGTTCGGCGGCGGCGGCGGTTCGGTCGGCACCGGCGGCGCCCCGGGCGCGGGCTGCCCGACCTTTCCGGGCACCGCGGGTAACGCGGCCACCGGCAAAGGCGGTGTGGCCTTCAATTTCAGCGGTTCCTTCACCGGTGCCGGTTTCGCCGGCGGCGGTGGCGGCGGCGCCACGGTCGGTGCGGGCGGCGGCGGTGCCGGTGTCGGCACGACCAGCTGTCAGCAGAACTGGAACGGCGGCGGCGGCGGCGGTGCGGGCGGCAGTTCCGGCGCCACCGGCCTGAGCGCGGTCACCATCAACAACGGCGTACAAAGCGGCAACGGCGCGGCGCTGATCTGCTTCGCCCAGACCGAGTTCTCGGTCGGCGGCGCGGCGGCGGGCCAGACCGGTCCGGTCACCCTGCAACTCACCGCGACCAATCCGGGCAGTTCGCAGCAAGTGGTGGTCGCGCAGGCGGCCCCGAATTTCGTGTTTCCGACGCGATTGCCGCAGGGCGCGAACTGGAACGTCAGCGTGCTCAGCTCGCCGGCCGGACAGTTGTGCACGGTCAATCCGTCCAGCGGTCTGGCGATCGCAAGCGATGTCACTAACCTCGCGCTCAGTTGCGTGACGGTGACCACGACGATTAACCCGTCCACCTTGGCCAACGGCGCGCTCGCGACCGCGTATTCGCAGACGCTCACCGCGAGCAGCGCGAACGGCGGCACTGCGCCGTATACCTTCGCGATCAGCGCCGGCGCGTTGCCCGCGGGCCTGAGCCTGTCGAGCGCGGGCGTGCTGTCGGGTACGCCGACCGCGGCGGGCTCGAACAACTTCACCGTGCAGGCCACATCGAGCAACGGCTTCAGCGGCACGCGCGCTTATACCTTGGCGATCGCGCAAGGCACCCAGGCCATCACCGGTTTCGCCGCTAATCCGGCCGCGCCGGTGTACGCGCCGAGCGGCAGCTTCACGGTCTCGGCCAGCGGCGGCGCATCGGGCAATCCGGTCGTGTTCGCCAGCACCACGCCGGCGGTGTGCACGGTGGCAGGCAACACGGTCAGCACGCTCGCGGCCGGCAACTGCGCACTCACCGCCGATCAGGCCGGCAACGCCAATTACAGCGCCGCGCCGCAGGTTCCGTTGGCGGTGACCATCGGACCCGGCGCGCAGGTCATCACCGGTTTCGCCGCCAATCCGGCCGCGCCGGTGTATGCGCCGGGCGGCAGCTTCACGGTCTCGGCCAGCGGCGGCGCATCGGGCAATCCGGTCGTGTTCGCCAGCACCACGCCGGCGGTGTGCACGATCAGCGGCGTCACCGCCAGCATCCTCGGCGCGGGCACCTGTTCGCTGACCGCGAATCAGGCCGGCAACGCCAACTACGCCGCCGCGCCGCAAGCGACGCTGGCGGTGAACATCGGCCCGGCGACGCAGGCGATCAGCAACTTCGCCGCCAATCCGGCCGCGCCGGTGTATGCGCCGGGCGGTAGCTTCACGGTCTCGGCCACGCCCGGTCTGTCCACCAGCCCGGTGCTGTTCGCCAGCACCTCGCCGGCGGTGTGCACGGTCGCCGGCAGCACGGTGTCGATGTTGAGCGCGGGCGCTTGCGCGCTCACCGCCGATCAGGCCGGCGACGGCAACTACAGCGCGTCGCCGCAAGTGACGCTGACGGTGACGATCGCCGCGGCGCCGCAGGCGATCACCAACTTCGCCGCCAATCCGGCGGCGCCGGTGTACGCGCCGGGCAGCAGCTTCGCGCTCAGCGCCACGCCGGGCGCTTCGACCAGCCCGGTGGTGTTCGCCAGCACCACCGCGTCGGTGTGCACGGTCAGCGGCAGCACGGTGACGATGTTGAGCGCGGGCACGTGTTCGCTCACCGCCGATCAGGCCGCCGACACCAACTACAGCGCCGCGCCGCAAGTGACGCTGGACGTGATCATCGGCGCGGCCGCGCAGGCGATCACCAACTTCAGCGCGAATCCCAGCGCGCCGGTGTTCACGCCGGGCGGCAGCTTCACGGTGTCGGCCAGCGGCGGCGGCTCGGGCAATCCGGTGATCTTCGCCGGCGCCTCGCCGAGCGTGTGCACGGTCAGCGGCAACACGGTGACGACGTTGAGCGCGGGCACCTGTTCGCTGACCGCCGATCAGGCCGGCAACGCCAGTTACACCGCCGCGCCGCAGGTCGCGCTGCAGGTAATCATCGGCGGCGCGACGCCGAACCTGTCGTGGATCGGCGACATGGCCAAGACCGTGGGCGAGGCCGCCTTCGATCTGCCCGATCCGAGCAGCAACAGCAACGGCGCCTTCACCTTCACCAGCGCCAACACTGCGGTGGCGACGGTAAGCGGGCGCAAGGTGACCATCGTCGGCGCCGGCGTGGCGACGCTGATCGCGACCCAGGCGGCGACCGCCAACTATCTGCAGGCCACGATCAGCGCCACGCTGACCGTCGCCGACCGCCCCGATCCCACCCGCGATCCCAGCGTGGTCGGCGGTCTGCAGGCGCAGGTCGATGCCAGCGTGCGCTTCGCTTCGGCGCAGCAGTCCAACATCCACGACCGTCTGCGCCAGCAGCGCTACGCCAGCAGCAACAGTTCGAGCAACGGCTTGAGTCTGAGCCTGAGCAACGCCAGCGGCGCCGGAATGTCGTTGACGGCGGGCCAGCTCGCGCCGGCCTCGGCGATGCGTTTGCCGGAAGGCTGGGGCGTGTGGACGGCCGGCACCATCACCAACGGCCAGCGCGAACGCAACGCCCGCAGCAACGGCTTCGACTTCCGCAGCGACGGCATCACCGTCGGCGCCGACTGGCGCATCGGCGATCGCTTCCTGCTCGGCGTCGCCGGCGGTTACGGCTGGAACGACACCGACCTGGACGATGCGCGTTCCAAGCTCGACGCCCGGCAGCGATCGTTGTCGCTGTACGGCCTGTGGCGCCCGGACGAGCATTGGTTCGTGGACGGCATCCTGGGTTGGGGCCAGCTGGACTTCGACATCCGCCGTTACAGCGCGACCGCCGGCACCACCGGCACCGCGCAGCGCGACGGCGACCAGGTGTTCGGCTCGATCACCGCCGGTTACGAACACAGCACCGGCAACGGCCTGAGCCTGACCGGTTACGGCCGCCTGGACAGCAGCCGCAGCAAGCTCGATGCGTATCGCGAACACGGCCTGGGCATCTACGACCTGAGCTACGGTTCGCAGACCGTCGAAAACAGCGGCGCGGCGCTGGGCGTGGAAGGCAGCTTCCCGATCGTGACCACCCGCGGCAACGTGTTCCGGCCGTACTGGATGCTGGAATACCGCGATTCGATCGACAACCGCAGCGATGTGAACTTGAACTACGTGATCCTGCCGGCGGCCAACGACTACGTCCTGGGCATGCGCAGCTATGGCGACAACGCGCTGACCTACGGCGCCGGCATGGACATGGAGATCGCCCGCGGCTGGAAGCTGTCCGTGCTGGCGCGTCGCCAACACGGCAGCGGCCAGGACGCGAGCACCAGCTTCGGCCTGCTGCTGTCGTTCGCGCCGCGCGTCGAGTCGGGCACGATTCCGTTCAACGGTTATCAAAGCGGTCTGATGCCGCAGGACGGCGCGACGCCGGACCGCGGTAACCAGACCGGGCACTAAGCCCGGTGCGTTCGGCCGGCGCCGCGGATCGCGGCGCCGGCCCGATGTTCGCCAGGCCGATGTTCCGGCCCGCGCGGGTCGGAGTGCATCGCGGGCTTGAGCCTGCCGATGCGAAGTGGCACGATCGCGCCGGTGAACAGCCGACCCGCCCCTGCGCAGCATCTGCGCGACCTTGCACGGCTGCGTCGCGTCCGCGACCGCATCGACCGCGAGTATGCGCAACCCCTGGATGTCGAGGCCCTGGCCCGCGGCGTGCACATGTCGGCCGGGCACCTGAGCCGCCAGTTCCGCCTGGCCTACGGCGAATCGCCTTACTCCTATCTGATGACCCGGCGCATCGAACGCGCGATGGCCTTGCTGCGTTGCGGCGGGCTCAGCGTCACCGAGGTCTGCTTCGCGGTCGGCTGCGCGTCGCTGGGGACCTTCAGCACCCGTTTCACCGAACTGGTCGGCGTTCCGCCCAGCGTTTATCAGCGCGAGGCGGCGCAGGCGACGGCGGGCATGCCCTCGTGCGTGGCCAAGCAGGTCACGCGACCGATCAGGAATCGAGAAGCGCCGGTCGTGGAGCCGCAATTAGACTGAGCGCCCTCGAACTCACACGCATCGGACCGAACACATGGACATCCGCATCCACGCCAGCTTCCTCCCGCACACCGACGCCGACGCCGCGTTGACCTTCTATCGCGACATCCTCGGTTTCGAAGTCCGCAACGATGTCGCCTACGGCGGCATGCGCTGGATCACCGTCGGCCCGGCCGGCGCGCCCGGCACCCCGTCGATCGTGCTGTTTCCGCCCGCCGCCAGCCCCGGCGTCACCGAGGACGAGCAGCGCACCGTCGCCGAGATGATGGCCAAGGGCACCTATGCCGCGATCGTCCTGGCCACGGCCGATGTCGATGGCAGCTTCGACAAGATCCAGGCGAAGGGCGTCGAAGTCGTGCAGGAACCGACCGACCAGCCGTACGGGGTTCGCGATTGCGCGGTGCGCGATCCGTCGGGGAATCTGATCCGGTTGCAGCAGGTGCGCTGAGTATTTGTTTGCGATTTCGTGGACGGGGCTGCAGTTTTGCGGCCCTGTTCTTGCGAGAAGCTTTGGCTCGATATTCCAACGCACTCTCTCATGCCGTCATTCCCGCGAAGGCGGGCTCTGCTTTACTTCGGCGTAGCCGAACATCCAAAGACTTCAGCGTCATCCCTCCAGAACGTCATTCCCGCGAAGGCGGGAATCCAGAGACTTCAGCGTCATCTTTCCAGGTCGTCATTCCCGCGAACGCGGGAATCCAGTGACTTCAAACGTTCTCGCACGAAAGGCCCTGGATTCCCGCGTTCGCGGGAATGACGGCTGATAGAGGACCAGGGAATGAAGGGAAGCCCACGTTCGTCGGAATGAAGCCCCCCAAAAAAACGCCCACCTCCGCACCCGCACCGCGTCACCCACGGAGAACCGATGACCAAGTCCACGAGGAAGCCCCCGCAGCCGTCGGCAGCCAGCGCAGCCGACCGCCACGACCTGATCCGCGTGCAGGGCGCGCGCGTCAACAACCTCAAGGACGTCAGCGTCGAGTTGCCTAAGCGCCGGCTGACGGTGTTCACCGGCGTCTCCGGCTCCGGCAAGAGCTCGCTGGTGTTCGGCACCATCGCCGCGGAGTCGCAGCGGCTCATCAACGAGACCTACAGCGCCTTCGTGCAAGGCTTCATGCCGACGATGGCGCGGCCCGAGGTCGATGTGCTCGACGGCCTGACCACGGCGATCATCGTCGATCAGGAGCGCATGGGCGGCGACCCGCGCTCCACCGTCGGCACCGCCACCGACGCCAACGCGATGCTGCGCATCGTCTTCAGCCGCCTGGGCAAGCCGCATATCGGCCCGCCGAGCGCGTTCGCCTTCAATGTCGCCACGGTCAAGGCCGCCGGCGCGATCACGGTCGAGCGCGGCGCCAAGACCAAGACCGTGCGCGAGACCTTCACCCGCACCGGCGGCATGTGCCAGCGCTGCGAAGGCCGCGGCGCGGTGTCCGACTTCGACCTGACCGCGTTCTACGACGACAGCAAATCGCTCAACGAAGGCGCGCTGACCATCCCCGGCTTCAGCATGGAAGGCTGGTACGGGCGCATCTACAACGGCTGCGGCTTCTTCGATCCGGACAAGCCGATCCGCAAGTTCAACAAGAAAGAACTGCACGACCTGCTCTACAAAGAGCCGACCAAGATCAAGGTGGACGGCATTAACCTCACCTACGCGGGTTTGATTCCGCAGGTGCAGAAATCGTTCCTGTCCAAGGACGTGGACGCGATGCAGCCGCACATCCGCGCCTTCGTCGAGCGCGCGGTCACCTTCAGCGTCTGCCCCGAATGCAAGGGCACGCGCCTGAGCGAAGCGGCGCGCTCGTCGAAGATCAAGGGCGTCAACATCGCCGATGCCTGCTCGATGCAGATCAGCGATCTGGCGCAATGGGTGCGCGGCCTGAAGGAACCGTCGGTGGCGCCGCTGTTGGCCAAGCTGACGCATACGCTGGATTCGTTCGTGGAAATCGGCCTGGGCTATCTGTCGCTGGACCGCTCCGCCGGCACGCTGTCGGGCGGCGAAGCGCAGCGCACCAAGATGATCCGCCAGCTTGGATCTTCGCTTACCGACGTTACGTATGTGTTCGATGAGCCGACCATCGGCCTGCATCCGCACGACATCCAGCGCATGAACGATCTGCTGCTGCGGCTGCGCGACAAGGGCAATACGGTGCTGGTGGTGGAGCACAAGCCGGAGATGATCGCGATCGCCGATCATGTCGTCGATCTCGGCCCCGGCGCCGGCAGCGGTGGCGGCACGGTCTGCTTCGAAGGCAGCGTCGAAGGCCTGCGCGCCAGCAAGACGCTCACCGGGCGGCATCTGGACGATCGCGCCAAGCTCAAGAAAAAACCGCGCGCGGCCAGCGGAGCGCTGAAGATCCGCGGCGCCAGCACGCACAACCTGCGCAAGGTCGATGTCGATATCCCGCTCGGCGTGCTGGTGGTGGTCACCGGCGTCGCCGGCTCGGGTAAGAGTTCGCTGGTGCACGGCTCGATTCCGGCCGGCGCCGGCGTGGTGTCGGTCGATCAGGGCGCGATCCGCGGCTCGCGCCGCAGCAATCCGGCGACCTACACCGATCTGCTGGAACCGATCCGCAAAGCCTTCGCCAAGGCCAACAACGTCAAGCCGGCCTTGTTCAGTGCCAACTCCGAAGGCGCTTGTCCGACCTGCAACGGCGCCGGCGTGATCTATACCGACCTGGCGATGATGGCCGGCGTCGCCAGCGTCTGCGAAGACTGCGAAGGCAAGCGTTTCCAGGCCGAGGTGTTGAAGTACAAATTCGGCGGCCAGGACATCAGCCAGGTGCTGGCGATGTCGGTCGCGCAGGCGCGCGACTTCTTCGGCGCCGGCAAGGCGCATCTGCCGGCCGCGCACGCCATCCTGGAGAGGCTCGCCGATGTCGGGCTGGGCTATCTCAGCCTGGGCCAGCCGCTGACTACGTTGTCGGGCGGCGAGCGGCAGCGGCTCAAGCTCGCCACGCACATGGCGGAGAAGGGCGGGATCTATGTGCTCGACGAACCGACCGCGGGCTTGCATCTGGCCGATGTCGAGCAGTTGCTGGGGTTGCTGGATCGATTGGTCGATGCCGGCAAGTCGGTGATCGTGGTCGAGCATCATCAGGCGGTGATGGCGCATGCGGACTGGATCATCGATCTGGGGCCGGGCGCGGGGCATGAGGGCGGGAAGGTGGTGTTCGAAGGCACGCCGGCCGATCTGGTCAAAGCGCGTTCTACGCTGACGGGGAAGCATTTGGCGGCTTATGTCGGGGGGTGAGGGCGGAGCCGAAGCAAATCCCCCGGCGCAGTTGTATCTACCTGAAGCGGGCTACGCGGGCGCCAGCCCCCTTTTTTAAAGGGGGCAACGGTTCGTGCTTGGTATCGTCCTGGCCACCGCCACCGCCACCATCGTAGTTGCCGCCGTTGCCGTTGCTGTTCCCCCCTTTGAAAAAGGGGGGCAGGGGGGATTCGCTCTTACAACCAGATCGCCGCGCCGCCCCAAAAAAAGAAACGCCCCGCAATGCGGAGCGTTTCCGTAAACAGACCAAGCGACAGCGAAAAGCAAATCCCCCGGCGCAGCTGTATCCACCTGAAGCGGGCTACGCAGGCGCCAGCCCCCTTTTTCAAAGGGGGCAACGGTTCGCGCTCGGTATCGCCTTTGCCGCCACGACCGCCACCACCATTGCCGCCCTTGCCGTTGCTGTTCCCCCCTTTGAAAAAGGGGGGCAGGGGGATTCGCTCTTACCAACAAATCGCCGCACCACCCCAAAAAAGAAACGCCCCGCAATGCGGGGCGTTTCCATAAACCAGATCAGCGAAAGCGAAAACTCACTCCACCGCCAACCCTTCCACCTTCTGCCACCCACGCGGCAACAACCCGCCGCGCGTGGCGCGAGCCCCCAAATACGGCTCCAGCTCCTTGAACGACAGACTCATTGTCCGCGAACCCGACTTGATGCTCAGCGTCGCGCCCGGCGCGACCACCGCCACCGCGACCACGCGCTCGGTGCCGAGCTTCGCCTTGGGAATGTCGATGATCTTGTTGCCCTTGCCCTTATCGAGCTCGGGCAGCTCCGACACCGGGAAGGCGAGCAGATGGCCGACGTTGGTCACCGCGACCACGCGGTCGAGTTCCACATCGCCGACCTGCGCCGGCTGCAATACCTTGGCGTTGGGCGTCAGCGACAGCATCGCCTTGCCGGCCTTGTTGCGGCCGGTGAGGTTCTCGAAGCGGGTGACGAAACCGTAACCATGAGAGCTGGCCAGAACGAAGCGCTGATCGTTGTCGCCAGCCGCCAAGGCTTGAAATGAAGCCCCCGCGACCGGCGCGAACCGCCCCGTCAACGGCTCGCCGTTGCCGCGCGCCGAAGGCAGGCTGTGGATCAACGCCGAATACGAGCGGCCGGTGGAATCCAGGAACGCGACCTGCTGCGTGCTGCGGCCGCGCGCGGCGCCCAGCACGCCGTCGCCGTCGCGATAGCTCAGCGTGGCCGCGTCGATGTCGTGGCCCTTGGCCGCGCGCACCCAGCCCTTTTCGCTGATGACCACGGTCATCGGTTCGCTGGCGACCAGTTCGGTTTCCGACAGCGCCTGCGCGGCGCTGCGCGAGACCAGCGGCGAACGGCGCGCGTCGCCGAATTTTTTTGCATCCGCGATCAGTTCGTCCTTGATCAGCTTCTTGAGCTTGGCCTTGCTGCCGAGCAGGGCGATCAGTTGTTCGCGTTCTTTCTGCAATTCGTCCTGCTCGCCGCGGATCTTCATTTCCTCCAGGCGCGCGAGCTGGCGCAGCCGGGTTTCCATGATGTAGTCGGTCTGCTCTTCGCTCAGGCCGAAGCGCTGCATCAGCACCGCGCGCGGTTCGTCCTCGGTGCGGATGATGCGGATCACTTCATCCAGGTTGAGGAATGCGACCAGCAAGCCTTCCAACAGGTGCAGGCGGCGCTCGACCTTGTCCAGGCGGTGGGTCAGGCGGCGGGTGACGGTGTCGGTGCGGAAGGTCAGCCACTCGCTCAGCAGCGCCTTCAGGCCCTTGACCTGCGGGCGCCCGTCCAGGCCGATGATGTTGATATTGACCCGGAAGCTCTTCTCCATGTCCGTGGTGGCGAACAGATGGCCCATGAGCTGTTCGACATCGACGCGGTTGGAGCGCGGCACCAGCACGATGCGGGTCGGGTTGGCGTGATCGGATTCGTCGCGGATGTCTTCCAGCCACGGCAGCTTCTTGGCCCGCATCTGGGTGGCGATCTGCTCGATCACCTTGCCCGGCGAGGCCTGGTAGGGCAGCGCGGTGACGACGATGTTGGCGCCGTCTTTCTCGAAGATGGCGCGGGCGCGCACGCTGCCCAGGCCGGTTTCGTACATCTGCAGCAGGTCGGCGCGCGAGGTGATGATCTCGGCCGGGGTCGGGTAATCCGGGCCGAGCACGTGCTCGCACAGGTCGCGGGTGGTCGCGTCCGGGTCGTCGAGCAGGCGCACGCAGGCGCTGACGATTTCGTTGAGGTTGTGCGGCGGTACGTCGGTGGCCATGCCGACCGCGATGCCGGTAGTGCCGTTGAGCAGCAAGTGCGGCAGGCGCGCCGGCATCCAGGTCGGCTCTTCCAGGGTGCCGTCGAAGTTGGGCGTCCAATCGACGGTGCCGTGGGCGAGTTCGCCCAGCAGCACTTCCGCGATCGGGGTCAGCTTGGACTCGGTGTAGCGCATCGCCGCGAAGGATTTGGGATCGTCGCTGGAACCGAAGTTGCCCTGGCCCTCGACCAGCGGATAGCGGTACGAGAACGGCTGCGCCATCAGCACCATCGCCTCGTAACAGGCGCTGTCGCCGTGCGGATGGTACTTACCGATCACATCGCCGACGGTGCGCGCGGATTTCTTCGGCTTGGAGGCGGCGTTGAGGCCGAGTTCGCTCATCGCGTAGATGATGCGGCGCTGCACCGGCTTGAGGCCGTCGCCGATGAAGGGCAGGGCGCGGTCCAGGACCACGTACATCGAGTAATCGAGGTAGGCGCGCTCGGCGTACTCGCGCAGGGGGATCTGTTCGAAGCCGTGGAACACCGGACGTACGGAATCAGTCATGGAACCTTGGGGCAGGGTGGGGCTGAGCCCGGGATTCTACCCGGGGACGGGTTTCACAGGGTGCGACTGGCGCGCGATGCAGGCGCAGCAAGGCTTTGGCGGTATCCTCGGCGGTCTGTCAACGCCAGAGCCCATGCCTGTGAGCCCAATGTGGATGCGTTCGATCGCCGTCGCGGCGCTGACCCTGGCCCTGGCCGCCGCCTGTTCGCAGGTGCCGGCGCAGGCGCGCAGCGGGTTGCCGGTGTACTCCTATAAGGTGGTGGCGACCTATCCGCACGATCCGCAGGCCTTCACCCAGGGGCTGATCTTCAGGGGCGGCTTTCTGTACGAGAGCACCGGGCTGAACGGCCGCTCGTCCGTGCGCAAGGTCGAGCTGGCCACCGGCCGGGTCGTGCACAAGGCCGATCTGCCAGCGGAAGTGTTCGGCGAAGGCATGGTCGATCGCGGCCAGCAGGTGGTGGTGCTGACCTGGACCAACGGTGTGGGCTTTGTGCTGAATCTGCCCGATTTCGATCCCGCCGGCACCTTCCGTTATCCGGGCGAGGGCTGGGGCCTGACCCGCTCGGCCGACACGTTGTATATGAGCGACGGCACCGCGCAGATCCGTTTGCTCGATCCGCAGACCTTCAAGGAGCGCTCGCGCATCCAGGTCAGCGATGAAGGCCGCCCGGTCGCTCAGCTCAACGAGCTGGAGTGGGTCAAGGGCGAGCTGTACGCCAACATCTGGCAGAGCGACCGCATCGCGCGTATCGATCCCAAGACCGGGCATGTGCTGGGCTGGATCGATCTGAGCGGTCTGCTGGAGAAGCATGGCCGCTCCACTCGCGGCGCCGATGTGCTCAACGGCATCGCCTACGATCCGGCGCGCGACCGCTTGTTCGTGACCGGCAAGCTTTGGCCGGATTTGTTCGAGATCAAGCTGGTGGCGCCTGCTGCGGCGCGTAAGGGCAAGCACTGAGGTGAGTGCGCGTGGGCCCGTGCTATGGCCCGCGCGATTGATGGGGTCGCGATTGCCGTGTGAGTGCGCACGAGCGTCTGAGCGCTTATTCAAAGTCTCCGCCTTTTTTGCTCGTCATTCCCGCGAACGCGGGAATCCAGGGCCTTTCGTGCGAGAACGTTTGAAGTCGCTGGATGTTCGGCTCCGCCGAAGTAAAGCAGAGCCCGCTTTCGCGGGAATGACGTTCTGGAAAGATGACGCTGAAGTCTCTGGATTCCCGCGTTCGCGGGAATGACGGTCTGGAAGGATGGCGCTGAAGGCTCTGGATGTTCGGCTACGCCGAAGTAAAGCGAAGCTCGCCTTCTCGGAAATGACGAGCAAAAAGCGCGAGCGCTCGAAACCGTAGCAGGACATTGAACAGGCGAAGAGCTCGCATCCGCGCCTCTCCCTGCCGAAAGTAATGCCCGCGCACATGACATCAACTGACGGATTTGTCAGCCAAGCGACAGCGTCGCGTAGGCGGTGCGCGCCTACAGTTTCCGCATGGTCCGCGCCATCCCCTCGCGGATCATCGGCGGCGTTTTTCTCCAAGGGCGCCGCCACCTCTTTCCCCCACCTGCCACGGATGCCGGACATGCCGCCCCAAACCGCACACGCTGTGTCGCCGCGCGCCCGCAAGACCGTCTACGCCGCCCTGGGCCTTGTCGCGATCGTCGGCACGGGCCTGTCGCTGGGCGGATTCGGCAGCCGCGGCGCGCCGCCGCCCAAGGCGCCGCCGCCGGTGCCGGTCAATCTGACCCAGGTCGAACGTCGCGACGTTCCGCATTGGCAGGAAACCATCGGCACCGTGACCTCGCTGCAGAGCGCGGTGCTGCGCAGCCAGGTCGATGGCGTGCTGACCGACGTGCTGTTCCGCGAAGGCCAGACGGTCAAGCGCGGCCAGTTGCTGGCGCGCATCGACGATCGCGCCATCGCCGCCAGCCTCAACGGCGCGCAGGCGCAACTGGCGCGCGACGACGCGCAACTGCGCTCGGCGCAATCGGATCTCAACCGCTTCCGGCAATTGTCCGGCAGCCAGTTGATCGCCCGGCAGATGCTCGATCAGCAGACCGCTTCGGTGCAGCAACTGCAGGCGACCACGCAGGCCAATCAGGCCGCCATCGACGGCGCGCGCGTGCAGTTGTCGTATACCCGCATCGTCTCGCCGATCGACGGCCGCATCGGGCTGCGCAAGGTCGATCCGGGCAATGTCGTGCGCGCCAGCGATCCGGACGGGCTGGTGACGGTGCAGCAGGTCGATCCGATCTCGGTGGTGTTCGCGCTGCCGCAGGATCAACTGCCACGCCTGCGCACGGCCCAGGCCGGCGGCAAAGTCGAAGTGCAGGCGCTCGACCGCGACGCCGGCAGCGTGCTGGCCGACGGCGAGTTGCGCGTGATCGACAACCAGATCGACGAAGCCACCGGCACCGTGCGGGTGCGCGCGGTGTTCGCCAATGCGCAGGACAAGTTGTGGCCCGGCCAGTTGGTCAGCGTGCGCGTGCGCACCGGCTTGAGCGCGGGCGCGATTGTGGTCGCGTCCGAAGCGGTGCAGCGCGGTAACGAACAGAACTTCGTCTATCGCCTGGAGGCCGGCGACAAGGTCGCGATGGTGCCGGTGCGGGTGGAGTATCAGAACGACAAGATCGCGGTGGTGCACGGCCTGCGGGCCGGCGATCGGGTGGTGCGCGACGGCCAGTCGCGGCTCAAGCCCGGCATGACCGTGGCGCCGGTCGCGGCCGCGGCGGTCGCTGCGAACGCGGCCGGCACCGACGCGCGCGTCGCGGCGGCCACGCCATGAGCGGCCAGCCTGCGGCGCGCGTTTCGATTTCCGGCTGGTTCGTCCGTCATCCGGTCGCCACCACTCTGCTGACCGCGGCGGTGCTGTTGCTCGGTTTATTCGCCCTGCCGCGATTGCCGGTGGCGCCGCTGCCGCAAGCCGAGTTCCCGACCATCCGCATCAGCGCCAGCCTGCCCGGCGCCAGCCCGGAAACCATGGCCTCGGCGGTCGCCACGCCGCTGGAAACCCAGCTGACCTCAGTGCCCGGCATCACCGAGATGACCTCCACCAGCGCCCTGGGCAGCACCAACATCACCTTGCAGTTCGTGCTCGACAAGAGCATCGACACGGCCGCGCAGGAAGTGCAGGCGGCGATCAACAACGTCTCCGGCCGCCTGCCGCGCGACATGCCCGCGCTGCCGACCTGGGGCAAGGTCAATCCAGCCGACAGCCCGATCCTGGTGCTGAGCATGAACTCCGACCTGATGCCGCTGACCGAACTCAGCGATCTGGCCGAGACCGTGCTCGCGCGCAATCTCAGCCAGATCAACGGCGTCTCGGAAATCTTCATCGCCGGCCAGCGCCGTCCGGCGATCCGCATCCAGGCCGAGCCCGAACGCCTGGCCGCGGTCGGCCTGACCCTGTCGGATCTGCGCACCGCCGCGCAGAGTTCCAGCGTCAATCAGGCCAAGGGCGCGGTGGTCGGCGCGCAGCGCATGTCGACGTTGGAAACCAACGATCAATTGTTTAAACCTGAGGACTACCAACGCCTGGTGGTGACCTATCGCAACGGCGCGCCGGTGCGTCTGGGCGAGGTCGCCCACGTCAGTTTCGGCGCCGAGAACGACTACGTCCGCGCCTTTCCCAACGGCAAGGACGGCGTGATGCTGATCGTGTTCCGCCAACCCGGCGCCAACATCATCAACACCACCGACGCGGTGCTGGCGGCGCTGCCCAAGCTGCGCGCCAATCTTCCGGCCAGCGTGGATGTGGCGGTGTTCAACGACCGCACCCGCACCATCCGCGCGTCCCTGCACGAGGTCGAGCTGACCCTGGTGCTGACGGTGGCGCTGGTGGTCGCGGTGATGGGGCTGTTCCTGCGCCAATGGTCGGCGACGCTGATCGTCGGCGCGGTGTTGGTGGTGGCGCTGGTGGCGACCTTCGCGGCGATGTACGCGTTCGGCTTCAGCCTCAACAACCTGACCCTGGTCGCGCTGGTGATCGCGGTCGGCTTCGTGGTCGACGACGCCATCGTCGTGGTCGAGAACATCCACCGGCATCGCGAGGCCGGCATGCCGATGCTGCAGGCGGCCTTGCAAGGTTCCAGCGAGATCGGTTTCACCGTGCTGACCATCGGCCTGTCGCTGATCGCCGCCTTCATCCCCTTGTTGTTCATGGGCGGCGTGGTCGGGCGTTTGTTCGCCGAGTTCGCGCTGACGGTGACGGTGGCGATCCTGATTTCGATTGTCGCCTCGCTGACCCTGGCGCCGATGCTGGCCTCGCGCTTCATGCGCAACGCGCCCAAGCACGATCCGAACGGTGGCGGGTTCGGCGCGCGCGTGATGGCTGGTTACGACCGCAGCCTGCGCTGGGCCTTGTCGCATCAACGCCTGATGCTGGTTGGGTTCGGCGTGACCCTGAGCATCGCGATCGCGTCCTACGCCTACATCCCGAAGGGCTTTTTCCCCTTGCAGGACACCGCCTTCGTGTTCGGCACCACCGAGGCGGCGCAGGATATTTCCTACGACGACATGATGGCCAAGCACAAGCAACTCGCGCAGATCGCGTCCACGGATCCTGCGATCATGGCCTACGGCCATTCGGTCGGCGCGACCGGCGGCAGTCCGACCATGTCGAATGGCCGGTTCTGGTTCGTGTTGAAGGACCGCGGCGATCGCGACGTGTCGTCGGAGCAGTTCATCGACCGCATGCGCAGCAAGCTGTCGAAGGTGCCGGGCATCGCGATCTATCTGCGTTCGGCGCAGGACATCAATATCGGCGCCGGCCCCTCGCGCACCCAGTACCTGTACGCCCTGCGCGACGCCGACAGCGCCGAGCTGTCCGAATGGGCCGACAAGCTGACCCAGAAGCTGGCGCAATTGCCGCAACTGCGCGATGTCTCCAACGATCAGCAGATCGGCGCGAGCATCGTGCGGCTGGCGATCGACCGCACCGCCGCGGCGCGTTTCGGCTTCAGCGCGCAGGACATCGATCAGGTGCTCTACGATGCCTACGGCCAGCGCCAGATCAACGAATTCCAGACGCAGACCAACCAATACAAGGTGATCCTGGAGATCAACCCGCGCATGCGCGGCAGCATCGACAGCCTGGCCTACTTCCATCTGCGCTCGCCCTTGACCGGACAGATGGTGCCGCTGTCGGCGCTGGCGCGGATCGAGCCGCCCGCCAACGGCCCCTTGTCGATCAGCCACAACGGGCTGTCCCCGGCGGTGAACATCTCCTTCAACCTGGCGCCGAACGTGGCCCTGGGCGATGCGGTGCGCGCGGTCGAACAGGCGAAGACGCAGATCGGCATGCCGGCCAGCGTCAGCGGCAATTTCCAGGGCAGCGCGCAGGCCTTCCAGGATTCGCTCGCGACCCAGCCGCTGCTGATCTTCGCCGCGCTGCTGGCGGTCTACATCATCCTGGGCGTGCTGTACGAGAGCTTCGTGCATCCGCTGACGATCCTGTCGACGCTGCCCTCGGCCGGCATCGGCGCGGTGCTGATGCTGTGGCTGTGGAAACTGGATTTCTCGATCATGGCCTTGATCGGGCTGGTACTGCTGATCGGCATCGTCAAGAAAAACGGCATCTTGCTGGTCGATTTCGCCCTCGACGCGCAGCGCAATCGCGGCCTGGGGCCGGTGGAGGCCATCCACGAAGCCTGCCTGACCCGGTTCCGGCCGATCATGATGACCACCATCGCCGCCTTGCTCGGGGCGATCCCGCTGATGGTCGGCCTGGGCACCGGCTCGGAGCTGCGCCAGCCGCTGGGCGTGGCGGTGGTCGGCGGCCTGCTGATCAGCCAGGTGCTGACGCTGTACAGCACGCCGGTGATCTACCTGGCCCTGGACCGCCTGTTCCTGAGCCGCCGCCGCACCGCCACCGCCGCGGCCCCGGCCGCGGACCCCGGCGCGGCCGCCGGGCCGGCCATCGCCTGAGTGGAGTTGTACGATGCCCGCTGGCCCGCCACCGTCATGAACCGCCCGCCGAGATGAAACTGCTGATCGTCGAGGACGAAGTCAAAACCGCCGACTATCTGCGCGACGGCCTGTCCGAGCAGGGCTGGACCGTGGACGTGGCGCGCGAAGGCCTCAGCGGCCTGCATCTGGCGCGCGAGTTCGACTACGACGTGATCGTGCTGGATGTGATGCTGCCGGGCATGGACGGCTTCACCGTGCTGCGCGAGTTGCGCGCGCGCAAGCAGACGCCGGTGATCATGCTGACCGCGCGCGACCGCGTGGACGATCGCGTCCACGGCCTGGGCGCGGGCGCCGACGATTATCTGGTCAAGCCGTTTTCCTTCATCGAACTGCTGGCGCGGCTGCAGGCGCTGGTGCGGCGCGGCCGCCAGCAGGAGCCGACCGAACTGCAGATCGGCGATCTGCAGATCAACCTGCTCGCGCGCCGCGCCTTCCGCGACGGCACGCGCCTGGACCTGACCGGCAAGGAGTTCGCGCTGCTGGCCTTGCTGGCGCAGCGTCGCGGCCAGATCCTGTCCAAGACGGTGATCGCCGCGCAAGTGTGGGACATCAATTTCGACAGCAACACCAATGTGGTGGAAGTGGCGATCAAGCGCCTGCGCGCCAAGATCGACGGCCCGTTCCGCAACAAGCTGCTGCACACCGTGCGCGGCATGGGCTATGTGCTGGAGGCGCGCGAGGACGACGAAGACGATGCCGCGCCGCCGCCGGGGCGGGTGTCGGCATGAAGCCCTTGCGCGATCTGTCCATCGCCCAGCGCCTGGCGGCGATGTTCGCGCTGGCCGCGTTGCTGGTGTTCACCCTGGTCGGCGTCACTTTGTACAAGGTGCTTGAGATGCAGATCGTGCGTTACCAGCACGCCGAGCTGGAAACCAAGCTGCGCTACGTCGCCGGCAGCGTGGCGGTGTGCGACATGCGCGACCGCTGGTACAAGGTCCAGGACAAGGTCGAGAGCCTGACCTCCAGCGATCGCAGCACCAAGATCTGGGCCTGGAGCGACGACTCGGGTTTCCGCATCGGCCACTCCACGCCCAAGGTGGAGGCGGCGAAAAAACGCGATCGCGGCATGGGCCGCTTGTGGCTCAGCGACAGCAACGCGCCGTATCGGACCTTGGAAGAAGTGATTCCGCCGCGCGGCGAGCGGCCGCAGGTGCGGTTGTGGATCGGTATCGACTCGTGGCCCTACGTCGCCGCGCTGCGCTCTTTCGCCTGGGCACTGGTCGCGCTCGGCGTGGTCGGCACCGCCCTGGTCGCTTTGCTCGGCCATTGGATCGCGCTGGTCGGCCTGCGGCCGTTGCAGCGCCTGTCCAGCCAGGCGCAGAGGCTGAGCCCGAGTAATCTGTCGCAACGCCTGCAGCCGACCGAACTGCCGCCGGAGCTGGGCCGGCTGACCGGCGCGTTCAACGGCGCGCTCGATCGCCTGGAAGCGGCGTACACGCGCCTGGATTCGTTCAACGCCGATGTCGCCCACGAATTGCGCACGCCGCTGACCAATCTGATGGGCCAGACCCAGGTCGCGCTGTCGCGGCCGCGCGAGGTCGCGCAGCTGGAGGACGTGCTGCAGTCGAATCTGGAAGAACTCGAACGCATGCGCGGCATCGTCAACGACATGCTGTTCCTGTCGCGCGCCGATCAGGGCGACATCGCCCTGGACCGGGTCTGCGTGCCGCTGGCCGCGGAAGTCGCCAAGACCGGCGAATTCATGGAGTACCTGCTGGAAGAAGCCGGCATGCGCCTGCGCATCGACGGCGCCGCCGACGCCTGGATCGACACCTCGCTGTTCCGCCGCGCCATCACCAACCTGCTGCACAACGCCGTCCAGCACGCCACCCCGGGTTCGGAGATCGTGGTGGAGTTGCGCGAAGGCGTCGGCGCGCCGAGCGAATGCGGCACCGGCGCCAGCGTGGCCGTGCGCAATCACGGCAGCAGTGTGGAGGCCGAGCATCTGGTGCGCATGTTCGACCGTTTCTATCGGGTGGATGCCGCGCGCCAGCATCGGGGCGAGCGGCATCATGGTCTTGGGCTGTCGATCGTCAAGGCGATCGCCGCGCTGCATGGCGGCAACGTGTTCGCCAGCAGCGGCGAGGGCGCGACGACGGTGGGGTTCAGTCTGGCTGCGCCGGAGAGCGTCAAGGTTTGAATGCGGGAGCTGCGGAGCTTTGCTTGAGCGCGTCGCTACCGCATCGGCGCGAAAGCTTCGAAGTTTTTGTAGGAGGGGCTTTAGCCCCGATGCTCTTCGCCCAGAAATCCTTTCTCATCACCTCTGATCGAACAGCATCGGGGCTGAAGCCCCTCCCACAAAAGACCTCGTGGCTTCGCCAGCGCGGGCGGTCGATAGTGTCGATCGACAAGCGGCACCGTTGCATGTCTCATCACCTCTGATCGAACAGCATCGGGGCTGAAGCCCCTCCTACAAAAGACCTCGTGACTTCGTCAGTGCGGGCGGTCGATAGTGTCGATCGACAAGCGGCGCTGTTGCATGTGATTCCATGCGGCCCGAGCGAGGCCACTGCATCGGTTTGAAAGCTCCGAGGTTTTTTGTGGGAGGGGCTTCAGCCCCGATGCTCTTCGGCCAGAAACCGGTGTTCGTCAATACTGATCGGAAAGCATCGGGGCTGAAGCCCCTCCTACAAAAGACTTCGTAGCTTCGCTCGCGAGCTGCGTTCAAACGATGAATCGCATCGCCGCGCATCCGCCGCTCCGTCATGCCCGTATCTGCTCGCGTAGGCCGGACCGCGGCCGTGGCGTGAACCTGCGATGCAAGCCGTCTTCGACTCTCTCCGTCCGATCGCGCCGGCGCGCGATCCGCATCGGCCGCCGCGTGTGGCCGGCAATATCGCCTGGGGCAGGGTGGCGAATGTCCGCGGCTCGCGCACGAACACCGCTCCGCCAACGGCCGCGCCAGCACCGGCGCCGCCGGGTCCAGGCCCACAATCGCGCCGTGGCTCACGCTTCGGTAGACCCACCCGGGCTTATTTGCCGAATCTGGCGAAAGGGTGTCTAGAATCCCGGGCAAGACGCGTCCTGTCGGCGCGCACGACCGAGGCGCAGATGACCGATTCCACGGCCACGCAGTCCGGACGCCCGGATCCTTCCGATCCCACCGGCGAATTGCTCCTTGCGGTCGGCCGCGGCGATGCCGCCGCGTTCGAGCGCTTGTATCGCGAAACCTCCTCGCGCCTGTTCGGCGTATGCCTGCGCCTGCTGCCCGAGCGCGCCGAGGCCGAAGACGTGTTGCAGGAGGTCTACGCCACGGTCTGGCGCAAGGCCGGCCAGTTCGACGCCGGCCGCGCCAGCGCGATCACCTGGCTTGCGATGATCGCGCGCAACAAGGCCATCGACCGCTTGCGCACCTTGCCCACGGTCAAGCGCGCGCCGCTGGAGTTGATCGACGAAATCGCCGACACCGCGCCGACGCCGTCGGCGCAGGTGGAAAGCGACGACGAACACGAACGCCTGCGCCGATGCATGGAAGAACTCGACGAACGCCGCCGCAGCCTGATCCGCACGGCGTTCTTCGACGGCTCCACTTACGAAGAACTGGCCCAGCGCACCGGCTCGCCGCTGGGCAGCGTCAAGAGCTGGATCCGTCGCGGCCTGATTCAGCTGCGCGCGTGCTTGGAAGGGTGAGCGCACAGTCATGAATATTCGCGAACACGATATCGATGGCGAACCGCCGAGCGCGGATGTGCACGCGGGCGAGTACGTGCTGGGCGTGCTGGATGCGCGCGAGCGCCGGCTCGCGGAGTTGCGTATCGAAACCGAGCCTGCGTTCGGACGGTTGGTCGCCGACTGGGAACGCCGCTTCGCCGCGCTGATCGCCGAGATCGACCCGGCCGCCGTGCCCGCGCACCTGTGGCCGCGCCTGCGCAGCCGCCTGGGCTGGTCGCCGGTGGAAGGCGCGCCGCCGCGCGGGCTGTGGAACAGCGTCGGCTTCTGGCGCGCCACCGCCGCGCTGGCCGCGGCCCTGGCCGTGGTCGCGCTGTTCTTCGGCCGCGCGCCGGCGCCGACACCGCCGCCGCTGGTGCAGCAACCGCCGGTGCAACTGCCGCCGGTGGAAGCCGAGCCGACCCGTCCGGTCACGCTGCTGGCGCGCGACGACGGCAGCACCGGCTGGCTGGCCACGGTCGATCGGCGCCAGTCCAAGGTGCTGATGGTGCCGGTGCCCGCGCCCGCGGACGCGCAGGGGCGCATCGCCGAGCTGTGGCTGATTCCCAAGGGCGAGGCGCCGCGTTCGCTGGGCCTGGTCTCGACGCAGGTAGCGCATTCGGTGCCGGTCCCGGCCGATCTGCTGGCAAAACTGGTGGCCGGCGCGACCCTGGCGATCAGCCTGGAACCGCCGAGCGGCGTGCCGCATAGCGCACCGACCGGGCCGATCGTCGCCAAGGGCGGGCTGTCGCTGTGAACCCCGGGCCGCGGCGTCCCGCGCCGCGGCCGGGTTGGAGCTGTATGGCCCCGGGAGGGGCCGCCGGCTGAAAAAAAGTTGTCACGCAACCGTTGACAGCGGAGGCGCCGCAACGCAACATACGCCTCCTCGCAGCGGCGACGGTTCATCGAAACCGCAGCGATTGGCCCAGGTGGCGGAATTGGTAGACGCACTAGTTTCAGGTACTAGCGGGTAAAACCGTGGAGGTTCGAGTCCTCTCCTGGGCACCACTTAAGCAGTTCTGTACAGCTCTCAACGTCTCAGAAATGCACAAAGACCCGCGCAAATGCGTGGGTTTTTTGTTTCTGGGAGGGGCTGCCTGTCTCCCAGCAGCTCGCCCGCTCCGTGACCAAAGCGGTGTGCAAGTCGGTGGCCTCGGCCGAGACTTGTACACGCGCGCCGAGGACCGCGAGAAATTGGGGGAATTGACAGGCAAGGCGCTGCGCGCGATCAAGCCGCAGGAGCGCATCTACAACATCGCAGACGGCGATGGGCTGTCTCTTGAGGTATGGCCGAACGGTGGTCGCTACTGGCGCTTCCGATATCGGTTTGCCGGGAAGGCCAAGCGTTTGAGCCTGGGCGTATACCCGGAAGTCTCTTTGAAAGAGGCACGCGACAGCCTCACTGTCGCCAGGGCGACGCTGCGGGGCAGTGCTGATCCGTCCCGCGACCGGAAAGAAGCTAAGCAGGCCCTGCTCACTGCTGAAGACCGCAATTTCTCCAAAGTTGCCGCCGACTGGCTGGTGCAAACAAGCCCGGCTGGGCATCAGAGACCTATCGAAAGGCCAGCTATGTCGTTGGGCAATGCTTGCAGCCTTCGCTGAAAGGCTTGGACATCGCCAGCTTGGGGACGCTCGAAGCCCGTAAGGTGATCGCCAAGATCGCGGCTCGCGCCAGCTCTGGCGCAGAAGGCGCGCGGACATTTGGGCTCGATCGTGGAATTCGCGATCCATTCCGGGTTGCGCGAAGAGGGGCGGCATCTGTCCCTGAAGGGCGCTGTCCCGAAGCATGGGAAGGGGCATATAGCGGCGGCGACGAACCCTGACGAGATTCGGACGCTGCTCTCGGCAGTCGATGCATATGACTCATCTGTGACGAGAGCAGCCCTCATCGTGACGATGCTGACTGCTCTGCGCCCTGGTGTTGTCGCTGGCGCACGGTGGTCGGAAATCAGCTTGCACGATGCGGAGTGGCTGGTTCCTCCGGAGCGTATGAAGACTCGGAATGCCCACTTGGTTCCCTTGCCAGTTCAAGCGGTGAACGAAATAAAGGGAGTGCCGAAGTTCACCGGGTCGCCAAGTTCTAAGCCAAAGGCTACGAAGCAGAATCACCTTAGCTCAAGGTTGCCTCTTCGCTATTAGTCGCGTCGCGTTTGCACACGCGGATGCTCTGCACCTGACGTCATCTTATTCGAATCGTTTCGTCGGCACTTCACTGCCACGGTGCCATGCAAGCCGAAGCCGCTTCGCGGCCCGGTCTCGCGCGAGCCGCGCCCGAAGCAGGATGGCAATCGGACTTCCTCATTTGTCGCTCTAGCCAGGGCATGAAAAAACACCCGCGCATCGGTGGACTCCATGCCGAAGCTCGGGACAATCTCCGGCTCCAGGTTACTCATTGGCCCTGCATCCGAGCGTCCGCACGGCGCCGCCTTGCGGGGTCAGCGCGATGCGCGAGAACGACAGTTGTAGAGGTGCGGAGATTTCGATCGTCAATAAGGCGGACAACTTCGACAGGTTCGCGTCGGCCAGCGCGAGACACTTCAACGGTATCCCGAGCGTGGTCTATTGGCCGACCGGCAGCGACGTTAACGACGGCGTCCGCCCTCGATGAACGTCGCGCAGATGCGCTGCTGCGGTGCGGCATCCACGCATTAAACGGAGCAATGGCGTGACGCCGTAAGAACAAAGTGGTAGCGCTACCATTGTAAGATTGACAGCGCTGCCATTCGGGCGTATCACTCGCTCCGCTGCACGTCTGCCGGTGATGACCACCGTCACAAGAGCCGGAAGATGGGAGCGTCCGAACGAGAGGGAAGAGGACATGGCGTACCGCTTGCACGCGCTGTATGGCGCACTTGAGCGTCGCGCGGCCGCGCGGCGGGCGGTGCGCGAACCGTTGGCTCTGTTGAAGAACCTAAGCGGAGTGCTCCCGGCTTACAGCGATGATTCCGTGCCCGCGCCTGACCTGATGACGGCAGAGGACCTCGCGCGACTCGTACAGGACAATTGTTCTTCTCTCATTCGTTGCAACGTTCGCAGGACGCGGGCGATAACAGCAGATCAGCGTGGCATAGGGGTGCTGGAGTCGGCTATATGCGAAAAATGAAATCTTTGTCATGTGCTGTCCCCGCGCATATAGCTGCTGAGCGATCGAGGGACAGCCTCATGATCCAATCCCCAGCCAAACTGTTAAAGGCTTCGCGGCTAAAAACCCGCCACCTGCAGTTGCTACTGCACTTGCACGAACATCGCTCGGTGGTGCGAGCGGCCGATGCGGCCGATATGACCCAGCCAGCGGCCTCCAAGCTGCTGTCGGAAATGGAACACATCTTGGGCGTGCCGCTGTTCGAGCGGCACGCGCGTGGGGTGGAGCCCACCTGGTATGGCCAGGCACTGATCCGTCGTGCGCGCTCGGCCTTGTCGGAAATTGGACGCGCCCATCACGAGATAGAAGCCATGCGCAGCGGACGCATGGGCCAGGCGGCGATTGGTACGGTGGTCAATCCGGGCACTAACTTGGTCCCGCAGGCCATCGCCGCGGTGAAGCGCGACTTCCCCGACATTCTGATCCGGGTGGATATGGATTACAGCCGGCCGTTGGTGGCGAAGCTGCTGAGCGGGCAATTGGACATCGTGATCGGCCGTATCCTGGGTCCGGAAGGAGCAGGCGATCTGGAGTTCGAACCGCTGGCCGACGAACCACATTCGGTGATCGTAAGGGCCGGGCATCCGTTGACGCAGCGCAGTGAAGTGACCCACGCCGATCTGCTCGAGTACGGTTGGATCATGCCGCCGGCAGCCAGCATATTGCGCACGCGTTTGGATTCAATGTTTCTGGAACGTGGCCTGGCGCCGCCGCAGAACATCATCGAGACCGCGTCGCTACCGCTCATTATTCATCTACTGCGCTATGGCGATTTGCTGACCGCCCTACCTGCCGAATCGGTGGCGCCGTACATTCAAACGGCGCAAATGCAGGTTTTGCCGATAGATCTGCGCGTGCGAATGGAATTCTTCGGAATCATCCGCCGCCGCGACCAGCAACTGTCTCCCGGGGCGGAATGCGTCCTGCAAGCGCTGCGCGCAACCGCACGCAATTTATATCCAGCCCTGTAACCGATTGCACCGTCTGAACGGCAGATTTTTCGGTTATGTATTCCAAAAGCACATAGTTTTTGCCAAACATTTCATTGGTGTGGAATGTCGAGAGCGGCCTATGCTGCCATGGAAGTCGCAACGTGACATTGGCGTCAGGCGGACGCGGCATAACGTCCAGAGCATCGGACACCTGTTGGAACGGTGTCGCGACGACCGAGAGGACGAGTGATAACAACGCACGGGGAACCGGCAGGCGCCGGGGCGGGCGCGAAAACATCTAAGAACCCGAATCAGGGGCGCAACAGTACCCGCGGGTTAGAAAACCAGCCAATCGTTCGTCAAGGTGTCCTGGGAGGGAACAACCATGTCAACGCGCCAAAGCCGTACTCTGGCGAACCGGGCAGCCGGGCGTGCCAGTTTCCGTCGATTGCAACATTCGGCCATCGCTTTAAGCATCGCTGCGCTACTCAGCACCAATGCCTATGCGCAAGAACCCCAGGTCGCTCAGGACAACGCCGGCGAGAAAAAAAAAGCGGCCGTCGATCTGGACGCTGTCGTCGTCACCGGAATCCGAGGTTCCGTCGCCAAGGCACAGGACCTCAAGCGTGACTCCGACACCTTCGTCGATTCCGTCACCGCGTTAGACATCGGCGCATTGCCCGATC
Source organism: Lysobacter sp. TAB13 (assembly GCF_052113885.1). Lineage (NCBI taxonomy): Bacteria > Pseudomonadati > Pseudomonadota > Gammaproteobacteria > Lysobacterales > Lysobacteraceae > Lysobacter > Lysobacter sp. TAB13. Next base: position 102,656 of record NZ_JBFRDR010000014.1, on the reverse strand, counting down.
GCAGCGTCACTGAAACGCTTTCACGCATCCCCGGCGTGACCATCGACCACTTCCTGTCAGTGGGCGATCCGGAACACTTCTCTGCCGAGGGCAGCGGCGTGCAGGTTCGCGGTTTGACTCAGGTCCGTTCCGAACTGAACGGTCGCGATAGCTTCTCCGCCTCCGGCGGCCGCAACCTGAGTTTTCAGGACGTGCCCGCCGAACTGATGGCTGGCGTCGATGTCTACAAAAACCAGAAGGCCGATATGATCGAGGGAGGAGTGGGCGGCAGCGTAGATCTGCGCACCTTCATGCCCTTCGACTTCGATGGCCAGAAGATCAGCGGTAGCTTGAGCGAGAACTACGGCGACTTCGCCGAGAAATACAAGCCTACCGTCTCCGCCCTTTACAGCAACACCTGGGACACCAACGTTGGGAAAGTCGGTTTCCTGGTCGATATCACCCACTCGGAACTAGCCACACGCACCGACGGCCTGTTCGTGCGTCCGTTCTTCAAGAACGGCAATAACGATCTCAATGGCGACGGCGTCAACGAAGAGCTGTGGCTGCCACGCGGCGCCGACTGGCGCACCCTGGAGTACGAACGCAAGCGCGATGGCGCCTATATCGCTCTGCAGTGGCGCCCCAGCGACGACGTTGAACTCTACGCGACCGCCTTCCAGAGCAAATACGATGAGCTCTGGAACGAGGATGCCATCTTCGTTTCGAACAATCCCCTGCAAGTAATGCTCGACGCAAGTCAGCCCTATCAAATGGACGGCGATGTATTCCGTTCCGGCCGACTGACCCAGCCCGGCGGCGTTCCCATGGGGACGGATATCCGTGCCTCTCACCGTAAATCCAAGACCACCGACTTTTCCTTCGGATTGAAGTGGTCGCTCAGCGACAGCACCGAACTGACGACCGATCTTCAGTACATCAAGGCCACCACCCAGGGTCTCGATTCCACGGTGGCCCTGGGCGTCAACGTGCCTTATATCGACGTCACCCTCGGCGGCAGACCGGCCATCGGCGTCGACGAACAGTTCACGGGCAATCCCAATAATTATTATTGGGGCTTCACCATGGACCATCAGGACGACAACAAGGCCGACGAACTGGCTTGGCGCGCAGACCTCAAGCACAGCTTCGATAGCGGCTTCATCAAGTCGATCAAGTTCGGCGTGCGTTTGACCGATCGTGGCGCCACCAGCATCGATACCGGCTACAACTGGAAACCCGTGTTCCAGACCTGGATGCGCGGGGGGGCGTTGCCCAATGGCGCGATGCCGTCGCTGAATCTAAACGGCGAAGTCAACTCCAGCCTGGTGCACGTGAATTCGTTCGACAACTTTTATCGTGGCGACGCCAACACGCCGGGAGGATTCTATGCGCCGGTTCTGAGTACTGCGCTTGGGTATCCAGGCAGCTATCAGGCCATCCACGATGCTGCCGCTCCGTATTACCAGCCCGGTTCTGGCATCTCGTACACGACAACGCAACCGGACAACCTGCACACCAATGTCCAGGCCGAGACCACCCGGGCTGCTTATCTAATGGCGAATTTTGGTCTCGACAACGCGCGTCTGGACGGCAACGTCGGCGTGCGTGTGGTGCGAACCGAGAATGCCGCCAGGGGGTTTCTGGTCTACCCGAACAAATCCTTCGCGCCGTATCTGGGAGCCGGTGAATCGGAACCCATCACGGCCGAAAATTCCTATACCGACGTACTGCCCAGCTTGAACCTGCGTTGGGAAGTTGCCGATAACCTGATCATGCGTTTCGCCGCCTCCAAAGCCATCGCCCGTGCGAATTTCAGCGACATGCAGGCGTATCAGGTGCTGAACGCCGATCCGAAGCAGGGCGTCGAGCAGCCAAACCCGGACGATCCATCGACCTTGCCGGTCACTAATCTGAATCTGACGGGTAGTTCCTTCGACAACCCCTACCTGGAGCCGATGAAGGCCAAGCAGTTCGATCTGTCGCTGGAGTGGTACTTCGATCCCGATCGCGGCGGCATGGCCTGGATCAACCTGTTCCACAAGGACGTCAAGGACTATTTCCGCCGTCAGACGCAACTGGTCGCCTATCCGGGCACCGATGGCAACCAATACGACTACTTGATCACTCGCCCCGTGAACGTCGGTACGGCGCGCATCCAGGGTGTGGAGATCGGTTGGAACCAGTTCTTCGACTTCCTGCCGGCACCTTTCGACGGATTCGGAATGTCGGCGAACTACACCTACATCGACAGCTCCACCAAGGTGCCGAATAACCTGGATACACAGCCGGTCGACACCGATGGCTCAGTGTTTAATGACTTGCCGGCCGATGGCCTGTCGAAGAATTCCTACAACGTCGCTGCCTTCTACGAGAAGGGGCCCTGGCAGATCCGTTTGGCCTACAACTGGCGCAGCCAGTACCTGCTGTCGACGGGGCCCAATGGCTACAACGGAACCGACAACGGCATTGCCTGGAAGCTGCCGGTGTACAGCGACGCCTACGGACAGCTGGATGGCTCGATCTTCTACAGGTTCAGCGAACACATCCAGCTTGGCCTGGAAATGAACAATCTCAACAACGCCGAACAGCGCACGCTGATGAACCAGAACGGAGCCGGCCGCCGCGTCACTTCCTGGTACGTAAACGACACACGCTACGCCGCGACCCTTCGCGTTACGTTCTGAGCGTGACAGAGGGCTGAGAACGGACCTCACCTTCGTCCCGCTCAGTGTTTTCCGCCTCACCAGAGAGCAGAAAACGCAGAGCGAGTTAAGGCTTGCTCATTAAGGCTTGCTCTGCAGCTACACGTTTGACTCCCGAGAGTGTGCCTGCTGCTCTGCATCGACCCTCACTGCGTACAGAAGAGCCCATGCCTAAGCTTCGTCTGACATTCGCACTCTTTGCTTTCTTGCTGGCGCCCGGCGCAGCAGCGAAGGGTGAAACCGCCGAGTATCGTTGGCGAAATGTCTCCATCGGCGGCGGAGGCTTCGTCACCGGCTTAGTGTTTCATCCCGCCGAGAAGGGATTGGCCTATGCGCGTACCGACGTTGGGGGTGCCTACCGTTGGGACGACAAGGCGCATCGCTGGATGCCGCTGACCGACTGGCTGGGCGCGGAAGACACCAACCTGTTGGGGATAGAAAGCTTGGCGATCGATCCTTCCGATCCCGAGTGTGTCTACCTGGCGGCGGGCACTTACTTGAACAAGTGGGTGGGCAACGGCGCGATCCTGCGTTCGCTCGACCGGGGTAAAAACTTCCAGCGCACCGATCTTCCGTTCAAGCTGGGCGGCAACGAAATGGGGCGTGGCAACGGCGAACGCCTGGCAGTCGACCCAAACGACGGCAGAGTGTTGTTTTTTGGCACCCGCGCGTCGGGTCTGTGGCGCAGCCAGGACAGCGGTGCAAGCTGGTCGCAGTCGGAGTCGTTTCCTGCGATCGCTCATGCGCCTTCGGCCAGTGTGCAGACTTCGTGGGCGGGCCCTCAGCCGGTGGGTATCGTGTTCGTCGTATTCGACCCCGCTAGCGGCCGGAAGGGCGCACCGACGCCGAAGCTGTACGCGGGTGTTTCCACCCGTGAAACCAGCGTGTACGAATCCAGCGATGGCGGCACGAACTGGCGGCCGGTGGCCAAACAGCCGGTGGGCCTGCGCCCGAACCATATGGTGCGCGCATCCAATGGCGACTATTTCCTGAGCTACGGCGACGAACCCGGGCCCAACACCATGAACAACGGCGCGGTGTGGAAGTTCGCACCCGCGTCGGGCCAGTGGACCGACATCACTCCAGCGCCGCAGTCCATCGATGCCGAAAGCGACGGGTTCGGCTGGGGCGCGGTCGCGGTCGATCCACGCAATCCACAGGTGTTGCTGGCGACAACGTTCAATCGCTTCGTTCCACACGATGAGATCTACCGCAGTAGCGACGGCGGTCGGCATTGGCAGCCGCTGTTCCCGCGCTCCGAGTTCGACCACACCATCTCGCCGTGGACCGCGCATGCCACCCCGCACTGGATGGCCGACATTAAGATCAACCCGTTCGACAGCGACGAGGCGATGTTCGTCACCGGTTACGGCATCTGGGCGTCGCGCAACCTGACCGCGTTCGACGAAAACCAATCCAAAGTGAAGTGGTGGTTCAAGAACACTCATCTGGAAGAAACTGTGCCTCTGGATCTGGTCAGTCCACCGCAGGGCGCGCATCTGCTTAGCGCGGTCGGCGATATCGATGGCTTCCGTCACGACGATCTGGCGGCGTCGCCGTTGCAGTTCGCCGGCCCGCGCCTGACCAATGGCGAGAGCATCGCCTATGCCGGGCAGGCGCCGCAGATTGTGGTGCGCAGCGGTACCGTCCGTCATCGCAACAACAACGAAGTACGCGCGGCCTATTCGCTCGACGGCGGCAGCAACTGGAGCTCGTTCGCCAGCGAACCGCCGCAGGGCGAGGGCGCCGGACACATCAGCATCGCCGCCGACGGCAAGCGCGTGATCTGGACGCCGTTGAAATCGGGCGCGTGGATCACCGCCGATTTCGGTAAGCGCTGGCAGAAGGTCAAGGGCGTTCCAGATACGGCGGTGATCGAGGCCGATCAGGTCGACGAAGACATTTATTACGGATTCGACGGCATCACCGGCAAGCTGTACGTCAGCGATAACGGCGGCATGGAATTCCAGGAGTCCCAGAACGCGGTGGGCGAATTCGACGACCGGTTTCGTCCCGAGGTTCATCCTGATCCGAAGCGCAGCGGCGTGGTCTATCTCACTGCCTCCTGGCGTGGCCTGTTGCGCTGGTCGGCGGGCAAGCTGGAGAAGTTGCCTGGCGTGGAGAACGCATATTCGCTGGGGTTGGGCAAGCCGAAGCAGGGCAGCGAAACGCCGGCCCTGTATCTGTTCGGACAGATCGCCGGCAAGACCGGCCTGTTCCGTTCCGACGACGATGGCCGCCGCTGGACGCGCATCGACGACGATGCGCATCGCTACGGCAAGATCTACCGCGTCACCGGCGACCCGCGCATTTACGGCCGAGTGTATTTCGCCACCGGCGGCAGGGGGATCGTGTATGGCGATCCGCGCTGAATCGGCAGGCTCGTACATGCTGCGCCGGCTCGCTATTTCGCTGCTGGCGTGTTCGCCGTTGCTGGCCGCCGCGCAGGGCTACGCGCCACGTCCGCAGGAGCGCGTGAGTGATGCGCGGATTTCCGCGCCGGATGCAGAACCTGCCTCCGCACCGCTGACCAATTTGCCGGGCCGCAAACGACGCAGCCTCAACGGCAAATGGCAGGCGCTGGTGGACGGCTACGCCGCAGGCATGGGCGACTGGAAAGCAGTCTGGAAAGACCGCGCCGCGACAGGCAAGAGCCAGTTCTTCGAATACGGATTCGACGACAGCCTCACTCTGGACGTGCCGGGCGATTTCAATACGCAAAGGCCGGAGCTGACCTGGCTGGAAGGTTCGGTGTGGTATCGCAAGGCGTTCGAGCACGACGCCGCTACCGCTGCGCGCAAAGGGCGGCGCTTGTTCGTTCACTTCGGCGCCGCGAATTACCACGCCGACGTGTTTCTCAACGGCGAGAAACTCGGTAGTCACGAAGGCGGGTTCACGCCATTCCAGTTCGAACTGACCGAACGGGTGAAGCCTGGTGAAAACCGGCTGCTGGTACACGTCAACAACGAACGCCGCAAGGACGGCATTCCGGCGCAGGGTTTCGACTGGTTCAACTACGGCGGACTGACCCGCGATGTGGCTCTGATCGAAACTCCGAAAACCTACATTCAGGACTACTTCCTGCAACTGGCGCCGGATTCGTTGCGGCGCGTCGATGGCTGGGTGCAGCTGGCCGGCACCACGCCGCGGCAACCCGTGCGCGTCCGCATTCGCGAACTGGGCGTGGACGTGCGCGCCCAGACTGGCGCGGACGGTCGCGCGCCGTTGCGTTTCGAGGCGTCGTTCGCATTGTGGTCGCCAGCGCAACCCAAGCTGTACCGCGTGGAAGTCTCCACGCCGGAAGAGTCGCTGCAGGAAGACATCGGTTTCCGCAGCATCGCCGTCCACGGCGAAGAGCTCCTGCTCAACGGCAAGCCGCTGTTTCTGCGCGGCGTCAATTTCCACGAAGAGATCGACGGCCGTCGCGCGCATTCCGAAGCCGATGCACAGCGAATGCTGGAGCAGGCGAAACAACTGGGCGCCAATTTCGTGCGCCTGGCGCATTACCCGTACAACGAACATCTGCTGCGCTTGGCCGATCGTCTGGGCCTGTTGTTGTGGGAGGAAATTCCGGTCTACCAGGGCATCGACTTCGCCGCCGCCGGCATGCAGGGCAAGCTCGAAGCCATGCTGGCGGAGATGATCGGTCGCGACCGCAATCGCGCGTCGGTCATCGTGTGGGGGATCGCCAACGAGACTTCGCCCGGCCCTCCACGCAACGCGGCGCTCACGGCGCTGGCGCAACAGGCGCGCCGACTGGATCCGACCCGGCTGATCAGCGCAGCGTTCTATGGCCCGGGCTTCCATGACCGTACGTTGACCGTCGCCGATCCGTTAATCACGTCGCTGGATGTCGTTGGCATCAACGAGTACTTCGGCTGGTACACACCCTGGCCGGTCGAGCCTGAGCAAGCCGAGTGGAAGCCATTCGGCAAGCCGCTGCTGATCACTGAATTCGGCGCCGAGGCGCGCTACGGCCATCACGGCGCGAACGACGTGGCCAGCGCCTGGAGCGAGGAGTTCCAAGCCGAGTTCTATCGCAAACAGCTGCGTATGTTCGCGCGTATTCCGTTCCTGCGTGGCACGGCGCCGTGGGTGATGACGGATTTCCGTTCGCCAGTGCGAATGCATCCGCTGCAACACGGCTACAACCGCAAGGGGCTGTTGTCCGAGCGCGGTGAGCGCAAGCTGGCTTGGCAGGTGATCCACGACTATTACGTAGAGGTTGCACGATGAAATGCAGGCTTTTTATCGTATTGGGACTGTTGCTGACGGCGGCGCAGCCTGCGCAGGCGAAGGTGGTGCTGCCGCTGCTGTTTTCCGATGGCGCCGTGGTGCAGCGCGATCAGCCGTTACCGGTCTGGGGCTGGGCGACGCCGGGCGCGAAGATCGAAGTCGAGCTCGACGGCCGCAGCGCACAAGCTACCGCTTCCGACGACGGCGCGTGGCGGCTCGAACTGCCCGCGCACGCGGCGGGTGGCCCTTATCTGTTGAAGGTCAGCGAGCAAGCAGGCAACACCGTCGTCGTGCGCGATCTCCTGGTCGGCGACGTATGGCTGGCTTCAGGCCAGTCGAATATGGAATGGCCGGTCGCCCAGGCCAAGGATGCGGAGCGAGAAATCGCGCGCGCGGGCGACCAACGTATCCGCCATTTCAAGGTGCCCAAGTCGTGGTCGGGACAGCAACAAGCGCGTTTGACCGGCGGTCAATGGCAAGCGGCATCACCGCAGACGGCAGGTGCATTCTCGGCGGTCGGATATTTTTTCGCGCGCGAATTGCGGGCGAAGACGGGTGTCCCCATCGGCATCATCGACAGCACCTGGGGCGGCAGCAGCATCGAGGCCTGGACCGAGGCATCTGCGCAAGGGCTGGATGCGCAGGCGATCGCGCGGCAGGCGCGTGAGTTGCGCACGCGCGATCAAAGCGCTGTATCCGAGACCCTTGCGCGGCTGGCTCGATGGCCGCAGAAGAGCGTAGACACTTCGCGCTGGAACCAGGCCGATTTCGACGATCACGACTGGGATCGCATTGCGGTGCCGGGCTTGTGGGAAAAGAGCGGCTACAACGGCATGGATGGCGAGGCGTGGTATCGCGTCAGCTTCACCCTGAGCGATGCCGAGGCGAAGGCGGGGATCGTGCTGGGCGTGGGCCGTATCGACGATTCCGACACCACCTGGGTCAATGGCCAGCAAGTAGGCCAGACGCGCATGCAGTACAACCTGCCGCGCGAATACCCGGTGTCGCCGCAGACGCTGCGCGCCGGCATCAATCAAGTCGCGGTGCGAGTGCAGGATTTCGGCGGTGGCGGTGGCATCCATGGCGAGGCTGGCGAAGTGTTCGTACAACCGCAAGGCGCGGCTAAGCGGCCCCTGGAGGGTTCGTGGAAATTCCGTCCGGCACAGGTATCGGTAGCGCTGATCGACGACAAGAACCAGTACCCCGCGCTGCTGTACAACCAGATGATCCATCCGCTGCGGCCGTATCCGCTGCGCGGAGTGATCTGGTATCAGGGCGAAGCCAATGCCACCGCGACCGGCGCCTTGCGGTACCGCGACCAGTTCGCCGCATTGATCGAGCAATGGCGCGGCGACTGGAAACAACCGGCCTTACCGTTCCTGTGGGTGCAACTGGCCAATTTCATTTCCGGTGCGGATGTTCCTGGCGAAAGTGCCGGCGTCGGTAGTCCATGGGCGCTGCTGCGCGAATCGCAATCGCGCACGCTCGCCCTGCCGGCCACGGCGCAGACGGTCGCCATCGATATCGGCAATCCCCGCGACATTCATCCCCTCGATAAACAGGAAGTCGGCCGCCGCTTGGCGTTGGCCGCGCGCCATGTCGCATATGGCGAGTCGTTGGTGTATTCCGGGCCTGTTTACCGGACTGCCCGATTCAAAGGCCGTGAAGCGCGGGTGGAGTTCGCACCTTCCACCAGTGCATTGACCGTGCGCGGTGGCGGCGATGCAGCGCTTGGCTTTGAACTGGCCGGCGCCGATCGCCGTTTCCATCCGGCCCGCGCTGTCGTTCAGGGCGACACCGTCGTGCTGACCAGTGCCGCGGTCGCGCAGCCGCAGGCCGTGCGTTACGCGTGGCGCGACAACCCCGAACAAGCCGATCTGATCAACCGCGACGGGCTGCCGGCATCGCCGTTCCGCAGCGACACGTGGTGACATGGAAAAGCCTACGATGATGATGACCCGAATTCCGAACCGCACTACTGTCCTCGGCTGGTTGCGATCGTCGGCAGTGATGGCGGTGCTGACGATTTTGACCGCATGCAGGCCCGCACCCGATGCACCGCAGGCGACTGCGCCGGCCGACGGAAAAGTCGCGCCCAAGTCGGAGACGCGCCGCGCCGAAGCGCCTATTCCGAAACTGGTGAGCAAAAACGGCCGTCACGCATTGCTGGTGGATGGCGAGCCCTTTCTGCTGCTAGGCGCGCAGGTCAACAACTCCAGCAACTATCCCGCTGCCTTCGAAAAGGTGTGGCCCGCCATTGAAGTGCTGAAGCCGAACACGGTGATGGTGCCGATCGCCTGGGAACAGGTCGAACCGCGGGAGGGTGAGTTCGATTTCTCTTTTCTCGACACTTTGTTGACTCAGGCGCGCCAGCATGATGTACGGCTGGTGCTGTTGTGGTTCGCGACCTGGAAGAACAACGGCCCCAACTATGCGCCGGCCTGGGTCAAGCTGGACAACAAACGTTTCCCACGCGTTATCACGGCTGACGGCAAGACGTTGAATTCACTGTCGCCGTTGGCTGCGCAAACACTGGACGCCGATAAAAAAGCTTTCGTGCGATTGATGCGCCATCTCAAACAAGCCGATCCGCAGCGCACCGTCATCATGGTGCAACCGCAGAACGAGCCCGGCACCTATGGCGCGCCGCGGGATTTCTCGCCGTTGGCGCAGAAGGCGTTCGACGGCGCCGTGCCGGACGCGTTGATCAGAAAGATGGGCAAACAGGCGGGCAACTGGAAGCAGGTATTCGGCGGCGACGCCGACGAGTTCTTCCACGCTTGGCATGTGGCCCATTACATCGATCAGATCGCGGCCGCGGGCAAAGCCGAGTATCCGTTGCCCATGTACGTGAACGCGGCCTTGCGCGATCCGTTCACCCCGGGCCTGCCCGGTCAGTACGAGAGTGGCGGCCCCACCGACAACGTGCTCGATGTCTACAAGGCGGCCGCACCCCATATCGATCTGCTGGCGCCGGACATCTACATGCGCGAGTACGACAAGTACATCACCGTGCTGGATCGTTACTCGCGCTCCGACAACGCCTTGCTGGTGGCCGAAACCGGCAACGATGTGCCGTTCGCGCGTTATTTCTTCGCTGCGCTCGGCCGCCAAGCCATTGGCTGGTCGCCGTTCGGCATCGACTACACGCGTTATTCCAACTGGCCGCTTGGGGCGAAAGGCATGTCGCCCGAATCGCTGGAGCCGTTCGCGCTGAACTATCGCCTGGTGCGGCCGGCCGCGCGGCTGTTGGCCAAGCTCAGCTACGAAGGCAAGGTGCATGGCACGGCAGAGCAGAGTGGACAGCCGGTACAAACCCTAAAACTCAACGAACGCTGGAATGCGGTGATTACCTACGGCGTGCCGCAGTTCTGGTTCCGGGGTGAAGCACCAGGCAACCCGGCGCCGATCGGCGCGGCATTGATCGCTGAAACCGGTGCCGATGAATTCCTGGTCACCGCTTACCACGCGCGCGTGAACATCGTCGCTGCCGACCCCGATGTCGCCGCGCGACAGATATACGACCGGGTCGAGGAAGGCACGTACGAAAACGGTCAATGGAAATTCCAGCGGATCTGGAACGGCGACCAGACCGACTACGGCTTGAATTTCTCCAATGGTACCCAGTTGCTGAGAGTCAAGCTGGCGACATACTGATGAAGAAGGAAACGGGCATGCGTTATCTGATCGGATTGGCGGTTCTGCTGCCGGCATTGCTGGCGCCGACGTATGCCGGCGCAGTCGAAGCAGGCAAGTACGAACGAAACAGCAAGGGCATCGTGGTACATCCGGTGGAAAGCGACGCCGCACAGGTCAGGTTGGAAGTCGTCGCGGAAGGGATTATCCGCGTCAGCGCCGACCCGGATGGCGACTTCAAGCGCAGCGCCAGTCTGATGCGGGTTGCAGATGCACCCGAGCCCGTGCTGTTCGAGGTCGCCGAAAAGGCGGGGCATGTGCGCCTGAGCACGGCGGAGGTCACGGCCGACGTGTCGCTGCAGAGCGGCCGTGTGGCGTTCTTCGATGTGGCCGGAAAACCCATCCTGTCCGAAGTCGAAGACGGGCGCACGTTCACACCGCTGCGGGCCGAGGGCCAGGCCTACCTCAGCGTGCGCCAACGTTTCCAGTCGCCCGACGACGAAGCCATCTACGGATTCGGCCAGCACCAGCAGGGCTGGATGAACCAGAAAGGTCGCGACGTGGAGCTGTTACAGCACAACGTCGACATGGCGGTTCCGTATCTGGTTTCCAGCCGTCGTTACGGACTGCTGTGGGACAACAACTCGATCACCCGACTCGGCGATCCGCGCGGCCTGCAGCCGTTGCCGCAGTCGCTGAATTTGTATGACGCCAACGGCGAAGCGGGCGCGCTGACCGCGCGCTATTCGATCAATGGCGTGCAGAAGGTCGAGCGTCGGGAATCGCAGATCAATTACCAATACATCAAGGATCTCAAGCAATGGCCGGCCGAGGCCAAGCTGCCGAAGGCAGTGGAAGGACAAGCTCCGCAGCGCTTGATGGTGACGTGGGAAGGCGAGATAGAAGCGAAAACCGCAGGTCGCCACACGTTCTCGCTGTTCTCCAGCGAATACGCCAAATTGTGGATCGATGGAAAGCTGATTTCCGACAGCTGGCGCCAGAACTGGAATCCATGGCACCGCGAATTCGCCCTGCAGATGCAGCTCGGCCAACGCCACAAATTGAAGATCGAGTGGAATTTGATCGATCCCAGCTATCTGGCTGTGCTGCACCGCGATCCGTTGCCGAGCAGCGAAGCCAAGGATCTGTCGCTGTGGTCCGAAGCCGGGCAGATGATCGATTACTACTTCGTGGCCGGCGACTCGGCTGACCAAGCGATCGCCGGTTATCGCAAGCTCACCGGCAAGTCGGTGCTGTTGCCGCGATGGGCCTATGGCTTCTGGCAAAGCCGCGAACGCTACAAGACACAGGCCGAGATGACCGATGCGTTGGATGAATACCGCAAACGCAAGCTGCCGATCGACGCGATCGTGATGGACTGGTCGTACTGGCCGGAAAACGCCTGGGGCTCGCACGATTTCGATAAGGCGCGTTTCCCTGATCCGCAGGCCATGGTCAAGCACATCCATGACCAGCATGCGCGGATGATGATTTCGGTATGGCCCAAGTTCTATCCAAATACGGCGAATTTCAAGGAACTGGACGCCAAGGGGCATATCTACCGGCGCAATATCGAAGTGAAGGAAAGGGACTGGATCGGCAAGGGTTATCTTTCCTCGTTCTACGATCCCTATTCGAAGCAGGCGCGCGATATCTATTGGCGCCAGATCGACGAAAAGTTGAATGTGTTGGGCATCGATGCATGGTGGTTGGATTCGGACGAACCCGACATGCATTCCAACCTGGACATCGACGAACGCAAGGCGCGCGCCACGCCTACGGCGATCGGTTCGTCTACCGAGTTCTTCAATTCGTTCCCGCTGGTTCACACCGAGGGCGTCTATCAGGGCGATCGCGCCAAGGATCCCGACCAGCGCGTTTTCATCCTGTCGCGCAAGGGTTATGCCGGCACCCAGCGAAACGCGGTGGCGGTGTGGAGTGGCGACGTGGCCTCGCGCTGGAGCGATCTGCGTGAACAGGTTTCGGCCGGCGTGAACTTGTCACTCTCCGGGCTGGCTAACTGGACCTTCGACATCGGCGGATTCGCGGTGGAGAAGCGCTATGAGACCCAGGATCCTGCGCATCTGGCCGAGTGGCGCGAACTGAATCTGCGCTGGTTCCAGTTCGGCGCCTTCGCCCCGATCTTCCGCTCGCACGGACAGTTCCCGACCCGCGAAATCTGGAATATTTCGCCGGAGGGCACGGCGATCTACGACAGCCTCGCCTACTACGACCGCCTGCGTTACACGCTGCTGCCCTACATCTACACGTTGGCGGGCGATACCTGGCATCGCGACGGAACGATCATGCGCGGGCTGGCAATGGATTTCCCGAACGATCCAAAGGTTCGCGATATCGACGACCAATACCTGTTCGGTCCGGCGTTCCTGGTCAATCCGGTGTCGGAGTTTAAGGCGACCAGCCGCAACGTCTATCTGCCTGCGGGAGCGGACTGGTACGACTTCAACACCGGCAAGCGCCACCGTGGCGGACAGACCTTGCGAGCCGACGCGCCGCTGGCACGCATGCCGTTGTTCGTGCGCGCGGGCTCCATCGTGCCGATCGGTCCGGTGATGCAATACGTCGATGAGCAGCCGACCGCGCCGCTGACGCTGGTGGTGTACACCGGCGCCGACGGCAAGTTCTCGCTGTACGAGGACGACGGCAAAGGCTACGGCTACGAGAAGGGCGAGTTCAGCCGCATCCCGCTGTCGTGGAATGAACGCACCGGCAAACTGAGCATCGGCGCACGGGAAGGTTCGTATCCGGAGATGCAGAAGCAGCGCACGATACGCGCGCGTTTCGTCAGCGGCCCACGCGCCGACGCTGGTGCGCTGGAACCCGCCGTCGACGCCACCGTGCAGTACGACGGTAAGGCGATCACGGTCAGCAAGGTTGCCGAGTCGAACTGACATGAGCATCGATGCGACGCGCCGCGAGTTGTTCAAGGCAGTGGGCGCGGGTATCGCGATCGCGGGCCTGACGCCGTCATCCGTCGTGCATGCGACGGCTGACGCCATCCCCGATGGCGATGCGCTCAAGCTCTGGTACCGACGGCCGGCGACAAGGTGGGTCGAGGCGTTGCCTCTGGGCAACGGACGTCTCGGCGCGATGGTTTGGGGCGGCATCGAGCATGAACGGCTGCAGCTCAACGAGGACACGTTGTATGCGGGCAGCCCGTACCAAGCCGACACTTCCGGCGCACTGGAGGCATTGCCGGAAGTGCGTCGGCTGATCTTCGCCGGCCAGTACGCGCGCGCGGAAGACTTGGCCAACGCCAAGATGATGGCGCGGCCGCTCAAGCAGATGCCCTATCAACCACTCGCCGACGTCGTGCTGGATTTTCGCGATATTCCGGATATCTCCGACTATCGCCGCGAGCTCGATCTGGATACGGCGATTACGCGCTCGCGGTTCAAAACCTGGAAGATGGAGCATACGCGCGAAGCCTTTATTTCACCGGTAGACCAATGCGTCGTGATGCGCTTGTCGGCCGACCGACCCGGCAGCATCAATCTGCGGGTGTCGCTGGATAGCGATCAACAGGGCGAAATGATCGCCGACGACGGCGCTCTGCTGCTGCGCGGACGCAACGCCACGCGCCATGGTGTCGAGGGGCGGTTGAAGTTCGCGGTGAGGATTCGCGCCATCCCGCGCGGCGGTTCGTTGCGGCTACGTGGCGAACGCATCGAAATCGAAGGCGCGGACGAGGTGGTGCTGTTGATTACGGCCGCTACCAGCTATCGCCGCTACGACGATGTCGGCGGCGATCCAGAATCGATCACGCGCCAGCAGTTGATCGCCGCGCAGCAGCGCGGATTCAAAGAGTTGCGCGCAACGCATGTGGCCGAACACCAGCGCTTGTTCCGTCGCACCTCAATCGACCTGGGCCATACCGAGGCCGCTGGGTTGCCTACCGACGTACGCGTCGAACGCTTTGCAGATGGGAACGACCCGGCACTCGCCGCGCTCTACCATCAATACGGCCGCTATCTGCTGATCTCCAGTTCGCGCCCCGGTACGCAGCCGGCCAACCTGCAGGGCATCTGGAACGATTTGATGGATCCGCCCTGGGAGAGCAAGTACACCGTCAACATCAACACTGAGATGAACTACTGGCCGAGCGAAGCCAACGCATTGCACGAATGCGTCGAACCGCTGGAGCGCATGATGTTCGATCTGGCCGAAACCGGTGCGCGCACCGCCAAGACGATGTACGGCGCGCCCGGCTGGGTGATGCACCACAACACGGACTTGTGGCGGCAGACGAGCCCGATTGACGGCGCGCAATACGGACTGTGGCCGATGGGCGGCGCGTGGTTGCTGCAGCAACTGTGGGACCGCTGGGATTACGGTCGCGACCGCGCGTATCTGGCGAAGATCTATCCCTTGTTCAAGGGCGCGGCTGAATTCTTCGCGGCGACCTTGACGAGCGATCCCCACACCGGCGAACGGGTCACCAACCCCTCGATGTCGCCGGAGAACGTGCATCCGCACGGCGCGTCGCTTTGCGCCGGGCCGGCGATGGATTCACAGTTGCTGCGCGATCTGTTCGCACAGTGCATCCAGGCCGCCGGCCTGCTGGGTGTGGACAGCGGTTTCGCACTTCAGTTGAAGCAATTACGTGAGCAGCTGCCGCCCGACCGCGTAGGCAAAGCAGGCCAGCTGCAGGAGTGGCGCGAAGATTGGGACATGCAGGTGCCGGAGATTCACCATCGCCACGTCTCGCATCTTTATGCACTGCATCCGAGTTCGCAGATCAACGTGCGCGATACGCCGAAACTCGCCGCGGCCGCGAGGCGCTCGCTGGAAATCCGCGGCGACGACGCCACCGGCTGGGGCCTGGGTTGGCGCTTGAATCTATGGGCGCGGCTTGGCGATGGCGAACATGCGCTGAAGATCCTGCGCATGCTGCTGGGACCGCAGCGGACCTACCCGAACCTGTTCGACGCCCATCCACCATTCCAGATCGACGGTAACTTTGGCGGCAGCTCCGGTATCACCGAAATGCTGCTGCAGAGTTGGGGCGGTTCGATCTTTCTGCTGCCGGCTCTGCCGGAAGCGTGGAAAACAGGGTCCGTGCGTGGTCTTAAGGTGCGTGGCGCCGCCGGCATCGATCTGTCGTGGAAAGCAGGTCGCCTGACCGAGGCCACGCTCACCAGCGTGCGCGGTGGTCACTACAACATCGTTCTGGGAAAGCAGAGTCTGGACGTCGAACTCGAAGCGGGCCAGTCGCGCCGCTTACGCGTTAAAGACGGCAAGCTGGTGGCGGCATGAGCTTGTATGCCGGCATCGACGCGGGAACCCAGAGTATCAAGCTGCTCGTCTACGACGCGCAGTCCAGGCAAGTCGTCGCGACGGCGAGCGCGCCGCTCGAACTGATCAGTGGCGCGGACGGCAGCCGCGAACAGCTGGCCTCGTGGTGGATCGAAGGCCTACACGCTTGCTTCGCGCAATTGGACGCGACGATCCGCGTCTCGATCGTCGCCATCGGCGTCTCCGGGCAACAGCATGGCTTCGTGCCACTGGGCCGCGACGGAGAAGTGCTCGCGCCGGTCAAGCTGTGGTGCGACACCAGCAGCGCCCATGAATGCCAGCAGATCATGCGGGCGGTGGGAGGGGAGCGGCGCTGCATCGAACTGGCCGGCAACCCGATACTGCCTGGCTACACCGCCTCCAAGCTGCCTTGGACACGCCATCACCGGCCCGAGGTCTACCGCGATTTGGCGGTAATCCTGTTGCCGCACGACTATCTCAATTTCTACCTAACTGGCGAACGTTTCATGGAAGCCGGTGATGCCTCCGGGACCGGCTGGCTCGACGTGCGCACGCGCCAGTGGTCACCGGAACTGCTGGCGGCCACCGATCCCGATCGCGATCTGTTGCAATGCCTGCCGCCGCTGGTCGAGCCGGGCACCACCTTCTCTATCGTGCCCACTATCGCCGACGCGCTGGGGCTATCCCACGCAGTACGCATCGCAGTCGGCGGCGGCGACAACATGATGGCGGCCATCGGTACCGGCTGTGTGGTGCCGGATCGTTTGTCGATGAGCCTGGGTACTTCCGGAACCTTGTTCGCCTACGCCGATCGTCCGGTGGTGGATGCGAACGGCAGCTGGGCCGCTTTCTGCTCCTCGTCCGGCGGCTGGCTGCCGTTGATCTGCACGATGAATTGCACGGTCGCCACTGAGACCATCGCGCGCTTGTTCGACTTCAGCGTCGGCCAGGGCGAGGCCATGATCGGCGCGACCTCTCCGGGCGCCGCCGGCTTGACCCTGCTGCCTTTCTTTAATGGCGAACGCACGCCAAATCTACCCGACGCCTGCGCCTCGATGCTGGGCATGGATCTGCGCAATGTCACGCCGGCCAACTGCTACCGCGCGGCCATGGAAGGCGCGACCTACACGATGAAGTATGGCTACGACGCATTCGCCGCTGCGGGTCTGGAATTCGACGCCATCGTGCTGACCGGCGGCGGCAGTAAGAGCGCTGCCTGGAAGCAGATGATCGCCGATGTCTTCGATCTGCCAGTGGAAGTTCCCCGGCAAGCCGAAGGGGCCGCGTTTGGCGCTGCACTGCAGGCGTTGTGGTCGCAACTGCGCGAGAACGGGGACAGCACTACCTTGCCGGAATTGGTGGCGCAGCACGCTGCCGTCGATCTCTCGCTTTCGACCCGCCCCGACCCTGTGCGCGTGGACGATTACAAAATGCATTACGCGCGTTTTCTGCGGCATCTCGAGGCGGTGCGCACGTTGGACGCGGCCCAGGCAAGCACCCGGCATAACAGGACGGAAGACAGACCATGAGCAATCCATATTTCATCGGCGCGCGGGAATACTTTCCGGGTATAGGCAGCATCG
Organism: Lysobacter sp. TAB13; assembly: GCF_052113885.1. Taxonomy (NCBI): domain Bacteria; kingdom Pseudomonadati; phylum Pseudomonadota; class Gammaproteobacteria; order Lysobacterales; family Lysobacteraceae; genus Lysobacter; species Lysobacter sp. TAB13. Next base: position 85,240 of record NZ_JBFRDR010000014.1, on the reverse strand, counting down.
CCTTCGAAGGTAAAGACTCGGACAATCCGCTCGCCTTCAAGGTCTACGACGAAAACAAACGCGTCGGCGGCAAGAGCATGCGCGAGCACCTGCGCTTTGCGGTGTGCTACTGGCATACCTTCTGCAACACCGGCCACGATCCCTTCGGTCCGGGCACGCGCCGCTTTCCCTGGGAAGCCGATACGGCGATGGCCACTGCAGAGGCCAAGGTCGATGCCGCGTTCGAGTTCTTTACTAAGCTGGGCGTGCCGTACTGGTGCTTCCATGATATCGATCTGGCGCCCGACGCCGAAGATATCGGCGAGTACGAAAACAACCTCAAACACATGGTCGCTCTGGCCAAGGCGCGCCAGGATGCCACCGGTGTGAAGCTGCTGTGGGGCACGGCGAACTTGTTCTCGCATCCGCGTTACATGAACGGTGCTTCGACTAATCCGGAATTCGCCGTGGTCGCGCGCGCGGCTGTTCAGGTCAAGGCGGCGCTCGACGCCACCGTCGAGTTGGGCGGGGAGCACTACGTGTTCTGGGGCGGTCGCGAGGGCTACGCCTCACTGGTCAATACCAACATGAAGCGCGAGGTCGAACACTTCGCTCGCTTCCTTATCATGGCGCGCGACTATGGACGCAGCATCGGCTTGAAGGGCAATTTCCTGATCGAGCCAAAACCGATGGAGCCAATGAAGCACCAGTACGACTTCGACAGCGCTACGGTCGCCGGCTTTCTGCGCCAGCATGGCCTGGAGCACGACTTCAAGCTCAACATCGAAGCCAACCACGCCACCTTGTCCGGGCACACGTTCGAGCACGACCTGCAGGTCGCGTCGGATCAGGGCCTGCTGGGCAGCATCGATGCCAACCGCGGTAACGCGCAGAACGGTTGGGACACCGACCAGTTCCCGACGGATCTGTACGACACCGTCGGCGCCATGCTGGTGGTGCTGCGCCAGGGCGGTCTGGAAGGCGGTCTGAATTTCGATGCCAAGGTTCGGCGCGAATCGACCGACCTGGAAGATATGTTCATCGCCCACATCGGCGGCATGGACGCGTTTGCGCGCGGCCTGGAAGTGGCGCATGCGCTGCTGACGGATTCGCCATGGGAACAGTGGCGCACCGAGCGTTATTCCAGCTTCGACAGCGGCGACGGCCGCGATTTCGAGCAGGGCAGGCTGGCTCTGGACGATCTGCGCGCCATCGCGGCCCATAACGGCGAACCCAGCCGAATCAGCGGCAAGCAGGAGCGATACGAGAACCTGCTGAATCAATACCTGTTGCGCTGATGCCCGCCGTCGTATCGGCGTCGCCGATCACTCGATCCATACCTGTCCGAGCCGCACTCACCAAAGGCATCTCATGAACAGCATTCCCCTTGGCACGGCATCCACAGATGGTGGCGAAAACACCCGACTGATCATCCTGATCAGTTGCGTGGCCACCATCGGCGGTTTCCTGTTCGGCTTCGATAGCGGCGTCATCAACGGTACCGTCGACGGACTTAAGCAGGCCTTCCATTCCAGTTCCGCCGGAACTGGTTTCGAAGTGGCCTCGATGCTGCTCGGCTGCGCCATCGGCGCGTTCTTCGCCGGCCGTCTGGCAGACCGCTGGGGACGCCGCGCGGTACTGATCATCTCGGCGGCGCTGTTCCTGATCTCGGCGGTGGGCGCCGGCATGGCCAACACGTCGACGATCTTCATCATCGCCCGCGTCTTTGGCGGCTTCGCGGTCGGCGCGGCCAGTGTGATGTCGCCGGCGTACATCGCAGAAGTGACCCCGGCCCGCTATCGCGGACGCCTGGCGACGGTGCAGCAGATCGCGATCATCGGTGGACTGTTCTGCGCGTTCCTCAGCAACTACCTGCTGGCCAAGGCCGCGGGCGCTTCCACCGAAGCCTTATGGTTGGGCCATGCGGCTTGGCGCTGGATGTTCTGGATGCAGGCGATCCCCTCGACGGTCTTCCTGTTGCTGTTGCTGCTGATTCCGGAAAGCCCGCGTTACCTGGTGGTCAAGGATCGCAAGAAAGAAGCGTTGAAAGTGTTGACCCACCTATACGGAGCCGCGGAAGCGAAAACCAAGCTCGTCGAGATCGAGGGCTCATTGTCGGCAGATCATCATCGTCCACGTCTGTCAGATCTGGTCGACAAGACGACCGGGAAAGTCCGCAAGATCGTCTGGATCGGTATCGGACTTTCCACGTTCCAGCAACTGGTCGGCATCAACGTGGTGTTCTACTACGGCGCCGTACTGTGGCAGGCGGTTGGCTTCTCCGAAAGCGACGCGCTGCTGATCAACGTGCTGTCCGGCGCGCTCAGCATCGGCGCTTGCCTGGTGACAGTGATGCTGATCGATCGCATCGGCCGCAAGCCGTTGCTGTGGATCGGGTCTGCGGGCATGGCGGTGTCGCTGGCGCTAGTGACGTTTGCTTTCGCCAGCGCCGGAGTGGATGCCGCGGGCAAGCTCGAACTATCCGATTCGATGGGCACGCTGGCGCTGGTGGCCGCCAATATCTACGTGGTGTTCTTCAACATGTCCTGGGGCCCGGTGATGTGGGTGATGCTGGGCGAGATGTTTCCCAATCAGATCCGCGGTTCCGGCCTTGCGGTGGCGGGCGCGGCGCAGTGGACGTCGAACTTCATCATCACCGTGACGTTCCCGATCCTGCTGGTCAGCATCGGACTGGCCGGCGCCTATGGCATCTATACGGTGGCTGCGGTGATCTCGGTGTTCTTCGTACTGAAGTACGTGTACGAAACCAAGGGTCGGGAGCTGGAACAGATGGAAGGCTGACGGGTTGATGCGGGGCCCGGTCGTGGTCGTCATGGACAAAGGCGTCGAAGGATGGAAGTCCAGCCATGCCATGACTCGCGTGCATCCCATCCGCCTGGTTGCAGGCGAGACAGCGTTCGTCGATGCGACGGGACTTCCCGTCATCTTATTCGCGCTTGATGGAGCCACTGCATTGAACGTATTCGCCGCGCCTTTGCGTTTCCATCCCGCGTGGCGGACGTGTTTGCTGCTGGCTATTTCCATGGCGGCAGCGCTGCTCGCTCTGAGCTGTCGGGATGCCGCCGCTTCGCCATGGCCTGCGGTCGCCTGGCCGCTGGCCGAAGATTCCACCATCGAAAAACGAATCGATGAATTGATGGCGAAGATGACGGTAGAAGACAAAGTCGGCCAGATAGTGCAGGGCGACATCGCCAGCCTGACGCCGGAAGACGTGCGCAAGTATCGACTGGGTTCGGTGCTGGCCGGCGGCAATTCCGACCCTGATGGGAAATACAACGCCACGCCCGCGCAATGGCTGGCGCTGACCGATGCATTTTACGAAGCGTCGATGGATACGCGGAGCGGTGGGCACGGCATCCCGATCTTGTTCGGTATCGATGCCGTGCACGGACACAGCAACATCGTCGGCGCGACTTTGTTTCCGCACAACATCGGCCTGGGGGCGACCCGCAACCCCGAGCTGATGCGCCAGATCGGCCAAGTCATCGCAGTCGAGACGCGCGTCACCGGTATGGAATGGGCGTTCGCGCCGACCGTGGCGGTGCCGCAGGACGATCGCTGGGGGCGCACCTACGAAGGCTACTCAGAGTCGCCCGATGTAGTGGCCAGTTTCGCTGGCAGCATGGTCGAAGGCCTGCAGGGAACCGCGGGGGCGCTGGACTTCCTGGATGGATCGCATGTGATGGTCTCGGTGAAGCATTTCCTGGGCGACGGCGGCACCACCGGTGGCAAGGACCAAGGCGATACCAAGATCGATGAAGCCGAGCTGGCGCGCTTGCACGGCGCCGGTTATCCGCCCGCAATCGCGGCCGGCGCGCAGACCGTCATGGCGTCGTTCAATAGCGTCAACGGCGAGAAGATGCACGGCCACCGGCATCTGCTGACCGAAGTGCTGAAACAACAGATGAATTTCGGTGGCTTCGTGGTGGGCGACTGGAACGGCCATGGCCAGGTCAAAGGCTGCACCAACGACAACTGCCCGGCTGCCATTGCGGCGGGTCTCGACATGGCGATGGCGTCCGATAGTTGGAAGGGCTTCTACGAAACCGGGGTGGCGGCAGTGAAAGCAGGCACGCTACCGATGGAACGCTTGGACGCCGCGGTGCGGCGCATTGTTCGTGTGAAATTCCGCCTCGGTCTTTTCGAGGCCGGCAAACCTTCGCGACGGCCACTGGGCGCCAAGTTCGAATTGCTCGGCGCGCGCGAGCACCGCGCGGTGGCGCGCCAAGCGGTGCGCGAAGCGGAAGCAACGGCGGACTGCCCGGCCGGATGACCGGGCATCCACACCATCGGTAGTGCTGAAGGGGAGGGCGAATGGGGCTGCCGATTTCTAGTAGTTCCCGGAACTGCGTTACGGCAAGCGCATCGGCAAGCCGATGGCGGTGCTCTGGCTAGGCATGTACGTGTTCGGCGCATCGCTCGTGGCGATCGTGGCTTCGCTGACATCGCAGATCAACCCGGCGGCCACGATCTTTACCCTTCAGTTGCTTCACCTGAATGAATGAGGAGCGTGGTCGTGGTTGTCGCGAGCGCAGGGAAATTCATGGCAGGAAGGCGAGCCCGTGCCGGATTACCGAAGGCACGCATCGACGACGTGGCCAATCTTGCGGGTGTGTCGATCAAGACCGTATCGCGGGTGCTCAACGAAGAGCCGAACGTCTCGGCGGTTACCAGGAGCAAGGTGCTCGCGGCGATCGAGGGGTTGGACTACAGGCCATGCCTGGAGGCGCGGTGTCTGGCGAAAAACAAGAATCAGTCGAACCCGAAAACAACTGCCAGGGATTGCGGGGATGCCTCGATCCCGCCGGTGGCGACAACCCCCCGTTCCAGTGACGGAAGACGGTCACGCTTGTATCTCGAACTGTTGCAGTTGGCCGACCTGAGGAGACGCCGGATCCTGTCGAACAGCGAATTCGAACTGCATGTAATCAACTTGCTGGCTAGTACAGGCTAACGAAATCGCTGCCTCGCGCTGACGAGAGGGTAGCGACCGGCAACACGACGCCATGAAATTCTACGTGATGGCGTGACGGAACCAGAGGAATGCCGGAACTGATTTCTCGGAGGATGGAGACAAGCAAGAGCTTGATGCAGCAACTCCTTGCGACAGGGCGTGAGTTCAATCGATGACACGGCCGCCGCATTTCCTTAGTCGTAGTTTGTTGGTCAACACCAGGAGGATTTATGTCCAACCGCATACCTTTCGCAGCGACATGGCAGAAGTTGCTGGCGCTTCTCGCGTCACAGAATTCTTCCATGCGCTCGATCCAAACCAGATTGATTAAGCAATTTTCGATGTGTGGCGCGGCAGCGTTGCTGCTCGCAGGGCCTGCATTCGCTCAGCTTCCAACGGCCCAGCAAGTCGCAGCGCCGATCCGTATCGGTTGGAACGTTGGCAACACCATGGAAGCCATCTGCGGCGAGACCGCCTGGGGCAATCCCGCTATTACGCAGCAACTCATCACCTCAGTAAAAGCTGCTGGCTTCAACGCCATCCGCATTCCGGCGGCTTGGGACTGTCATGCCAACCAGCAGACACAGACCATCGACCCTGCTTGGATGGCGCGCGTCAAACAGGTGGTGGACTACGCGTACAGCCAGAACATGTATGTGGTTCTTAACATTCACTGGGATGGCGGCTGGCTCGAGGAGCATCCTCTTTACTCGTATCAGACCGCGAATAATCAGAAACAACGCAACTATTGGACCCAGATCGCCAATACGTTTCGCAACTACAACGAACGCATGCTATTCGCTGGAACAAACGAAGTCCATGCTGATTACGGGACGCCGACCAGCGAGCACAACACGGTTCAACAATCGTACAACCAGACCTTCGTCAATGCTGTGCGCGCTACCGGCGGAAACAATGCGTCGCGTACGCTCATCGTGCAGACCTACAACACGAACATGCAGCACGGTCTCAATTTCTTCAAGATGCCGACGGACTCGATCGCGAACCGGCTGATGGTCGAGGTCCATTTTTACGATCCTTACGCATACACGTTGGATCCGAATGGGAGCTGTTTGTATTGGGGGTCGCCATATCCTCCGCAAAGCGCCTGCTCTTGGGCTCAGGAGAGTTATGTTGACGGTCTGTTCTCTCAAGTTCGCTCCAAGTGGGTGAACAACGGCATTCCGGTCATCATGGGCGAATACGGAGTCTCGCTTCGCTCGGGAATGAATCGGCAGTCGCGCGAGTATTACTTGGAATACATCAACCGCGCGGCCCGCCTCAATGGCATCAAGACCTTCTATTGGGATAACGGCGTGGCCGATTTTGCATTGTTCAACCGGTCCAATGGCTCCGTCGTCGATTCGGGAGCCATCGGCGCGATAAAACGAGGCGCCAATCTAAGCAGGATCATTACAGCGGCGCGTATCAAGTGATGTCCAGACACAGCAGCAATGCTCTCGACGTGAGTGGCGGCAAGTAACCATGATCGCGTTCGATGGCTCGCTCAGCTCGTGGTGGGCGTATCGCCATCGGTCTGCTGCTGTTCGTGTTCTACGTGCTGATGCGTTTGTTCGACCTGCGAAGGCGCCGGTCTTGAGCGCTGACAGATCACGCTTATCTCAGATGCGGGGGTGGCTGATGCGTCGATCGAGCTTGCTGCTAGTTGCAGGCATCCTGCTGCTCACCGGCAGCCTGTCCGTGGTGACTGCCACAGCAATAGCCGCGCCGCCATCGAACGATTTCCATCGATGGGCCGCCACGCCGCCGCTGGGCTGGAATAGCTGGGATGCCTTCGGCACCACGGTGACCGAAACGCAGATCAAGCAACAGGCCGACTTCATGGCGGCCAAGCTCAAGGCGCACGGTTGGCAGTACATCACGGTGGATATCCAGTGGTACCAGCCTACCGCCAAAGGCCACAGCTACGAGGAAGGCGCCGTGCTGGCGATGGACGGCTTCAGTCGCTTGGTGCCGGCGCCGGAGAAGTTTCCCTCGGCCGCTGGTGGCCAGGGCTTCAAGCCGCTGGCCGACTATGTGCATGGCAAGGGACTGAAGTTCGGCATCCACATGATGCGCGGCATCCCACGCCAGGCGGTCAAACAGAACACCCCGATCCTGGGCACTCACCTGCGCGCGGCGGACATCGCCGATATCAACAGCACCTGCTCCTGGAACCCGGACATGTACGGCGTGGACATGTCCGGGCCGGGTGCGCAGGCGTACTACGATTCGTTGATGCAGCAGCTGGCCGACTGGGGCGTGGACTTCGTCAAGGTCGACGATCTCAGCCGCCCTTACGACCAGAATCGGGCCGATATCGAGGCCATCCGCAAGGCGATCGACAAGACTGGTCGGCCTATCGTGTTCAGTACCTCGCCGGGCGAGACCCCCTTGTCCGCCGGCGCTCACGTCAACCGGCACGCCAATATGTGGCGCATCAGCGACGATTTCTGGGATCGCTGGGAATTGCTGCTGCCCCAGTTTAAGCGCCTGCACGACTGGACGCCGTATCGGACCGCCGGCGCATGGCCGGATGCGGACATGTTGCCGCTGGGCATCGTCGAGTTCGATCGGCCTGTCCGTTTTACTCGCGACGAGCAGATCACGCTGATGACTTTGTGGAGCATCGCGCGCTCGCCGCTGATCCATGGTGGCGATCTGACCCGCACCGATCCGTTCACCCTGTCCTTGCTTACCAACGACGAGGTACTCGCCGTCAACCAGGACAGTGCGAACAACCGCCAACTGTTCCGCACCGACGACGGACTGATCGCCTGGGTCGCCGATGCGGCGGACGGCGGGTCCAAGTACCTGGCGGTGTTCGATACCCGCGATGCCGACGCGGCAGCTGGCAGCCGCCCGATTCCGGTAGAACTTGCCGCGCTCGGACTGCAGGGACAGGTGCAGGTGCGGGACCTGTGGAGTCACACCCAGTTGAAGCCGGTTAGCGGAACTTTCAAACCGCAGGTCGCACCGCATGGTGCGCGTTTGTTCCGTCTCACTCCCAATACTGACTCGTCGGCGTCAAAGCCGTGACGGCGTTGCGTCCACCGCAAGCCAATCCCTCATGAACTTCGACCACACCAACGGACTTAGCCGGCGCACCTTTGTTAGATCCTTCTTGCCCTAGCCGCAGCCGTGCCGCGTCTTGCATGGGCTGGCATCCCTCCAGGCACCATTTCTTCCGCGAACGCACGACAATACAGAGAGAACAATTCCATGCTCAAGATCCTTGCGGCCACCACCGCCGTCTTCCTCAGTTTGAGCGCCGGCGCGGCGACGGCTGCAACGCTTCAGGCGAAGGCGACCCTGCAGGCCGACAAACCCGGGCCGCAGATCAATCGCAATCTTTACGGCCAATTCTCCGAGCACCTGGGCGGCGGCATCTATGACGGCATCTGGGTCGGCGAGAACAGCCCAATTCCCAACGTCCGTGGTATTCGCACCGACGTAGTCGAAGCGCTGAAGGCCATCAAGACGCCCATGGTGCGCTGGCCGGGCGGATGTTTCGCCGATGAGTACCTCTGGCGCGACGGCATCGGCCCTCGCGACCAGCGCCCCGTGCGCAAGAACAACTGGTGGGGCGGCGCGGCAGAGACCAATGCTTTCGGCACCCATGAGTTCATGGATTTCGTGGAACAGATTGGCGCCGAGGCCTATATCTCGATCAACGTCGGCAGTTCAACCCCGACCTACATGCGCGAATGGATCGAGTACATGACTTCTCCCGGCCAGGACACTCTGGCCCAGGAGCGGCGCAAGAACGGGCGCGACAAACCATGGAAGGTCGCGCTATGGGGCATAGGCAATGAAAGCTGGGGTTGCGGCGGCAACATGAAGCCGGAGTACTACGCCAACGAGCTGCGCCGCTTCGGCAGCTTCTTCCATCAAGGCGAGGACAACCCCGGTCTGCGCGTGGCCACCGGTCCCAACTCCGACGATACCCGCTGGACCGAAGTGCTGATGAAGGACGCCGCCCAGGCCATGGACGCCCTCAGCCTGCACTACTACACGTTGCCCACCGGCGACTGGAAGACCAAGGGCGCCGCCACCGGCTTCACTCAGCAGGAATGGGTCGACACCTTCGCCCAGACCCTGAAGATGGACGACTTCATCAAACGCCATTCGGCGATCATGGATACCTACGATCCGAAAAAACGCGTCGGCCTGTATGTCGATGAATGGGGTGCCTGGTACGACGTCGAAAAAAGCACCAACCCGGGCTATCTATACCAGCAGAACACCTTGCGCGACGCGGTGCTGGCGGCGGCCAACTTCAACATCTTCCACCAGCATGCCGGCCGCGTGCGCATGACCAGCGTTGCCCAGACCATCAACGTGCTGCAAGCGATGATCCTCACCGACGGCGGCAAGATGGCGCTGACGCCGACCTACCACGCCTTCAAGATGTATGTGCCGTTCCAGGACGCGACTTCGCTGCCGCTGGAGCTGACCACGCCGAACTTCAGCGCCGGCGGTAAAACCATTCCCGCGATCAACGCTTCGGCGGCACGCGCCAAGGACGGCAGGATCTTCATCGGCATCGCCAACATGGATCCACAGGACCGTGTGGAACTGGACATCGATCTGGGCGCCGTGAAAGCGAAAGCAGTCTCGGGCGAGGTTCTCACCGCGGACCGAACGGATGCGCACAATGTTCCCGGGCAACCGGCGACCATCGCGCCTATGCCCTACACCGGCGGCCGGATCAGCCAGGGCAGGCTCGTTCTCGATATCCCGGCCAAGTCGGTCGTGGTGGTCAGGCTCGACTGAGAAGCGGGGCTGAGACTTCGGATGTCCGCTTATGGTCTATTGCGTTCCGGCCGCGCAGTGGACCGCCGCACCCGGCGGTCCGGCGTTCTACGCCTATTCGACCAACCGCCTGATCGATACGAAGGCTGGTGTTTGGCTGGAAGCGGTCTGCTTCGAGGGCGCCGACTACGTCAATGGTAGGTCCACCAAACCCGGACCTCGCGGCGTCCCGCGTTATGTCCGCGACCGTTCCCGGAACCTGCGTTGCCGGCGTCCGAGAGCGCGCGTACCGTCACCCGAACCGAGGGGTTTCGGGAGCTCGCCCCGATGAAGGTCTTGTCCCAGGCCACCTTGGTTGAACCGGCGCTGGCCGGCGCCATCCGCGGCTACACCCCGCACGGCCACCGCGAAGGAGGGCTCAAGGCCAAGCGCGGCGGCCCGAGCCGCTTCGACCGTATCGAAACCGCGTTTGCCTTGCCGCGCGATCTGCGTGTGGCGGCCGTGGAGGTGCGTTTGGCCCCGGCTCCCGTGGTGCCGCGCCCTTACCGCCGCGGCCGACCAGCGGCCCTGGCCGCCCTCGACCCACTCCAAGGCGACACCCGCACCTCGGTACCGACTCCCGTACCAGGTCGCCGCGCAACGGCGTAGCGGCGATGCCGCATTGCGCGAACTCGAACCGCTGCACTGCAGCGAGTGAAGTGGTGATTGCCGCGGCTGGCGGTAGCTGTACTCAGCGGCACTGTCGCCGCACCCGCGATTCGTCGTTGCCCGGCCGCATCGCCGCTATCCGGCGCGAGCGCCGAAACTGAACGCCGGCCGCACGATCTCCGACTTCCAGCTGAAGCGCGCGGCGCGCGAAAGCCTCATTGTCGCGGGCACGGGCAATACTTCACCGCCTCCACGCCCCGGCACCGTCCGGGCACGGTTCATCGCAGCCCCGGGCGGGTCCGCGATGCCCGCGTTGCGTCCGCGTATCTCCGCCACAGCGTTGCCATGACCGACATCCTGCTCATCGAAGACGACGAACGCCTGGGCACGCTGGTCGCCAACTATCTGGGCAAGCACGGGTATTCGGTCGCGGTCGAAGCCGACGGCGCGCTCGCGGTCGGCGCGATCCTGGAACATGCGCCGGCGGTAGTGCTGCTGGATCTTTCCCTGCCCGGGCAGGACGGTTTCGAAATCTGCCGCAGCGTGCGTTCGCGCTACGGCGGGGTGATCTGCATGCTGACCGCGCGCACCGACGATATCGACCAGGTGCTGGGCCTGGAGCTGGGCGCGGACGACTACATCGGCAAGCCGATCGAGCCGCGGGTGCTGCTGGCGCGGCTGCGCGCGCATCTGCGCCGCGACAGCGTCGCGCGCCAGAGCGGCAACGCCCTGCGCTTCGGCCAGCTGCGCATCGATCGCGACACGCGCGAGGCGACCCTGCGCGAACGCCGCATCGAGCTGACCACGGCCGAGTTCGACCTGCTGGTGCTGTTGGCCGATCGCGCCGGCCAGATCCTCAGCCGCGACGATCTGCTGCAAAGCCTGCGCGGCATCAACTTCGACGGCCTGGATCGCTCGATCGACGCGCGCATCTCGCGGCTGCGGCGCAAGCTCGGCGATCTTGCGGAGGAACCCGAGCGGATCAAGACCGTGCGCGGCAAGGGCTATCTGTTCAACCGGGCGGCCTGGGAATGAGTCTGCGCGCGCGCCTGTCGCGCTGGTTCGGCGCTCACGACAACGGCAAATCGCGGCACGGCCACTTCGGCCTGTTCGTGCGCTACTACTTGATCGTGGTGGTGATCTACGCGGTGGTGATCGTCGGCGGCATCTCGGCCTGGCTCTACGTCACCGGCCAGAACGGCCGCGACTACGCCGAAGCGCAGATGCGCGGCACCCACTATCTGCTCGAACAACGCTACTTGAACACTCCACGCGAAGACTGGCCGGCGCTGACCCGAACCCTGAGCGAGCATTTCGCCTATCCGGTGCGGCTGCTAGCGATGGATTCGCTGCGCGAGGGACTCACTCCGCACGAATGGCAACGCCTGCAACGCGGCGAGCTGGTCATGGAGAGCGAGGACGAGGCCTATACCTACCGGCGTCTGCCCGGCACCTCGCAGGTGGTGGCGCTGGGCGATTTCGACGACGTGATCGTGCAGGGCGTGCCTTGGCGCGATCTGGACCTGATCGACTCGATCGTGATCATGGCGATGTACTTCATCGCCATCGCCTTGCCCCTGTATTTCCTGGTCTATCGCTTCTGGCGCGATCTGCGCAAGTTGCGCGACACCGCCGACGCGCTCACCGCCGGCGAGCTGGACGCGCGCGCGCCGGAGGTCACCACGCGGCTGGTCAATCCGCTCGGCCACGCGCTCAATCAGATGGCCGGGCAAGTGCAGCAGGTGCTGGAAAGCCAGCGCATCCTGGCTCAGGCGGTCGCGCACGAGATCCGCACGCCGCTGGCGCGCATGCGTTTCGGCCTGGAGATGTTCGAGGCGGCGAACGAGGAGGGCGAGCGCGCGCATCTGCGCGAAGGCCTGGAAAGCGACATCCGCCGGCTGGAGCATCTGGCCGCGCACAGCGTGACCTATGCGCGGATCGGGCGCATGGTCGGGATCGAGCGCAGCCAGATCAAGGTCAGCGCGTTGTTCGCCGATCTGGCGGACATCTTCGAGCCGGCGCCGCCGATGGCGCTGAGCTTCGCCGGCGCCCGGGTCGAGAGCGTCAAGGCCAATCGCGAAGCGCTGGAACTGGCGCTGCGCAATCTGATCACCAACGGCCTGCGTCACGCGCGTTCGCGCGTGGCGGTCAGCATCGCCCAGGAAGGCGACCGCCACGTGCTGCGCGTGGACGACGACGGCGACGGCGTGCCCGAAGCCGAGCGTGAGCGGGTGTTCCAGCCCTTCACTCAGTTGCAAAAACATCCGGAAGGCTTCGGCCTGGGCCTGGCGCTGGTGCGCGTGGTCGCGGAGAAACACGGCGGCTGCGCCGGCGTGTCCGACTCGCCGCTGGGCGGCGCGCGCTTCCAGTTTGAGCTGCCGGCCGGCTGAGCTGTCGGCCGCATCGCGGCTGTAAACCTTTTCGATACTCGTGCGTTATCGGCTCGGTGCGGATTCGCACCGGGCCGTCGCGCGCGAGCGCTCACCTGCATGAAAACGCTGCTGGGGCAGCGCTGCGGCGCATCGCACCGATGCCGATGCGCCTGATCGCCGATACCGTTTCGCGCCGCGCGCGTTACATACGGTTACGCAACGTCCAACACCGTTACATCGACGCCGACAGACTGCAACTGAAGTCTCGTTTCGCTTGCGCGAGCATGGCTGCGTCCTTCATGACGGAATTCCCATGCGGCATCGGCTGTCCTTCATCGGCTCATTGCGCTTCGACATCGGCGGCTCGACGCGAGTCGAACGCGATGTCCGCCGCGAGACCGCCGAGGCCACGCTGAGCCTGGGCTACCGGTTGTAAATCCGATCGCGCGCGTCGCGTCGGCCCGGGCCGCGCGGCGCGCCGATCCGCGGACGCCGTCGTCCGGCGGTGTCCGCCGATCTCCCCGTCCGGACTCGGCGGCCGCATGCCGCACAGCGCAGGAGCGACGCGATGCATCCCATTCCGAGCCACCCCATGATGCGGGTGCATCCGTGAGCGGTCTGGCCGGCGTGTGGCGCGCGCATGAGGATTGGGACGACGAACGTCTTCGCTATTGCGCGCGTTCGATGATCCACGCGCTGCGTCATCGCGGCGCGCACGATCACGCCGTGTGGAGCGACGCCGCGGCCGGATTGGCCCTGAGCCATTGCCGCGCCTTCGAAGGCGGCGCGGCGCAACCGGCGCATTCGGCCAACGGCCGTTATGTGCTGAGCCTGGACGGCGCCTTGTTCAATCGCGAGTCGCTGTATCACGAACTCGCCGCGCTCGACGAGGTGGCCGCGGATGCCTGCGACGCGGCCTTGCTGCTGGCCGCGATCGCACGCTGGGGACTGCAGCGCACGCTGAGCCGCTGCAACGGCGCGTTCGCGCTGAGCCTGTGGGACCGCCGCGATCGCATCCTGTGGCTGGCGCGCGACCGGGTCGGCAAACGGCCGCTGTATTACGGCTGGGCCGGCGGCGACTTCGTGTTCGCGTCCGAACTCAAGTCGCTGCACCGTCATCCCGGCTTCGATGCGGCGGTCGATCCCGATGCGATCAGCCTGTTGCTGCGTTACGACTACATTCCCGCGCCGCATTCGATCCATCGCGGCATCTTCAAGCTGTCGCCGGGCGCGTTCCTGCGCCTGAATCCGGCGGCCATGCGCGCCGGCCACGGCGCGCACCAGCCCGCCCACGACACCCAGGTGTACTGGTGCGCGCGCCAACGCATGACCGAGGCGGTCGGCTCGCGCACCGAGCTGGCGCTGGACGAAGCGGTCGATCAGCTGGAAATTCTGTTGCAGCAGGCGGTCAGCGCGCGCATGAACGCGCCGCGGCCGGTCGGCGCGTTCCTGTCCGGCGGCACCGATTCGTCGCTGGTGGCGGCGATGATGCAGGCGCAGACCGCGACGCCGGTGGACACCTACGCGATCGGTTTCGACGACGACCGCCACGACGAAAGCGACTGGGCGCGCAAGGTCGCGCGCGCGCTGGGCACGCGCCACACCGAGCATCGCGTCGATGGGCGCGAAGCGCTGGGCATGATCGAACGGCTGCCGCAGGTGTGGTGCGAGCCTTTCGCCGACTCCTCGCAAGTGCCGACCCTGATCGCCAGCGAGATCGTCGCCCGGCGCTCGCCGATCGCCATGACCGGCGACGGCGGCGACGAATTGTTCTTCGGCCATTCGTCTTATTGCCGCGCCTTGCGCAACGCGCGCTGGAACGCGCAGCTGCCCGGGCCGTTGCGGCGCTGGGCGCATCGCAGCGGCGGCGCGCGGGCCGAGCGCGCGCGCCTGGGCGGCTTGCGCGCGCTGTGGGCCGAGCTGGGCGCGCGTGAGGTTGAGGACAATTATCTGCAGCGCGTCTCGCGCTGGCGCGACCCTTCAGCGGCGGTGCTGGGCGCCCGCGAACCGCTCACCGTGTTCGGCGACCCGCAGCGGCAACTGCGGATCGGCGATGCCGCCGACCGCATCCAGTTCCTGGATTTCCAGATGGATCTGCCCAACGGCATCCTGACCAAGATCGACCGCGCCGGCATGGCCTGCGGCCTGGAAACGCGCTCGCCCTTGCTCGATCGCGCGGTGATCGAATTCGCCTGGTCGCTGCCGACCGCGCTCAAGCATCATCGCGGCGAGCAGAAGTACATTCTCAAGAAACTGCTTGAGCGCTATTTGCCGGCGCCGCTGATCTATCGCCCGAAGAACGGTTTCGGCGCACCGGTCGCGAGCTGGCTGCGCGGTCCCTTGCGCGAATGGGCCGAGGCCCTGCTGGACGAATCGCGGCTGCGCGCGGAAGGGCATTTCGATGCGCGGGTGGTGCGCGGGCTGTGGGGCGAATTCCTCGGCGGCCAACGCAAGTGGCATACGCATCTGTGGAACGTGCTGATGTTTCAGGCGTGGTGGGAACAGTACGGGCTGGGAGCGGCTTCATCCGCTTTCGCGGTGCTGGCGGAGCCGTTGCCGGCCGTCGGGCCCGAGCGCATCGCGCGAGTGCAGTACGGATACTGAGCAGTAACGCGGGCTGGGTCCGCATCGCGGAGCCGTCGTCCGGATGATTTTCCGCCTTCGTCTTGGCCGGCGCCCGAACTCGGTGCGCCGGTTTTTTTGCGCAGTCAGCCGCCTTGGTTGTCGCACCGGAGCCATGAGCGTGTCTGTAGGTGCCCTCGGTGCAACGTCGATGGACACCGCAGTGTGGCGTTCAAAAAATATTACCAATCAGAAAATTTCGTACAGCGGATGTTGATTCGCGTGCGTTTGTGTAGGAAGACAGTGTTCTAAACACATATAACGCACCTAAGAAAAATATTGGGCGGATTGAAGGCGCACAAAATGTGGATTTAGTGAGTATGGCTGATTTTCGCGAGGCCGATAAACACTAAGTCGCGCGCCGTGCTAACGATTGAAAACTCTTTCCAGCTCTACTAGCGTTGATCCGCGTTCACTACTCGCGCCGATACCGGTGCAACGTCATGCCTCGATCATCGCGACGGCCAAGGCCGGTGCGAACCTGGCGCGCGACGCGCAGTGGAAGCGCACGGACAGCACAGGGGAGCGATCATGGAAAGATTGAAGGCAGCGGGCCGGCGCGGACGTGCGTCGCGGTTGGCGCGGGTATTCGCGCTGGCGACGACGTTCTGGTTCGCCCAGGCGCACGCGCAATCGAGCTGGGAAGTCCACGACAACAAGGCCAACGATCATCTCAAGGTGATCCGAAATTCCATCGGCGAAGACGACGGCACCGTCAACGACCGGCTCAAGAAGATCGCCAAGCTGGGATCGGCCAAGACCAGCGGCGAAGCGGCCGAAGCGCCGACCGAGAAGCTGGAAAAAGACAAGCCCAGCCAGGTCGAAAAAACCGTCGCAGATCGCTGCCCGAAAGGCGACAAGAAAGCCGGCGAACAGCTGTGGCAGCTGTGCGAGGAAACGGTCAAGACGCAGATGGCGAAGTACAACTACTCGCTGGCGATCTATGAGGTCTTCAACAAGCGCAAGCAGCGGCTGGAAGAGATCGAGCGCGAGCGCGCCAATCTTGGCTCGGAAGACCAGGGCAAGCTGCAGGACAACACCAACAAACTGCTGGCGCTGATCGCGCGCATGGACCTGGATATCCGCCAACACCGTCTGTACATGGACGCCTACGACGCGCGCCTGCAGTACCTGACCGCGGCGCGCGACCAGATCGGCAACGAAGTCATGCGCGGCAAGAAGGGCAGCGTGCTCGGCGATACGGTGAGCAATCTGGCCGGCTTCGCCACGATGACTGGCGTGCTCAATGCGGCCAAGTCGGAGCGCAGGCCGTGGAAGTGTTTCATGCGGACGACGGGCTGCGCGGAGAAAGAATTAGAGCGCCACTTGGGCGACTGATTCGCCGGTAGTCGCATCAATCTTCAGGGAGTGAGGCAGAAGAATGTTCAACGGATGGATGCCTGAGATCGCCGGGCCGCTCGAAGAACTGGGCCAGTGGATGTTCTTCCAGGAGATCTTCGATTTCCTGGATAACGAGATCCTGGCGCTGGGGGAGCAGATGCTCTACCGCATGTCGGCGTTCGTCGCTTCGATCGCGCTGGTGCTGATGACGCTGTGGCTGCTGCTGCAGGGATTCCGGATCGTGACCGGACAATCGCGCGAACCGATGATGGCGCTGATCGCCAATTCGATGCGCGGCACCTTCGTTTTGATCGCCGCATCGACCATGACCCTCGGCGGCGCCGACATCTACGAGATGCTCACCGACAGCATGCCCAAGGCCATCCACTACATGGTGACGGGCAAGGACGAAGCCCCCGCCAAGACTATCGACGCCGGCCTGACCAAGATGCAAGCGGCGATGGCCGCTATCGAAGCCTTGCCGCTGCTGGACAACCCGAGCATCAAGGAAGACAAGGATCAGGCCCTGGTGCTGACCGGCCTGGGCGTGGCCGGCCCGGCGGTGATCGGCGGCGCATTGTTGATGATGTACAAGGTCGCCCTGGCGCTGTTCGTCGGCATGGCGCCCTTGTTCATCCTGAGCCTGATGTTCGAGCAGACCAAGCAGTTATTCGGACGATGGCTGTACTACGGCATCGGCACGATGTTCTCGATGGCCGTGCTGAGCTTCATGGTGACCGTGTCGATGAAGATGGTCGGCGCCGTGGCCGGCGGCTTCGCCATTCAATACGCCGCGGCCTCGGGCCTGAGCGCCGCGGGTATCGAAGCGAGCACCCCCGGCATCAGCACGATGGCGATGCAGCAGGGCGGATTGGGCATGGTGCTTACGGTGTTGCTGATCACCATCCCGCCGATGGCGGCGTCGTTCTTCCAGGGGGCGTTGGGCCACTTCTCTGGAAACACGATTTTCGGCACGTTAGGTCGGCCAAGTTCACAGCAGCCCGGATCGTCTAGTGGTTCTCAGTCTGGAACATACATCCCTCCACCACCTGCACAGGCAAAGGAGGCTCAGACTCGGATGTTAGGTGGTTCACTTCCACCTCCCGGACACTCCTCAGGTTCACAGAGCTCGAATCAGGTTCGGACTGATTCAAATCTGATGAGGCAGAGAGAGTACGGTGCGGGCTCGGATAGAGATACAAAAAGTACTGGAATCAAAGACTCTCCGGAGCATATAAAATGAAAGGCAAAGCTCTGTTCCTGATTCTATGCGCAAGTCCATTCGGGCAAGCATTTTCCCAGAATTGCCCGAGCGGAATTCCTTCAGCAGGCAATCCGTTGTGCCTTCCTCCGAGTGCGCCGAACTCTCCTTATTATCGCGATCCAGGTGAGCAGGGAGCGGGTGTTGCGCCTAGATCAATTGGCCGATGGGAAGATCGGTGGGGTGCTTTTGCGATCGATCTAAAGGTGGGGTTGGGTGCCTCCAATAACATGAAGAGTAAGCGCTTGGCTGAGCGCGCCGCATTAGCCGCTTGCCAGGGAAAAGGAGGCAAGGAATGCAAGGTTCAGTTCTCTTATCACAATCAGTGTGGGGTCATTGTTGCCGGAGCTGCAGGGTATAACGCTTCCGCTGCTGCGAATGTCGATCGAGCTACTGAGATTGGAATGGAAACCTGCGTCGAATCCGGAGAGCGTAACTGCTATCTCTACTATTCTGATTGCAGTCCGCCAGTCCTGATTGCTCGATAGACGGATCTCGATGATAACGAGGTGCTTAAGGTGCGAGGCATTCTGATTATGAGTCTGTCTATGGTACAAATCCCCGCGTTTGCCCAATGTCCAGCAGGCGCGCCATCGGCGGGAAATCCTGCTTGCATCCCTCCAGATAGAACTAACTCGCCTTACTACCAGCAATCGGCGCAAGGAAGGGCTGCGTCTGCCGGACGATGGGAAAGCCGTTGGGGGGCTTTTGCGCTGGATGAAAAAACCGGCATAGGTACTTCGAAAGGGATGCGCAGTAAGGGCGCCGCGCAGCGTGCCGCAATCAAGGATTGCCAGAGAAAAGGCGGCACAGACTGCAGGATCGAGTTTTCTTATCACAATCAGTGTGGAGTAATCGTGGCAGCTGATGTGGGATTCAGTGTGGCGTCCTCTGAGACCGTTGACCAAGCAGCAAGAAACGGGATGGAGGCCTGTGCGCGAGCGGGCGGTACGAACTGCCATCTGTATTTATCTGACTGTAGTCACGCTGAGCTTGTCGAATGACTTGCGGAAGGTTGGTCGTTTTGATTGTTTGAGCTTTTGTGCGGCGTTGTTCAGCTGCATTGCTTCGATTGATAGCTTTGAAAGTGTTGTAACCAAGAACCAACAAGGACTGTTCCCATGAAACAATCAATTCTCCCATTCGCCCTGATTACGCTGATAGCCGCATTCCCCGCCAGCAGCGACGGCCAACGCGGCGTTTACGAAGAGGTTCCCTACAACAACAACCCGGATCAGTTCTGCAAGCTCGGGTATCCGCCGCATAATTGGATGTCGGTGGTGCCTAAGGCGGGAATCTGGGCGCCGATCGTTCCTAATGCGCCGGTGAATTCGCAGTACATCGCGACGTTTATCCGCGTGTGCACGGCCGGCGGGATTCCGATGCCGATCAGTCCGGGCGCCGGCAATAAGGCACCGAAAGATCCGGCGGCGACGTTCTGATGAATCCGCGTTCTCCGTCGGCGGACGGTATCGATTGGGCCAGTTCGGCGCGTCGCGTGCGCTGGACCGCGATGATGGTGTTCGCCGCTCTGGTGTTGGCGCTGGCGTTGGCGGCGGTGTGGATGCGGACGCAGTCCGGCATGTTTTTGTTCCTGGCTCAGACCGCCGCCGCGGGCGCGGCCTTGCTGCGCTTTCGCGGGGCGGTGCTCGAGACGAGGCTGGTCTTTGCCTCGCGCCGTTACATCAATGCGCGCTGGCTGGATGTCCGGCGCGAGGATATCCGCCAGCTTCGACACTGCCTGAAGCGCTCCATCAAGCTGGCGATCAGCGCTTGGCCGGTCGCCTTGGCGATGGGATGCCTGCCGTTGGTGATGGAGCTGCCGGGGCAGGTGGCGGGCGGGGAGCGGATCTACGCCATAACGACGTTGTTCTTCGTGCTCCACTTCGCTGCGTCCGAAGCCGCGTATCGACAACTCGTCGGCGCCTTGGTCGAGAGCCTGGAACTCGAACGGGTGTGCGTGCTTCCGGCTTGAACGCTCCGGTCGCGCGGGTGGTTCGCCGTGAGCGGCAGCGACAATGATCGATGGTCGCGGCGATAAGCTGGATAAGTTTCCGATGCGAACCGGTCCCCGAAGTCGCCAACGCCCGCGCGCGACCCGGACCCGTTGCTCGACCCGGGCGCGGTCGATCCCTTACCTTTGCAGCCAGCAATGCACCGGCACAACGCTTACCGCGGGCACGACTGACGCAATCGTTTCGTCCCGACTCGCACGCCGCATGCGCCCGAGCGCGCACCAGTACCGCCAGCGCAATTGACCGCGATGCGACCGCCGCGCCGACTCGCCCGCGCCGCGACCCAACGCCCAGCGCACCGCACATCCGCGCAGTGATCGCGGTCGCGATACCGAATACCGATCGCCGCCGGCCGCAGCCGCGACAGGTGCGCGACAGGCCCCAGCCTTAAAACGGCTTCCACCGGCGCTGCCCCTTCGCTCCATGCGAAGGCCGGCCAGTTCGGTTCGCGAACGCGATCGACCGATCACGACGCATACGCTCGGGTCGGTAGGTTCGGATCGGCGCGTACCGGCCGGCGCATGGAACCCGTCGCATCTCAACCCGCCAACCTGGGGCAGTGGAATGAACAGCAGCACCGCAAGCAAGAACAACGCTTCCAACCGCGGTTCCGCCGCTCCGGCGATGCGGCCGCTGGCAGCTTTGGGGCTGCCGTGGCTCGCCGGCGCCTGCGCGCTGGCGATGAGCACGGCCTTCGCCGGGCAAACGCTCAAGGCCGGCGACAACGCCGGTGCGTCGAAGATCGCCGTGCGCGGCGCCGCCACGCAGGCGGCGATCGATGTGCGCGTGCGCGACAGCCTCAGCGGCCGCGCATTGCAGGCCGAACTCAGCATCGCGCCGGTCGGCCGATCGGACGCGCGCCAGATGTTGCCGCTGGCCTCGCAAGGTGGCCGCGTCGCCGGCCTGGCCAAGGGCGATTACCAACTCACCGTCAGCGTCCCCGGTTATCAGTCGCTGACCACGCGGGTGAATTCCGACGGCGCGCTCGGCCTGCCGACCACGCTGTGGCTGTCGCCCGAACGCGAGTCCGATCAGCTCGACCTGCTCGCGCTCAAGGCGGCCGAATGCAGCGATTGCGTCGTCTACAGCGGCCACGTCTACGACCAGCGCAGCGGCAAGCCGCTGGCCGGCGTGTCGGTGCGCACCGGCCAGGGCGAGCGCGCGGTCACCGACGGCGCGGGTTATTTCGAAGTGCGCAGCAAGTTCGTCAACACTGCGCTGAAAGACGATGCGCTGCCGCCGACCACCACGATCGACATCGAAGGCCCGGGCTATCGCGCGCATCGTTTGTCCGGGGTGTCGCTGCTCAACGACAGCGCCCATTTCGTCGTCGATCTGCAGGCCGGCAGCGGCCGCAGCGACGAAAACCTGACGCATGTGCAGGTGCTGGCCAAAGACCGGCCGCTGAAGGAACGCGAAGCGATCCTGGAACAGCTCGACGCGGCCAATGCCGATCAGGCGATGCGTCCCGGCCATACCCTGAGCGCGGCGCAAGTGTCCGCCGCCGCGGTGGCGGTGCCGTCGAGCATCCGCGTGGGCACCAGCTGCTCCGGGCGTTCGTGCTCGGGCGTGTCGGTGTACAGCCTGGAGGACTACGTGGGCAAGGGCCTGGACGAAGAGTGGATTCCGTCGTGGCACGCCAACTCGCTGGCCGCCGGCGCGGTCGCCTATCGCACCTACGGCGCGTACTTCGTCGCCCATCCGATCAGCAGCCGCTACGACATCTGCAACACCACGTCGTGCCAGGTGTTCAATTCCGATTCGGTGTCGGCCCCCGTCGCCGCGGCCAAGGCGACCAAGGGCGTGATCCTGAGCCGCGACGGCAGGAGCGCGGCCTTCAGCGAATACTCTTCCGAGAACAACGCCTGGGACGATCCCAGCGACGGCCTGTCGTGCAGCAATAACGATCTGAGCTGCGGCAACGGCAAGAACGGCTCGCCGCGCAACAACTGGCCGTGCCTGAGCGATTCGGTCGGCAAGGGCAAGGGTTGCTTCGGCCACGGCCGCGGCATGAGCCAATGGGGCACGCAGCGCTGGGCCAACAGCAACGGCCGCGACTGGAAGTGGATCACCGACCACTACTTCAACAACAACAACAGCCCCGGCGGCATGCGCAACGCTTACCGCTCCGATTCTAGCGGCACGCCCAATCCCGGCAGCATCACCGGCACGGTCAATACCAACGGCACGCCGTTGAATGTGCGCTCCGGCCCGGGCACGAGTTATTCGGTGGTCGATACGCTCGCCGACAACACCAGCGTGACCATCCAGTGCCAGACCAACGGCACCTCGGTCACCGGCACCTACGGCACCAGCAAGATCTGGAACCGGATCGGCAGCGGCCGCTTCATTCCCGACGCCTACACCTACACCGGCTCCGACACCTCGGTGGCGCCGGCTTGCTGAGTGCGGTCGAACGCATTGCCGATTTTCCTTCCGTCAGCATGCGGCGGCGAGCGAATCCGCCCGCCGCATGCGCAGCCCTTCGATGACCACCCATCACAAGGAACTTCCGTGAATCGATCCTTGAACACCTTGCTGTGCACCGCGCTGGCCGCCTTGCTGTCGCCGATGGCGATGGCCGGCAAGCCCGCCGCGGCCGTCGATGTATTGGCCGACCCGGCGCTGAGCCCGCGATTGCACGCCGAACAAGACGCGCTGCGGGCCGAGCGCGCGCAATACCCGGACTATTTCCGCCAGGCCTATGTGCGTTACCCATCGATCCCGGCCGGCACGCTGGAAGCGATGGCCTATGTCGCCAGCCGCTGGCAGCATCTGCGTCCGGCATCGTCCGATGCCGGCACCGGCAAGGAAATGCCGCGCGCCTTCGGCGTGATGGGGCTGTATCACGGCGAAGGTTTCGCCGATCAGGTCGGCGAAGCCGCGCGCCTGCTCGGCGTGCCCGAGTCGCGCGTGCTCAACGAGGCTTCGACCAACATCCTCGCCGCCGCGGCTTTGCTCGACCACGAAATCTCGCGCGGCGGCCAGGGCCCCGCGCTCGCCGCCGAAGCGCTGCGTCCGGCGCTGCAGCGTTACGCCGGCTACGCCAAGACCCAGACCAAGAGCGCAGTGCAGGACTACGCGCGCCTGAGCTTCGCCTTCGACGTGCTGCTGACCCAGGATCGCGGCGTCAGCGAATCCGGCATCGCCGTGCCCGCGCGCGCGATCGCCTGGGAGCGCGCGTTCGACGCGCCCGATCTGGTGCGCCTGCGCGCGCCGCTGCTGCGCTTGAACGCCGACAGCGACCGCATCGAGACCGAACAGTACTTCGTCGATCCGGTCACCCAGACCCTGCAGAACAAAGACCCGCGCGTCGGCGCCGCCGCGGCCAGCCCGGACTACGGCCCGGCGTTGTGGGTCGCATCGCCCTATCACTCCGAGCGCACGTCCTACGACTCGGTGACCATCCACACCGTGCAGGGTTCCTACGCCGGCAGCATCTCGTGGTTCCAGAACAATCCCGACCACGTCAGCATCCATTACCTGGTGCGCAGCAGCGACGGCCAGATCACCCAGATGGTGCGCGAGAATCGCGCCGCTCATCACGTGCTGTCGCATAACAAGACCACGCTCGGCATCGAGCACGAAGGCTATGTGGACAACGCCGCGTGGTACACCAGCGCGATGTACAACGCCTCGGCCGGCATCACCCGCCACTTCTGCGCCAAGTATCCGGCGATCAAGTGCAGCACCGCGTTCCAGGGCCCGGCGACGCGCACGGTCAGGGTGCTCGCGACCACGGTCAAGGTCAAAGGCCATCAACACTACAGCGGCAACGATCACACCGACCCGGGCATCAACTGGGATTGGGCGCGTTACTACAAATTGCTCAATCCCGGCGGCGGCACCGGCGCGAGCGGCACGGTGGACACCAGCGGTTCGCCCTTGAACGTGCGCTCCGGCCCGGGCACCAGTTATTCGGTGGTCGATAGCCTCGCCGACGGCGCCAGCGTCACCATCCAGTGCCAGACCAACGGCAGCTCGGTCACCGGCACCTACGGCACCAGCAGCTTGTGGAACCGCATCGGCAGCGGCCGTTTCATTCCCGACGCTTACACCTACACCGGATCGGACGGACGCGTCGCGCCCGATTGCTGATCGCAGCACTTTCAATCCAGCCAGACACCGAGTCGAGGTGGACGGGCGCGGCGGCGAGCGGTTGGCGTCGTCGCGCCCGTTTTTTTGCGCGCTGGATTTCCAAGCGCCGGACGCGCAACCGGAGGCCGCTCAACCGCCAAAAACCGACAGCGCGACACGCCGGTGCCGGCGCGCGGCTGATCTACTATCCGTCAACCCGATGCCCAGCGAGTGCAGTGAGATGGAGCGTTTCTTCAACCGGCCGGCCGATGTCGTCACCCAGGTATTGAACAGCACGGCCGCCGGCGCGGCGCTGGCGGTGGCCGATCCGGCCTCGGGCATGCGCATCCTCGCGCGCGCCGCGCTCGACCGCAGCCGGGTGGCGTTGCTGTCCGGCGGCGGCGCCGGCCATGAGCCTTCGCACGCCGGCTTCGTCGGCCGCGGCATGCTCAGCGCGGCGGTTTCCGGCGAGATTTTCGCCTCGCCCGGTGTAGCCGCGGTGCATGCCGCGATCCGTCACTGCAGCGGCAGCGGCGGCGCCTTGCTGATCGTCAAGAACTACACCGGCGACCGTCTCAATTTCGGCCTGGCCGCCGAGCAGGCGCGGCGCGAAGGCGTGGACGTGCGCATGTGCATCGTCGCCGACGACATCGCCCTGGCCGACGCGCCGCGGCCGCGCGGCGTCGCCGGCACGGTGCTGGTGCACAAGTACGCCGGTTATCTGGCCGAGCTGGGGCTCACGCTCGATGAACTGACCGAGCGCACGCAGGCCTTCGCCAACTCGCTGCTGTCGCTGGGCCTGTCGCTGTCGAGCTGCACCTTGCCCGGCCACGCGCCGCAGCCGCGCGGCGCCGAACTGGGGCTGGGCATCCACAACGAACCCGGCGCGCGCCGGATCGATCCGCACGACGCCGCCGAAGCGGTGCAACTGGTGCTGACGCCGCTGCTGGAACAGGCAGTGCAGCGTTTCGGCATCGGCACGCGCTGGATCGTCATGCTCAACGATCTGGGCGGGTGCTCGACCCAGGAACTGGCCGTGCTCGCCGACGAAGTACTGCGCCGCATCGGCCGCGAACGCATCGCGCTGATGGTGCGGCCGTCGGCGCTGATGACCTCGCTGGACATGCATGGATTTTCGCTGACCCTGCTGCCGGCGCTGCCCGAGTACGTAGAAGCGTTGTCGACGCCGGTCGAGCCCCTGGCCTGGCCCGGCGTATTCGAGCCGCGCGCGCCGGGCATCTTCGCGGTGGTCGCGGATGCGGGAGCCACGGCCGTCGGCGCGCAGGACGCCGCGGTTGCCGCCGCCATCGACGGCATCGCGCGGGTCTTGCTCGCGTCCGAACAGACCTTGGACGAACTCGACGCGCGCATCGGCGACGGCGACGCCGGCAGCACCTTCGCCGCCGGCGCGCGCGCGGTCGCCGACGCGCTCAAGCGGCAGTCGCTGAGCACCGGCGAGCCGGCCAAGCTGTGCGACGAACTTGGCCGCTTGTTGGCGCATGCGATGGGCGGCTCCAGCGGCGTGCTGCTGTCGATCTTGTTCACCGCCACCGGCACCGCGCTGGCCGCCGGCCGCGGCTGGCAGGACGCACTGGGCGAAGGCATCGCGCGCATGCGTCACTACGGCGGCGCTGCGCCCGGCGATCGGACCATGCTCGATGCCCTGATCCCCGCGGTCGAAGCGCTGGACCAGGGCTTCGCCGCCGCGGCCCGGGCCGCGCGCGAAGGCGCCGACCGCACCGCGACGATGACGCGCGCCGGAGCGGGGCGGGCTTCGTATGTGCCCGAGCATGCGCTCGTCGGCGCGATCGATCCGGGCGCCGAGGCGGTGGCGCGGGCGTTTGCGAGTCTGGCGGGGTAGGTGATCGATGCGAAGTAGGGCGTAGGCGAATCAAGAGCGAGTTGATCGCCCTTTGCCGTCATTCCCGCGAACGCGGGCGCTGTCTTACTTCGGCGGAACCGAACATCCAGCGCCTTTCAAGCGAAGCGCGCGAAGCCGCCGCACCTGCGCCTTTCACCAAATGCCCGCCCAACAAAAAAGCCGACGATCGCTCGTCGGCTTTCTGTATGAAGTGGTGGAGCCAGGGAGGATCGAACTCCCGACCTCGTCATTGCGAACGACGCGCTCTCCCAGCTGAGCTATGGCCCCACATTCAGAGGGAGCAAGTTTAGCCGGAGGAAACCGCTCGCGCTAGTAGCGGGGCGAATTTCCGCGACGCCCTGCCGGATCGGCCCGCCAAAGGCGCCGTGGTTCAGCGTTCGGCGGCCAGCAACGGCGCCAGATCCGGCTCCAGGGCGGCGCGGCGCCAGCCGGACAGGGCGTCGGGCCAGTCGCCGTGATCGAGCAGCGCCTCCAGCCAGCGGCGCGAGGCGAGCACGCCGTCGGGCAGGCCGAGCGCGGCGCTGCGGCTGGCCACGGCGTCCTGCAGCTGGCGCAGGCGTTGCTTGTCGCGGGTTTCGGCGACGCCGGCATCGGGCGCCTCATCCTCGTCGGCGAGCGGGGTGCTCAAGGCCGTCCACAAGGTCTCGGTGAGCTTGCGCGGGGCCTTGGGGTGGGCGTCGAGCTGGCGCTGCAGCGCATCGCGATCGGCCGGGGCCTGGCGGGCCAGGGCCACGGCCAGTTCGTTGTCCAGAATCCAGCTGCGCGGCTTGTCGCTGTCGCGCGCGTACACGTCGCGCCAGCGCAGCAGCCGCACCAGCCGGCGCTGGGCCGGCTGGTCGAGGAATTGCGCGCTGCGCATCGACAGATGCGGCCAGCGCTCGGGCGCTTCGTTTTCGGCGTTGACGACGGTGCGGCCGGCGTCTTCGGCCAGCCACTCGCTGCGGCCGAGCTGATCGAGCATGCCGGCCAGCGCGTCGTGCATCGCGAACAGATACAGCACGTCGTCGGCGGCGTATTCCAGCTGCGACGGCGACAACGGCCGGCGCATCCAGTCCGAGCGCGTCTCGCCCTTGGCCAGGGCCACGCCGGTGAGTTGTTCGACCAGCTTCTGATAGCCCAGCCCGCTGCCGATGCCGGCCAGCGCCGCGGCCTGCTGGGTGTCGAACAGCGGCTTGGGCACCACGCCGCAGGCGTGCTTGAACGCGACCAGGTCCTCGCTGGGACTGTGCACCACTTTGAGAATCGCCGTGTCGGCCAGGATCGGCGCCAGTGCCTCGTTGACGCCCGGACGCAGCGGATCGACCAGCAGGATCGTCGGCTCGGCCTCGCCCTCGCGCTCGATGGCGATCTGCACCAGGGCCAGTTGCGGCCAGTAGGTGCGTTCGCGGATGAATTCCGTGTCCAGGCCGATACGCGCGGGCTTGACCTCGAAATGCGCTTGCAGCGCGGCGGCGGTATTGATCCAGACGGGCATGTTTTTCGGTGGTTTCGCTTGCGGGTGGAATGAAGGCCGGCGGGCGACAATAGCCTAATGCAGCCGGGATTAGGGATTCGGGATGGGGGATCGGCGGGCCCGATCGCGTCGAAACCGGCTGCCCCGGCCCTTTACCGATCCCGAACCGCTGATCCCGAATCCCGGCCTTGAAGCGATATGCTGCGCCGGTCGCTCGCGCCATCCGGGAGAGGTCGAAGTTTGCGCGCACTGATGTGGACCAGCATCGTCGCCTTGGGGCTGTTGGCCGGTTGCACCGACCGGGCCGGCAAGAGCGCCTCGCAGGACGCGGCTGCGCGCACGCCGATCGTGACCGTCAGCGCCGATCAGGCGGTTTCGCCGGTGCCGCCGTGGCAAGCGCCGGCGATCGCGGTCAGCGAGCACAATGCGCGCGAGTTGCACAAGCGCGCGCAGGCCGCGCTCAAGTCCGGCGATCTGCACGCCAATGCCGATTCGGCGATCCCGCTGTACCTGGCCTTGCGCGGCTTCGCCCCGAACGACCGCGTCGCCGCCGCCGGCCTGGACCGCGCGATCGCGCTGCTGCTGGTCGAAGGCGACGCCGCGCTGAAGAAGATCGACGAAGACCCGCTGTCGCTGCGCGCCGCGCATGAGGCCGCCGCGGTGGCGCGCGCGGTCGCGCCGGAACATCGCAAGGTCGAGGCGTACCTGGAGCGGGTGGATCGCGCCGATCAGGCGCAGGAAGCCGACCGCCTGGGCGAAGTGGACCTCAACGCTGGCCGCATCGGCGAAGACGGCAAGGGCGGCGCGCTGGCGCGCTTCGGCGAGGCGCTGGAGCTGCGTCCGGGCGACGTGCGCGCCAAGCAAGGCATCGCCGCGGCCGAAAGCGCGCTGATCCGCCGCGCCGAGGTCGCCGCCGACAAGGACGATTACGCCAACGCCGAGCGCTGGCTGGCCAAGGCCGCGCTGGTGCGGCCGAAGATGAGCACGGCGTCGGATGCGCAAGGACGGATCGCCGCGCAGCGGCAGGCGCGGATCGGCAGCCTGCGCGATCAGGGCATCGCCGCGCTGCCGAAGTTCCGCGGCATCGATGAGGCGCGCGGCTATCTGGCCACCTTGCTGCGGATCGCGCCGACCGGCGATCCGGCCGCGGCCGAGCTGCGCGAACGCATCGAACTGGCCACCCATTACGGCCTGTTCCGTCCGGGCCAGGTGTTCACCGACGCGATGAATCTCGGCGGCCGCGGCCCGGCGATGGTGGTGATTCCGCACGGCGCGTTCCGCATGGGCGCGGACGTGAGCGAAGCCGACTCCAGCGATGCCGAGCGGCCGCTGCGCAATATCCGTTTCGAACGCGGGCTGGCGATGTCGCGCTACGAAATCACCGTCGGCGAATTCCGCCGCTTCATGAATTCGACCAAGCATCGCGCGCGCGCCACCCGCCGCGGCTATTCCATCGCCTACGACGAGCGCAGCGGCAATCTGGTGCGGCGCGGCGGGGTGGACTGGCGTTCGGACTACGCCGGCCAGCCGGCCGCGGACAATCTGCCGGTGGTGCACGTCAGCGCCAAGGACGCGGCGGCCTACGTGGAGTGGCTGTCGGCGATCACCGGCCAGCGCTACCGCCTGCCCAGCGAGGCCGAGTACGAATACGCGCTGCGCGCCGGCAGCCAGGGCCGTTATCCCTGGGGTGACGGCGCGCCGCCGGCCAAGACCGGCAATCTGACCGGCAGCCTGGACGCATCGCCCAGCGGCCGGCGCTGGCGCAACGCCTTCCAAGGCTACGGCGACGGCGCCTGGGGGCCGGCGCCGGTCGGCAGTTACGCACCCAATGCATTCGGTCTTCACGACATGGGCGGCAATGTCAGCGAGTGGGTGGCCGATTGCTGGCACGACAACTACCGGCGCGCACCGCGCGACGGCGCGGCCTGGTTCAATCCGGGCTGCCGCACGCGGGTGTTTCGTGGCGGTTCGTGGTCGAGCTCGCCGGCGCAGACGCGCGCGGCGTGGCGCCAGGGCACCAGCGCGGACACCACCAACGGACGCCTGGGTTTCCGGGTCGTGCGGGATATTTGAGTTCGGCCGGCGGCGGTCCATGATGGGGCGCCTGCGGCCGGTCGGCGGCAGGAGTCGAGCGGGTCGATGCGGCGTTCGCGAAGGCGGCGCGGCGCGATCGCAGGGTAGGGCGTTCAGCGCTCGCAGGCAGGTTTCGGGAGTGTGCAGATGAGGATCGATCCCCTCGGCAATCAGGCGCAGGGCGGACGGCGCGGATTCGGCGGTTTTCGCTGGTGGATCTTGTTGCTGTTCGGCTTGTACGCGGCGTGGTCGTGGTTCGGCAGCGCCAAGACCGATCCCTACACCGGCGAGAAGGCGCATTACGGCGCCAGTGCCGACGAGGAAGTGCAGCTCGGCGAACAGGCCTTCGTGCAGGTGCTCAACGACGCCACCGCGCAGCGCGCGCTGTTGCCGTCGGCCTCGCCGCAGAGCCAGGACGTCAGCGAGATCGCCCAGCGCCTGATCAACAAGGTGCCGCAGGTGACCCAGGCGCTGGCGCAGCAGAACAACCAGGCCGCGCCGGAGGACTACAAGAACTTCAAGTGGAGCGTGGCGGTCATCAACTCGCAGGAGGCCAACGCCTTCTGCCTGCCCGGCGGCAAGATGGCGGTGTACACCGGCCTGCTGCCGGTGACCCAGAACGACGACGCGCTGGCGGTGGTGATGGGCCATGAAATCGCCCACGCGCTGTTGCGCCACGGTTCGCAGCGCATGGCCCAGCAGAAGCTGGTGCAGATGGGGCAGATGGCCGCCGGCATGGCGGTGGGCGGCATGGACCCGCAACAGCAGCAGATGATCATGGGCGCGCTCGGCGCAGGCGCGCAGTACGGCCTGGTGTTGCCGTATGGGCGCAATCACGAGACCCAGGCCGACAAGGTCGGTTTGATGCTGGCCGCGGCGGCGTGTTACGACCCGCGCCAGGCGATTCCGTTGTGGCAGCGCATGTCGCAGCTCGGCGGCGGCCAGCGCCCG
Source organism: Lysobacter sp. TAB13 (assembly GCF_052113885.1). Taxonomy (NCBI): domain Bacteria; kingdom Pseudomonadati; phylum Pseudomonadota; class Gammaproteobacteria; order Lysobacterales; family Lysobacteraceae; genus Lysobacter; species Lysobacter sp. TAB13. The sequence goes on along the minus strand of NZ_JBFRDR010000014.1, from coordinate 54,836 downwards.
CCGGAATTCGCCTCGACCCACCCGGACCCGGCCAACCGCATCCAGACGCTGGAGGCGCTGATGCCTACGGCGATGAAGTTCTATGAGGCCAATTGCGCGGGGAAGCCGCTGGCCAGGTGAGTTGGCCGCGGAGGTTCGCTTGCGGCGCTGTGCGCTTGTCATTCGAGGTAGGGCGCGCGCATTTACTCTTGCTCGTCATTCCGGCGAAGGCGGGCTCCGCTTTACTTCGGCGGAGCCGAACATCCAGAGACTTCAGAGCCGTGTCGCGATAAAGCCCTGGATCCCCGCCTTCGCGGGGATGACGAACGGGTAGAGGACGCGCGCGTCTGCTTTTGCTCTTGCTCGTCATTCCCGCGAAGGCGGGCTCCGCTTTACTTCGGCGGAGCCGAACATCCAGAGACTTCAGAGTTGTGTCGCGATAAAGCCCTGGATCCCCGCCTGCGCGGGGATGACGCACGGGTAGAGGACGCGCGCGTCTGCTTTTGCTCTTGCTCGTCATTCCCGCGAAGGCGGGAATCCAGAGACTTCAGAGTCATGTCGCGATAGGGCCTGGATCCCCGCCTTCGCGAGGATGACGCACGGGTAGGGCGTGCGCGCCTGCTTTTGCTCGTCATTCCCGCGAACGCGGGAATCCAGCGACTTTTCTGCCGGATCGCGAAAGACACTGGATGTTCGGCTCCGCCGAAGTAAAGCGGAGCCCGCGTTCGCGGGAATGACGGACGTGAGAGGGCGTGGGCAGCCACAATCCGACTTCGACTTCGACTTCGACTTCGACTTCGAATCCCAGCCCCTCAAAAACTCATAAACAACCCACCATTCACCGGAATATTCGCCCCGGTAATGAACCCCGCCTCCTCGGCCGTCAAGAATTCCACCGTGCGCGCGATCTCGCTGGGCTTGCCCAGGCGGCCGACCGGGACGCTGTCGATGATCTTGCCGCGGATGTCCTCGGCGATCGCCATCACCATCGCGGTTTCGCAGTATCCCGGCGATACCGAGTTCACCGTCACGCCCTTGCGCGCGACCTCGCGCGCCAGCGCCATCGTGAAGCCGTGCATGCCGGCCTTGGCCGCGGAGTAATTCGTCTGGCCGAACTGACCGGTCTGGCCGTTGACCGAACTGATGTTGACGATGCGGCCGAAGCCGCGCTCGGCCATGCCGTCGACCGCATGCCGGCACAGGTTGAACACGCCGTCGAGATTGACGCTGAGCACGTCGTCCCAGGCGCGCTTTTCCATCTTGCGCAGGCTTCCGTCGCGGGTGATGCCGGCGGCGTTGACCAGGATGTCGATCGCGCCGTCCTCGCCCACGATGCGTTCGATCGCCGCGCCGCAATCGTCGTAGTCGGCGACGTTGGCCGCTTCGAAGCGGATGTCGAAGCCGTCGGTGAGCGCGGCGAATTGGGCGATGCGTTCTTCGCGCGCGCCCAGGTCCAGCGCGATCACGCGGCGTCCGGCGCGCGCCAGCGACAGACAGATTTCGGTGCCCAGGCCGCCGATGCCGCCGCTGACCACGGCGATGCGTTTGTTCATGTCGGTTCCCCACAACGAAAGACGCGCCGCATGCCGGCGAGCCTTGAATTCACGGATAGCGGCCGCCAAGCGAGCGGACGCGGAGGATTCACGCGTCCCGGCACCGTCCCCACGGTCCGCGAACGATCATCCGCGCCGATGCGCGGCGCGCAAGAAAAAAGCGCGGCTCAACGCTCGCGCTTGGTATCGGTCTTCTGCTTCGGCGTGACCGGCTGGCCTACGCTTCCGGAAAGATTTTGCTGGAACTCTTTCCACAAGGTCAGGTTGCGCTCGGTGAGCTGATTCATCATCGCCCACGGCGTCTGCCCGAGCATGCCGCCCATCTGGTTGCGGAAGGTCTGTTGCTGATCGAGGAACACCTGCATCGATCGCTCCAGGTAGTTGCCCATGAAGCCCTGCAGCGAGTCGCCGTAGAAGCGGATGATCTGGCTCAGCAACTGCGTGGAGAGCACCGGTTCGCCGTCTTGTTCGTGCTCGGCGATGATCTGCAGCAGCACTTGCCGGGTGAGGTCGTCGCCGGAGCGAGCGTCGCGCACTTCGAACTCTTCGCCATCGACGATGAGCTGTCGCACGTCCTCGATGGTGATGTAGCTGGAGATCTCGGTGTCGTAAAGACGACGGTTCGGATACTTCTTGATGATGCGGGTCGAGGCCATTGAGCTTTGGCTCTAAAAACGTGGTGCCTTGCAGCATGGCGCAGGGCGCAGGGGCTTGCAACAGGGGCGTGCGGGAGGCTGCGCGCAGCGGCCTGCGACAGCCGCGCGGGGTATTCGCCGCGCCCGCGCCCGATCCGCCGCCGGGCCAGTACAAGCGGCAAAAAACCCTTCGAATCAGCCCTCAAGCGCGCAATCGTCAAGGCCGCCGGCCGGGCCGGGAGCGTGCCGGGTCAGTGAACCGGAGGGTTCGAGATTTTCGTCAAAGCAACACTTGCGCGCGGCCGATGCGCGGAGCCGGAGACCTGAACAGGCCTCCGGCCCGAACTCGCGCCGGGCTTACCAGCCCATGTACTGGCCGCCGTTGGCGGACAGGTTGGCGCCGGTGATCCAGCTGGCTTCGTCGGGGATGAAGAAGCTCACCGCGTAGGCGATTTCTTCCGGCGTGCCCAGGCGCCCGGTCGGGATCTGCGCGACGATCTTGTTGCGCACGTCCTCGGGCACGGCCATGACCATGTCGGTGCCGATGTAGCCGGGCGAGACCGTGTTCACGGTAATGCCGAACTTCGCGTTTTCCTGTGCCAGCGAAATGGTGAAGCCGTGCATGCCGGCCTTGGCCGCGGCGTAGTTGGCCTGGCCGTACTGGCCCTTCTGGCCGTTGATCGAGCTGATCTGCACGATCCGTCCCCACTTGCGCTCGCGCATGCCCTCGATCACCGGACGGGTGACGTTGAAGCAGGAGTTGAGGTTGGTGGAGATGACGTCGGTCCACTGCTGCGAGGTCATGCGGTGGAAGGTCGAATCGCGGGTGATGCCGGCGTTGTTGACCAGGATGTCGACCGGGCCGAGCTGGCGTTCGACATCGCGGATCAGCGCTTCGGCGTGTTCCGGCGAGGCCACGTCGCCGTGCGCGATGGTCACGTCGATGCCCTGTTCCTTCAACTGCGCCTGCCAGGCGCGCCCTTTGGCTTCGTCTCGGTAATTGGTCGCGACCTTGTGCCCCATCTTGGCGAGGCGTTGGACGATCGAGGTGCCGATGCCACCGGTACCGCCGGTGACGAGTGCAACACGGGACTGCATGCTGAGCTCTCCTTGACCGCGAAGGGCGGTCTCGTCCCGATTCTAGACAGCATTCGTGCAAGGATCGTTGTGCATCGCGGCGAGACTGGCGACGGTCTGCGGAATCTGTGCCGGACTGAACGAAACCCGTGCCAAGGCGAGCAATTGCGTGACAGTCGCCACCTCATCCAGGGCGTGCGGATCCTGGCCCAGCGCCTGCCATGCGGCGCGCAGCGCCGGCAGCGGATCGGCGGGATCGAGCGGATGGGCGGCATCGGATTTGGACAGCTTGCGGCCGTTCGCGTCGAGCAGCAGCGGCAGGTGCGCGTAGTCCGGCGTGGCTAGGCCGAGCGCGCGCTGCAGCAGGATCTGGCGCGCGGTGGAATCGAGCAGGTCGGCGCCGCGGACCACTTCGGTGATGCCCTGGTCGGCATCGTCCACGACCACCGCCAGTTGATAGGCCCAGTAGCCGTCGGCGCGGCGCAGGACGAAGTCGCCGACCTCGCGGGCGACATCCTGATGCTGCGGGCCGAGGATCGTATCGACGAAATCGACCGCGGCGCCGTCGGCCACGCGCAAACGGATCGCCGGCTGCGGCGCGCCGTGTCCCGGACGCGGCGTGGCGGCCACGCAGCGTCGGTGGATGCCGCCGTCGGCGGCGAGGTCGCTGCGGCTGCAATGGCAGGCGAAGGCGAGGCCGGCGTCGAGCAGGCGATCCAGCGCGGCCTGATAGAGCCCATGGCGATTGCTTTGCCGGACCACCGCTTCGTCGCTGTCCAGGCCGAACGCGGCCAGCGCCTGCAACTGGCGCTGGGCGGCGCCGGGAACTTCACGCGGCGGATCGAGGTCTTCGATACGTATCAGCCAGGCGCCGCCGTGATGGCGCGCCAGCAGCCAGCTGCCGAACGCCGCCAGCAGTGAGCCGGCGTGCAGTTCGCCGGTGGGCGAGGGCGCGAAGCGGCCGCGATAGCGGGCGCGCGCCGCGGCCGGCCGCTCGGCCGTTGGACGGGCCGGCGGATCGGCGGGCGACTGGGCGTCGGCAGGATGTCCGGACAATGAACGAAGGCTCGCGCGGCGGTGGGTTTGCCGCCGATTCTCGTTGAATTAACCGCCGCTTTGCCACATTTCAACCATCGCGGCGTTGCGCCGCGGACAAACAACGACAGGGACCGTCGCCCTGAAGCCGCGCATGGTGCGCGGCACGATACGCCCTACGACCATGTTCAAACGCATAGCGCTTTTCCTCGCCACCAACCTGGCCGTGCTGGTGCTGCTCGGCATCGTGATGTCGGTGCTGCAGAACGTCTTCGGCATCCGCCTGGGCAATAACGGCGCGATCCTGGTGATGGCGGCGGTGTTCGGTTTCGGCGGTTCGCTGATTTCGCTGCTGATGTCCAAGTGGATCGCCAAGCGCACCACCGGCGCCTACGTCATCGAGCAGCCGCGCAATGCCGACGAGCAGTGGCTGGTGGCGACCGTGCGCCGCCAGGCCGAAGCGGCCGGCATCGGCGCGCCCGAGGTCGCGATCTATGAGGCGCCGGAAATCAACGCCTTCGCTACCGGCGCCAATCGCAACAACGCGCTGGTCGCGGTGTCGACCGGCTTGCTGCGGGCGATGACCCGCGACGAGGCCGAGGCGGTGCTCGCGCATGAAGTCAGCCACGTCGCCAACGGCGACATGGTCACGATGGCGCTGATCCAGGGCGTGCTCAACACCTTCGTGCTGGTGGCCGCGCGCGTGGTCGGCGGCTGGATCGACGCGATGATGAGCGGCGGACGCGAGTCGCGCGGGCCGGGCTTGTTTTATTTCGTGACGGTGTTCGTGCTGGATATCGTGTTCGGCATTCTGGCGAGCATGATCGCGATGGCGTTTTCGCGGTATCGCGAGTTCCGCGCCGACGCGGGTGGTGCGCGTCTGGCCGGGCGGCAGAAGATGATCGCGGCGCTGCAGCGTTTGTCGCAGACTTACGGCGAGAGCACGCTGCCCAAGCAGGTGCAGGCGTTCGGCATCAGCGGCGCGGTCGGTCATGGTTTGTCGAAGTTGATGCGCAGCCATCCGCCGCTGGAGGAGCGCATCGCGGCGTTGCGTAGTGCGCCGCAGGAGCAGGTGGGGGGCGTTGTTGCTCGCTGAGGAGCAACAGCAAGAGCGAATCCCCCCAGCCCTCCTTTTTCAAAGGGGGGAACTGCAAAGGCAGAAGCACAAAGCAAAAAAGCCCGCCGGAAGGCGGGCTTTTTGCTGTGCGGGATTTGTAGCCTTTCCCGATTCCCGATTCCCGATTCCCGATTCCCGATTCCCGATTCCCAGCCTTACTGGAAGTCGTAATCCATATCAGGCCCCGCCGCGGCCAGGAAGTGGCCCTGGGCGTAGTCGATGCCGGCGGCGAACAGCAGGCTCATGCTGGCCGCGTCCTGGACGAATTCGGCGATGGTCTGCCGGCCCAGTTCGCGCGCCTTTTCGGCGATTTCGCGCACGCGTTGCTGGTGGTCGGGGTTGGAGGTGAGGTCTTCCATGTAGCTGCGGTCGATCTTGAGGAAGGCCGCGTCGAAGTGGGTCAGCAACTGGAACGAGTTTAGGCCGGCGCCGAATTGCTCCAGGCCCACGCGCACGCCGTAGTGGTAGATGCGCGACTGGAACTCCTGCGCCGCGCGCAGGTTGGTGAAGACTTTCGACTCGGGCAGTTGCAGCACCAGCAGCTTGCCGTCGGCGCCGTGCTTGGCCAGCAGTTCGACGATGTGCTGCTGCAGGCTTTCGTCCTGCAGCGAGGCCTGGGTGATCTTGACCAGCAAGGTGGTGCGCCGGCCTTGGCGCATGCGCTCGCCGATCACCTGGATCGCGCGGCCCACCACCCAGCGGTCGATTTCCCACAGCAGGCCGTGTTCTTCCGCCACCTGCAGGAACGACAGCGGCTGTATCAGTTCGCCGCCGCCTTCGTCGATGCCCGGGCCCAGGTTCTGCATGCGCAGATAGGCCTCGTACATCTCGATCGGCTCGCCGTGCAGGTTGATCAGCGGCTGGTAGTTCATCACGAAGCGATCGGCGTCGAGCGCGTCGCGGATGCGCGCGACCCAGGCGGCGATGCGTTCTTCCTCGGCGCGGTCGGCCGCGCCGGGGTCGAACAGCTCGATGCGGTTGCCGCCGATGTCGCTGGCCGATTGCAGGCACTGCGCGGCCTTGCCCAGCACCGCGGTGACGCTGGCGATCTTCTCGCCGATCTGCACGCCGCCGACGCTGGCGGTGGCGCTGAGCGAGAGGTGATCGGTTTCCAGCACCCGCGCCGAGAACGCTTCGCGCAATTTGTCGCCCAGGCTGGAGGTGTGCGAATGGTCGCTGTGCAGGGTCAGCACCGCGAACTGGTGTTCGCCGAAGCGCGCGGCGATGTCGTCCGGGCCGATCGCTTCGCGCAGGCGCTCGCCGCAGGCCTTGATCAACTGGTCGGCCTGGTCCAGGCCGATTTCCTGCAGCAACTGGTTGTAGTGGTCCGGCTCGATCAGCAGCAGGCCGTGATGCGCGGAGTTCTGCGCCGCGTCGGCGACCGCGTCTTCGAGCGAGCGCAGGAAGGTCGCGCGGTTGAGCAGGCCGGTGACCTGGTCGCGCTGGCGCAGGGCTTCGACCTCGCGCGCCAGTTCCGGATCGACCTCCTGCCGGCGCAGCACCACCTGCAGGCATTGCTCGCCTTCGTAGGTGGCCGCGGTGAATTCCATCACCGCCGGGAAAGCGTTGCCGTCCAGCGCGCGGGCCTGGGTTTCGTAGCTCGGCGGCGGGGTTTCACCCTTGCTGAGCTGCTTGAGCAATTGCTTGAAGCCATCGACCTGGCCGGGCGCGACCAGATCGAGCAGGGACATGCCCTCGATGTCCTCGAAGGACTCGAAGCCGAAAATTTCCAGGTACGCGGCATTGGCACGGATGTGCATGCCTTCGTGGATGTAGGCGATGGGGTCGCGCGAGGAATCGATCAGCGCATCGCAGCGGCGCTCGGTCTCGCGCACCTGCGCTTCCAGGCGGCGCAGCGAGCGGCGGCCTTCCAGGTCGGCCCATTCGGCGCGGACCACGTTCTGCAGGTGGCTGATGTTGGAGCGCAGCACGATGCCGCGCGCGCCGATCTCCATCACTCCGAGCACGGCGGCCTCGTCCACGGCCTCCATCAGCACCAGCACCGGCAGGTCCTTGCCGCTGGCGTCCACGCTCTGCATCAGCTTGAGCAGGGAGATGTTGCGCGAATTGCGCGCGGCCAGCACCAGATCCGGCGGATGCTGCAAAATCAGCGCCGACAGTTCCTGCTCGTTCTCGGGGCGGGTGGGCCGCACCGCGATACCGCTGTTGCGCAGCGCGCTGACGATGGCTTCGGCCGCCTCGACGCTGTCGTCGACGATCAGCAAGCGCAACACCATGTCTTTGCCGAATTGCATTGACCACCTCCGTGGGCCGGTTTTATGACACGAAGCGCCGGCCTCGTCCACGTAAGGACGAGAATCTGTGACCCGTTGTAGGGTTCGATCACGCAAAGAGTGCATCGCTAACGCTCTTGTGCTTGCGCCGCGTGCTATCGCTGCGTTCCCCGATCAAACCCCATCCAGATTACAACCTTACAACGGACGCTTGCCCGGGTCGCCTGCCACTTCTCGCACCAGCTTGGGCACCAGGTAGCCGGAGATGCGCGCGGCCAGGGCGCGATGCAGCGCACGCGCGGCCTCGTCGGAGATCTCGAAATGGGCCGATCCCTGGACCCGGTCGAGCTGGTGCAGGTAGTAGGGCAGCACGCCGGCGGCATAGCTGCGCTCGCTCAGCGCGGCCAGGGCCTCGACGTCGTCGTTGACCCCGCGCAGCAGAACCGCCTGATTGAGCAAGGTGGCGCCGGCGCCGCGCAGGCGCCGCATGGCCGCGTCCACCTCGGCGTCGAATTCGTTCGCGTGATTGGCGTGCAGCACCACCGCCACCGGCCACGGCAGGCCTTGCAGCCACTGGGTCAGCGCGGCATCGACGCGCTCGGGCAGTACCACCGGCAGGCGGGTGTGGATGCGCAGGCGCTTGAGGTGGGCGATCGGCGCCAGCGCGTCGGTGAGTTCGGCCAGCTTGGGCGTGGCCAGCGACCACGGGTCTCCGCCGGACAGGATCACCTCGTCGATGGTCGGGTCGGCGGCGATCGCCGCGACCGCCTCGCCCCAGCCGGCCGCGGCCGCGGTTTCCTGCGCGTAGGGGAAGTGGCGGCGGAAGCAGTAGCGGCAATTGATCGCGCAGCTGCCGGTGGCGATCAGCAAGGCGCGGCCGTTGTATTTGCGGATGACGCCGTGGCCGGCCTTGGCCGCGCCGTCGCCGACCGCGTCCAGGCTGAAGCCCGGCATCGGCCGCATTTCATCGTCCAGCGGCAGCACCTGGCGCAGCAGCGGGTCGGCCGGGTCGGCGTGGCGCATGCGGGCGAGAAAGCCGCGCGGCACCCGCAGCGGAAACTGCGCCGCGGCCGCTTCGGACACGGCCAGGGCGGCCTGCGACAGGCCGAGCAGGGCCAGCAGCTCGCGCGGATCGCGCACCGCGTCGCGCCACAGGGCCTGCCAGCGCGGCGGCGCGGCGGCGCCCTGGGGAGCGGCTGGATGCGGGACGGGTTGCGCAGCAGGTATCATGTGGGGCTAGCCTTCAGGGTTCCGATCACGGCGCCCGGGCTCGGTCCACGCGGAAAACCGCTGCGGACGGAGCCGGCGCAGCCCGACATTCTAGCCTTGCATCGCCGGCATGGCGGTCCGTACGCGCCTTTGGCGCCCCTTGGACCCCGCCCGCGACCCGGGCCGGCCCGGGACGGCGCCGCCACGACGGCAGACGACGGCCCCGGCCCAAGGCGGGGGCGGCCGGACCCCAATCACCGCCACATTATTCATTTGTTAGGAGTTCCAGCATGGCCAGCCTAGGCATGAACGACGTCAAGACCGGACAGAAGATCCTGGTCAATAACGACCCGTGCATCATCACCGAGACCGAGTACGTCAAGCCGGGCAAGGGCCAGGCCTTCACCCGCATCAAGTACCGCAGCATCAAGTCCGGGCGCGTGGTGGAAATGACCATGAAGGCCACCGACAACGTCGAGCAGGCCGACGTGGTCGATACCGACATGCAGTACCTGTACTCCGACGGCGAGTACTGGCATTTCATGAACCAGGAATCCTTCGAGCAGGTGCAGTCCGACAAGGCCGGCATGGGCGGCGCGGAGAAGTGGCTCAAGGGCGAGGAAGAGTGCGTGGTGACGCTGTGGAACGGCGTGCCGATCGCGGTCCAGCCGCCGAACTTCGTCGAGCTCAAGATCACCGAGACCGACCCGGGCGTGCGCGGCGATACCTCCGGCGGCGGCGGCAAGCCGGCGACCCTGGAAACCGGCGCGGTGGTGCGCGTGCCGCTGTTCGTCGGCCAGGAAGAAACCATCAAGGTCGATACCCGCTCGGGCGAGTACGTCAGCCGGGTGAAGTGACCCATCGGCCCGTGGCCGCCTGAGGCGGCCACGGCTTTGCCGATGCGCGATTCCCGCGAAGGCGGTTCGACGCTTTCGCAAGCTGCCGCGGATTCCCGTCCCGTCAGCAGATCCACCTAGCGATCCCGCCGCGACGATTCGGGCGATCCGAACGCAAGATCCATTGCGAGCCCCGGGCCGCACGGCCCAGGGCGTCGCACAGCGGTAGCCGGCGAATGCCATAGTCCTCGCCGGCGCTGCCGCACGACAGCGACACGCACTTCAACCAGCACGTGAGACGCGAATGACGACCGAGACTTCCGCCATCCCCTGCGACCTGTTGATCGAAGCGGGCTGGGTGGTGCCGGTCGAGCCGCATGCCGTCGTGCTGGACGACCACGCCGTCGCCGTCAAGGGCGGGGTGATCGTCGATATCCTGCCGATCGCCGAGGCCCGCGCGCGCTACGTCGCGGCCGAAACGATCAGCCGGCCCGAGTCGGCGCTGATCCCGGGCCTGGTCAACGCCCACACCCACAACCCGATGACCCTGCTGCGCGGCATCGCCGACGATCTGCCGCTGATGGAATGGCTGCAAGGCCACATCTGGCCGGTCGAGGGCGCGGTGATCGGGCCGCAGTTCGTCGAGGACGGCATCACCCTGGCGATCGCCGAGATGCTGCGCGGCGGCACCACCTGCGCCAACGAAAACTATTTCTTCCCCGACGTGCAGGCCGCGGTCTACAAGCGCTACGGCTTCCGCGCCCGGGTCGGCCTGCCGGTGATCGATTTCCCCACCGCCTGGGCCAAGAGTTCGGACGAATACTTCGACCGCGCCGGCGAAGTCCACGACCTGTGGCGCGACGACGCGCTGGTCGCGACCGCGTTCGCGCCGCATGCGCCGTACACGGTCAGCGACGCCAACTTCGAACGCATCCGCATGCTGGCCGACCAGTTGGATCTGCCGATCCATCTGCACACGCACGAAACCGCGCAGGAAGTGGCCGATTCGATCAAGCTGCACGGCCAGCGCCCGCTGGCGCGCCTGGACCGCCTGGGGTTGGTCACCGACCGCCTGATCGCGGTGCACATGACCCAGCTCACCGACGCCGAGATCGCCTTGTGCGCCGAGCGCGGCGTCAGCGTGGTGCATTGCCCCGAGTCCAATCTCAAGCTGGCCTCGGGCTTCTGCCCGGTGTGCAAGCTGCAGCAGGCCGGCGTCAATCTGGCCATCGGCACCGACGGCTGCGCCAGCAACAACGATCTGGACATGTTCGGCGAAACCCGCACCGCCGCGCTGCTGGCCAAGGGCGTGGCCATTGATGCCAAGGCCCTGGACGCGTTCAGCGCGCTGCGCGCGGCGACCCTGGGCGGCGCCAAGGCGATGGGCTTCGAGGACAAGATCGGTTCGATCCAGGTTGGCAAGCAGGCCGATCTGGTCTGCGTCGATCTGGGCCAATTGGAGACCCAGCCGGTGCATCACGTGGTCTCGCAATTGATCTACGCCACCGGTCGCCATCAGGTCGGCGACGTGTGGATCGCCGGCCGCGCCAAGCTGCGCGAACGTGCGCTGGTCGATATGGATACTGCGGCGCTGGTCGCGAATGCGCGGCAGTGGCGCGCGCGCATCGCGACGATCAAACGCTGACGCCGGGCCCCGCGCACGTGCGCGGCAGCCGCGTCGTCGCGTCGCGTTCACACCCGTAGCCTCGGGCTTGATTCAAACTAGCCACGCGCGCCGCCCGGCGGCCGCGCGAGGCACCGACCGCAGTGAGCAGGCAGGCATGAGCGCAGCAAGCAAGGCATCCGATCCTCAGGGCAGCGATTCGCAACACGCCGCCGGCGGCCACGACAACTTCAGCCAGGCCGAGCTCGACAAGTTCGGCGCCCTGGCCAATCGCTGGTGGGACCCGCTGGGTCCGCAGAAGCCGCTGCACGCGCTCAATCCGGTGCGCCTGGACTACGTCGCCCAGCGCGCGCCCTTGTCGCAGGCGCAGGCGCTCGACGTCGGCTGCGGCGGCGGTCTGCTCAGCGAGGCCCTGGCCGCCGCGGGCGCGCAGGTCACCGCGATCGATCTGGCGCCGGAACTGATCAAGGTCGCCAAGCTGCATCGGCTGGAAACCGGCGTGGCGGTGGATTACCGCTTGCAGTCGGTCGAGTCCTTGGCGCAGGAGCGGCCGGAGAGTTTCGACACCATCACCTGCATGGAAATGCTCGAACACGTGCCCGACCCGGGCGCGATCGTTCGCGCCTGCGCCAGCCTGCTCAAGCCCGGCGGGCGCCTGTTCCTGTCCACGCTCAACCGCACCCCGGCCGCGTTCGCGCTGGCCATCGTCGGCGCCGAGTACCTGGCCCGGCTGCTGCCCAGGGGCACCCATCAGTACCGCGATTTCATCAAGCCCTCCGAGCTGGCGCGCTGGCTGCGCGAAGCCGGCCTGGAGCTGGAAGACGTCAGCGGCCTGATGTACGAGCCCTGGCGCAACGGCGCGCGGATCACCTCGCGCACCGACATCAACTATCTGGCCTGCGCGTACAAGCCCGCCGCGCAGGTGTCGGCCGCATGAGCGCGGCCGCTCCCGCGCTGAGCGGCGCGGCGTATCCGCAGGCGGTGTTGTTCGACCTGGACGGCACCTTGCTCGACAGCGCGCCGGACATGCTCGCCGTTGCCAATCGCATGCGCGCCGACCGCGGCCTGCCGCCGATGCCGATGGCGCCGCTGCGTGCGCAGGTGTCGAAGGGCTCGCGGGCGATGCTCGGCGCGGCCTTTCCCGATGTCGATCCGGCCCAGCGCGACGGCTGGGTGCAGGAGTTCCTGGACCTGTACGAAGCCGAGCTCGGCCTGCACGGAGCGCCGTTCGACGGCGTGGAGGCGATGCTGGCCGCGCTGGAGGCCGCCGGTTCGCCCTGGGGCATCGTCACGAACAAACCCGAATATCTGGCGCGCAAGCTGATGCCGCTGCTGGGCTGGGAAACCCGCTGCGCGGTGCTGATCGGCGGCGACACGCTGAGCGCGCGCAAACCCGATCCGCTGCCGCTGACCACCGCCGCGCGGCGGATCGGCGTGGAGCCGGCGCATTGCATCTATGTCGGCGACGACGAGCGCGACATCATCGCCGCGCGCGCCGCCGGCATGCCTTCGGTGGTGGCGCTGTGGGGCTACCGCCTGGATCACGACGATCCGTTCGCCTGGCAGGGCGATGTGATGATCGAATCGCCCGCGCAACTGATCGGGGCGGGCGCATGGCCGGCGACGCGATGAAGCCGCAGGTCGCCGCCGAAGTCGAGGCCGCCTCGCAGGAGCAATCCTCGCAGGAGCAGGCGCTGCAGGACTTCGCCGGCAAATGGCGGGCGCGCTGGCCGGAATGGTCGGTGGCCGAAGTCTTCGTGCCGCGCGCGCAGCGCGGCGTCGCGGTGGCCTGGGCGGCGCTGCAACAGGAACTCACCGATGCGGCCTGGGGCGGCAGCGACGCGCTGCCCGGCGAGGCCAAGCTGGGCTGGTGGATGGAAGAACTGCAGGGCTGGCGCATGAACCGCCGGCGCCACCCGCTGGGGCTGGCGCTGCAGCGGCAGGCCGCGCCCTGGGGCGACCTGGCCCTGGCCCTGCCGGCGCTGCGCGACAGCCGCGAGCGCCCCGGCGACCGCAACGAAGCCTTCGACAGCCTGATTCCGGTCGCCACCGCCATCGGCGCCATCGACATGGCCCTGTTCGAGCCCGTGCCCGGCCAGTTGGCCGAGGCCGCGGTGCCGGCGATCCAGTCGAGCCTGCTGGAATCGCGGCTGGTGCTGCAGGGCGACGCGTCGGTGCCGCTGAGCGTGGTCGCACGGGCGATGGCGCGCCCGGGCGAGGGCGCGGCGGTGGAATGGAGCCGCGAGCTGCTGGCGCAATGGCCGGCGCGCTTCGGCGCGACCGTGCCGCGGCGGCTGTGGACCGCGCTGGCGCATACCCGGCTGCAGCGCGGCGACGCGGCGCGGCCGTTGTCGCCGTGGACGGCCCTGCTGGCGGCCTGGCGCGGCGCCCGCAACTGAGCGTTGCAGGCCCGGGCCGGGGCGAGCGGGCCGGGGCCGGTAGAATGGCGCCGTTGCGTTTCCCCCACGCGCCCCCACTGATTTCGTCGTGACTATTCCCCAGACCCCCTCGCGTTCCGCCTTGCCCGATGTCGCCTTCGATGCCGCCGCCGCGGCGCGCGCGCTGGACTGGGTTGGCATGTCCAACATCGCCCTGCCGCTGCGCATCACCGGCAGCGACGGCACCCCGATCCAGGTCGCCGCCTCGGTCGATGTCTCGGTCAACCTGCGCGACGCCAACGCCCGCGGCATCCACATGTCGCGCATGTACCTGCATCTGCAGAACGCCTTCGCCAGCGAGACGGTGACCCCGGCCGGCCTGCGCCGCGCGTTGCAGAGCCTGATCGACGGCCAGGGCGGCATCTCCAACGCCGCGCGGCTGGTGCTGCGCTACGAGCAACTGCTGCTGCGTCCGGCCCTGGCCAGCCACAACGCCGGCTGGAAGCGCTATCCGGTCGAGATCGACGCGCGCCTGATCGACGGCCACCTGCACCTGGGCCTGCGCTTCGCGGTCGAATACTCCAGCACCTGTCCGGCCTCGGCGGCGCTGTCGCGCCAGCTCAACGCCGAACGCTTCGCCGCCGATTTCGCCGCCGCCCATCCGCTGTCCACCGCGGTGGTCAGCGACTGGCTCGCCTCCGAACGCGGCATGGCCGCGACCCCGCACGCGCAGCGCAGCCGCGCCGACGTGCGCGCGGAGCTGCGCCCGGCCTTCGACGAACTGCCGCTGGTGGCGTTGATCGACGCGCTCGAACGCGCGCTGGCAACGCCGGTGCAGACCGCGGTCAAGCGCGAGGACGAGCAAGCCTTCGCCCGCCTCAACGCCGAGAACCTGATGTTCTGCGAAGACGCCGCGCGCCGGGTCGCCGCGGCGCTGTCGGCCGATGCGCGCATCGAGCGCTTCGACGCCGAAGTCGCGCACTTCGAAAGCCTGCACGCGCACGACGCGGTCGCCCGCGTCACCGGGCAGGGCGCGCGCGAGTAGTCGCGCCGCCGTTGCGCCGCCGCTGTGTGCGGAGTCTGGCGCCTTGAACCTCGCGATTCGCGCGTGAAACGCCGGCGTGCCCGGCATCGCTCGCCGATCGGCCGACGCCGCCGAACAACGCCTGGCAAACGCCCGCCGCGCGCCTGCGCTCATCGCCGGAAAACGCCGCGAACTGTCGGGTTTACCGGCGGCTGCGCATGCGCGCCCGGGTGTAGGATCACCGGCCGATAGACCTCAGCGGTGCGGCAATGCATGCAGGCGTGTGCGCGAGCACACTACAAGTCGCAAACCGTGATGGTCCCCACCCCCGGAATACAGGGGCCTTGGGCTATGCTCAGGCCACCAGACTAGTGACCGGAAGGGGCATGGGGAAACCCTGGCGTCGTGGCTGGCAGGCCCTGTTGGTTCTGCTGGGGATGTGGGCGGTGGCGGCGATCGCGTCGGCGCAGGACGTAAGCCTGCCCCAGCCCGGCCCCTCCGCGCCTTCGGCGGCGGCCCCGAGCTCGGATCGCGAACCTTACGACCCCACGAACTACCGCGCGCCGTCCCTGAGCCTGTCCCGGCTCGAACAGGATCCGGTGCCGGCGCGGGTGCTGGCCGGCGAGTTCGAACGCCGCTTCGAAGCGGTCTCCGGCGACATGCTGTGGGCGCACAAGGGCCAGGCGACGTGGTGGCGCATCGTCGTCAATCAGGACGTCGCCGAAGCCGACGCGCCGCAGCTCACCATCGACCGCCCGTCGCGCCGCGAAATCGAACTGTGGCGTCCCGGCGACGACCTGCCGCTGCGTCGCTCGATCTACGGCCCCGACACCGACTTGAACCACTCCACGCGGATGATCGTGTTTCCGCTGCCGCGCGGCCTGCGCAAGGGCGATCGCCTGTACCTGCGCATGCTCGCCGCCGACGTGATGAGCTCGCGCGCCGAGATCCAGCCGCTGGCGCGGGTGCAGCGCGAGGACATGATGCACGTCGGCCTGCGCAGCGTGGTGCTGACCGCGATGGGCGTGATCGCGGTGCTCGCGTTCGGTTTCTGGGTCGGGCTGCGCGAACGCGGCTACGCCTATCTGGGCCTGACCCTGGTGCTGCAGATCCTCACCCTGACCTCCGACGGCGGCGAGATGCGGGTGGTGCCGTGGCTCAACGAGATCGCGCCCGACAGCCGCACCAACATCGTGCTCAATACCGCCGCGGTATTGGCCAGTATCCGCTTTCTGATCTTCTTCCTCGGCCTGCGCACCACCCAGCCCAAGGCCGCGCGCCTGCTGGACTGGTGCAGTATCTCGCTCGGCGGCCTGCTGCTGGTGTCCTTGTTCCGGACCTGGAAGTACAGCGCGCTGTTCGGCAACCTCAATCTTTTGGTGGTGGTGGCGCTGGTGCTGTACTGCACCGTGGTCGCGGTCTGGCGCCGCCAGCGCGAAGCCTATTTCCTGTTGCTGGCGTGGCTGCCCCTGATGCTGTTGCTGGTCGCCCTGGTCGGCGCCAATCACCAGTGGTGGCCGGAATTCAGCTGGCTCGAATACACCTTCCCGGTCGGCCTGGCTTTCGGCGGCCTGGGCCTGCTGCTGGGTCTGACTTCCAAGCTGCAGCAACTGCGCCGCGACCGCGACACCGCCAACCGCCTGGCGACCTACGACAGCCTGACCGGCGCGATGACCCGCGCGGCGATCTCGCAAAGCCTGCGCAAAGCGGTGGACAGCGCGCACCGTTCGCACCGGCCGCTGTCGGTGGTGTTCTTCGACATCGACCACTTCAAGCGCATCAACGACGAACACGGCCATCGCGTCGGCGACGAAACCCTGCGCATCGTCTCGCTGCGCACCCGCAACCGCCTGCGCGCCTACGACCTGTTCGGCCGTTACGGCGGCGACGAGGTGCTGGTGGTGCTGGCCGACACCCATCTGCGCGACGCGGTCCGCGTCGCCGAGCATCTGCGCGAATCGGTCAGCGGCAGCCCGCTGTCGATCGACGGCCGCCTGCTGCCGGTCAGCCTGAGCCTGGGCGTGGCCGAACTGATGCCGGATGAAACCCCGGAGCAGTTGCTCGAACGCGCCGACGCGGCGCTGTACGCAAGCAAATCCGCAGGCCGCGACCGCGTCACCGGCCACAGCGTCGAGCCCGAGCGCGAGGTGGTGTCGTGACCCCGGACGGCGGAGGCCCCGGCGCGATCCAGGCCGCGCAACTGCGTACCGGCGACGTGCTGCTGATGCGCGCGCGCGGCTCGCTGGCCGCGCTGATCGCCTGGTTCAACGAAAGCAGCTACAGCCACGTGGCTTTGCTGGGACGCGCCGGCTATCTGATCGAAGTCGGCGTGGGCGGCGTGATCGAACTGTCGCTGTCGCAGCGCCTGACCGATCCGGCGCTGGTCGCGGTGGACGCGCGCCGCCCGCTCGGCGCCAGCGCCGACCCGCAGGACAACGACCGCATCGCCGTGCTCGCGCATGCTTTGTCGCTGCGCCGGCCGACCTTCTCCGGCGACGCGCTGGCCGCGCTCGGCCGCGCCGCGGCCCTGCGCGATCGCAACCTGCCGCCGTCGCCGCAGTTGCGCGCGGTGCTGCGCGAAGCGCTGCATCACGCCGCCTTCGACAACGCGAAAGCGATGAGTTCGAGCGAATTCGTCTATCGCTGCTTCGCGGAAAACACCGCGCAGCCGCGCGGCCGTCTCGCCCCGAGCCTGCCGGTCGCCGCGCCCTCGGCGCTGGCGTTTCCGTCGCTGGATTGGGAATCTTTGTGGCGCGACATCGCGCCCTGCCTGCGCCCGGCGCGGCGCGATGCCCTGCGCCTGGACGAACACGGCCAGCCCGGTTCGGCGCAGGAAGTCGGCGAGGACGAATTCGCCGCCGCGGTCGCCGACACGCGCCAGCGCCTGGGCCTGATGGAGCGCGGCAACGCCTTGTTGGCGATGGCCGGGCCGCGTCTGCCGAATCCCAAATGCGTGCGCCTGCGCGAGTTGGAGCAGTCGCCTTCGTTCGAAGTATTGGGGTCGCTGCTGAAGCCTTGAGCGGCGCGCCGGCTCAGGGCGCGCTCTTGCCCGCCTGCATCGCCTGGGCGCGTTCGAGCACCAGCAGCGGATCGATGCGCACATCGAACCAGTTCATGCCCCAGTGCAGATGCGGACCGGTCGCGCGTCCGGTCGCGCCGACCGCGCCGATGATCTGGCCCTGCGTCACCCGGTCGCCGACCTTCACGTCGATGCGCGACATGTGCAGGAAATTCGAACTCACGCCGTGGCCGTGATCGAGCAGCACGGTGCCGCCGGTCAGGTACAGATCCGGCCCGGCGAAGGTGATCACGCCCGCGGCCGGCGCCTTGATCGCGGTGCCGCTGGGCGCGGCGATGTCCATGCCCGAATGGCCGGAGCCTTTCTGGCCGTTGTACACGCGCTGGTTGCCGAAGCGTCCGCTGATGCGGCCCTGCACCGGCCAGATGAAGGCCTGGGCGAAATCGGCGCGGTCGTCGTCGCGCGCGCGCGCGGCCACCACCTGCGCCTGTTCGCGCTCGATGCGCGCGGCGATCTCCGGCGGCGGATTGACCGTCTTGGGCGGAACGCCCTGGATGTATTCGGTCGGGAACTCGCGCGCGGCGACCGCGATGCTGGCCGTTTCGAT
Source organism: Lysobacter sp. TAB13 (assembly GCF_052113885.1). Classification (NCBI taxonomy): domain Bacteria; kingdom Pseudomonadati; phylum Pseudomonadota; class Gammaproteobacteria; order Lysobacterales; family Lysobacteraceae; genus Lysobacter; species Lysobacter sp. TAB13. The sequence goes on along the minus strand of NZ_JBFRDR010000014.1, from coordinate 36,509 downwards.
CCGGCCGGGCGCGACTTCGATCTGCACCGTCAGCGGCCCGCTCGCGTCGCGGCCGACGCCGAACACCACCGTGCCGTAGGCGGTGGTGCGCAACTGGCGTTCGCCGTAGCGCACCTTGCTGCCGGGCGGGACCTTGCCGATGACCAACCCGCCCTGCGAAACCTGCGCGGGGAAAACGATCCGCGCATCCGCCGGAGCCGTCGCCGCCGTTTGCGCTTGCGCCATCAACGCGGGGCAGGGCGCCAGCAAAGCCAGCACCAAAGCGATGACGCCAAACCTCATCGAGCGAACGCCAGGCGCTGCCCGTTCGGCGCGCCGACCAGCGAAGTGCCGTCCCAGGCCAGCACGCCGTTGACCCAGGTCGAGGCGATGCGCGAGTGGAAGGTGTGGCCTTCGAACGGCGACCAGCCGCACTTGGACAGCACGTCCTCGCGCTGCACGGTGTAGGGCAGGTCGTCGATCAGCACCAGATCGGCGAAGTAACCCTCGCGCAGGAAGCCGCGGTGTTCGACATCGAACAGCTTGGCCGGCGCGTGCGCGAACTTGTCCACCACCTGGGCGGTGCTCAGGCGGCCTTCGTGGACCAGTTCCAGCGCGGCGTTGAGGGCGAACTGCACCAGCGGCAGGCCGCTGGGCGCGGAGGTGTAGGGGCGGGCCTTTTCTTCCAGCGTGTGCGGCGCGTGGTCGGTGGCGAGCACGTCGATCACGTCCTCGGCGACCGCGCGGATCAGCGCCTCGCGATCGGCCGGGTCCTTGATCGCCGGATTGCATTTGATCAGATGGCCGAGCTTGGCGTAGTCGTCGCGATCGAAACGCAGGAAGTGGATGCAGGTCTCGGCGGTGATGCGCTTGCCCTCGATCGGGCCGGCCTGGAACAGCGCCAGTTCGTCGGCGGTGCTGATGTGCAGCACGTGCAGGCGGGTGTTGTGCTTGCGCGCCAGCGAGATCGCCAGCTCGGTGGATTTCTTGCAGGCCTGGCGCGAGCGGATGTCGGGATGGAACTGCGCCGGAATGTCGTCGCCGTACTTCGCCTTGTAGACGGCGAGTTCGGCGTCGATCATCGGCGTGTCTTCGCAGTGGGTGATGATCGGCGTGGGCACGTCGCGGAAGATCGCGTCGAGGGTGACCGGATCGTCCACCAGCATGTTGCCGGTCGAGGCGCCCATGAACACCTTCACCCCCGGCGCGGTGCGCGGGTCCAGCGACTGGATCGCGGCGAGGTTGTCGTTGCTGGCGCCCAGGTAGAACCCGTAGTTGGCCCGGGCCCGTCCGGCCGCGCGCCGGTACTTGTCCTCCAGCGCGGCGGCGTCGAGGGTGGGCGGGTTGGTGTTGGGCATGTCCATGAAGGTGGTCAGCCCGCCGGCCACCGCGGCGGCCGATTCGGTCGCCATGTCGGCTTTGTATTCCAGTCCGGGTTCACGGAAATGAACCTGGTCGTCGATCATGCCCGGCAGCAGGCGCCGGCCGCGCGCGTCGATTACGGTCTCGCCGCCGCGCCCGGACAGGCCGGCGCCGATCTGGGCGATGCGGCCGTCTTCTATGCGCAGGTCGCCGTCGTACTCGCGTCCTTCGTTGACCAGGCGGGCGTTGACGATCAGGGTCGATGGCATGAGCAGTTTCCGGAAGGGGGCGCGGAGGAGGCGGCGGATTCGCGAAGTTGCGGATCCGGCGGGGCGGAATCGTCCCCGGTGCCGGGCACCGGGTCGTAGCCGCCGGGATTGAGAGGATGGCAGCGCGCCAGTCGCTTGACCGTGAGCCAGCTGCCTTTAAGTGCGCCGTAGTGCCCGATCGCCGTCATCGAATACGACGAACAGCTGGGATGAAAGCGGCAACGTTGGCCGAGTAATGGGCTTATCCAACGTTTATAGCCACGTAGCAGGGCGATGAGCAGGCGGTCGATCACGTTTCCTTAATGCCGGCAACGGTAGTGACGGGAGCGGGGAGGCGTGTCGCAAAGCCCCGCGCAGGACGCTATTTTACGCCGCGATCGGCCTCGCACAGCGCGGTTGCCGCGGGTGCCGCAGCAGGGTATAACAGCGCGCTTTCCCCAAACAAGGCAAGTGCAAGACGAAGGTCCGCCGCAGCGTGGAATCGCTGTTGCCGTGCTGGTCGGACCGGGCGAAAACCGGCTTGTCGCCGGATTTCACTTGCGGTCATCGAGCGCATGTGCATTTGATGGCCGGGTGGGTCATGCTTGGCCCGCGATGTCTCCGGACCGCGTTCGGAGGCGCCCTCAGGGAATAGAAGGACAAGCCGCTCGTGGCAGTGAAAAAACCTGCGAAGAAGGCCGCCAAGGCGGTCAAGAAGACCGTCAAGCCGGCTGCGAAGAAGGCGGCCAAACCTGCGGCCAAGCCCGCGCCGAAGAAAACGGTCGCCAAGAAGGCGGCGGTCAAGAAGGCCCCGGCCAAGGCGGCGGCGAAAAAGCCCACGGCGAGTAAACCGGCGGCCAAGCAGGCCGTTGTGACCAAGAAAGCGGCGCCGGCCAAGCCGGCACCGGCGAAGAAGACCGTCGCCCCACCGGCCGCCAAGCCGGCGGCAGCGGTGAAGAAAGCGGCGCCCGCGCCGGCCAAATCCGCGACCGCACCCTCCGCGGCAGGCAAGAACGTAGCAACAAAGACGCCGGAGCTTAAAAAAGTTGAAGCTAAAAAGCCCGAAGCTGTGAAGCACAAACCTGCGCCTGCCGCCAAACCGCCCGCATCGCAGCCCCCCGCCCCGGAGGCGGCCGCTGCGGCACAGGCCGACCGTATCTCCGACCAAAACAAGAACACAGTGACCCAGACAGCATCCAGCAAGACACCCGCGGGTAAACCCGCGACGACGACCGCCGCCGCGGCCCCGCGTCCGGCCGGCAAGGTGGCCGTGGCCGTCACGGCCAAGCAACCGACTGCGCCGGCCCCCAAGACCAAGGTCAAGGTCGTGGCTTACAAGAACGATCCCGCCACCGGCCGCCCGATCGTCCCGGAGGGCTACAAGCCCGCCTCGGACGAGGAATACATGAGCCCGTTGCAACTCGAGTACTTCCGTCAGCGCCTGCTGCAGTGGCGCACGGATCTGGTCGAGGAGTCCAAGCAGACCATCGAGAACCTCAAGGACGAAGTGCGCGACGTCGGCGACGAAGCCGAACGCGCGACGCGTGAGACGGAGAACTCGCTCGAACTGCGCACCCGTGACCGTTATCGCAAGCTGATCAGCAAGATCGACAGCACGCTCAAGCGGGTGGATTCGGGCGACTACGGCTTCTGCGTCGATACCGGCGAAGAAATCGGCCTGGAGCGCCTGGAGGCGCGCCTGACCGCCGAGCGCACCATCGACGCGCAGGAGCGCTGGGAACATCTGCAGAAGCAGATGGGCGACTGATCGGCGCTTCGCACGCCGTTCTATCCAGAAAAAGCCCCGCGCAAGCGGGGCTTTTTTGTGGCTGCGACCGGCCGAAGGCGCGGCTTACTGCAATTCGCGCAAATCCAGCCGCCGCAGCTTCGGCGCCAGTTTCGCCGTCGCCCCGACCACGGCCAGGGTCATGCAGCCGCCGAAGATCACCGACGGCACCAGGCCCATCAGCTTGGCCGCCAGGCCCGATTCGAACGCGCCCAGCTCGTTGGACGAGCCGATGAAGATGCCGTTGATCGACGACACCCGCCCGCGCATTTCATCCGGCGTGGACAACTGCAGGATGGTCGAGCGCAGCACCACCGACACCCCGTCGCACATGCCCGACAGCATCAGCATCGCCGCCGACAGCCAGAAGCTGCGCGACAAGGCGAAGCCGATGATGCACAGGCCGAACCCGGCCACGGCATACAACAACAGGCGCCCGGCGTTCTTCTGCGGCGGGTGCCGGGCCAGCCACAGCCCCATCAGCACCGCGCCGGCGGCCGGCGCCGCGCGCAGCACGCCCAGCGCCTCCGGGCCGTAGTGCAGGACGTCGTGGATGAACGCCGGCAGCAGCGCCACCGCGCCGCCGAACAGCACCGAGAACATGTCCAGCGCCTGCGCGCCGAGCACGACCTGATTGTTGAAGACGAAACGCAGGCCTTCGCCGATGCTCTTGAACACCGGCGCGCGCTCGGCCTGCGGCGGCGGTTCGGTCACGCGCAGGGTGATGATCGCGATCGCGCCGGCCAGGGCGAAGCCGGCGGCGACCAGATAGGCCGAGGTCTTGCCGCCCCAGGCCACCAGCGCGCCGCCCAGCGCCGGGCCCAGCACCAGCCCGGTCTGCATGACCACGCTGCTGATGCCCGAGCCGCGCGCGAAGTGCTCGCGCTTGAGCACACGCGCGAACAAAGACATGTACACCGGCGACAGGAACGCGCGGACCACGCCGTTGATGGCGATCGCCGCATAGATGGTCAGGGTGGCGAAGCCGAAGCCGCCGGTGGGCAGCACGCCGCTGGCGACGCCGGCCAGCATCAGCGTGGTTAGCAGCAGGCCCAGGCAGGCGAACATGCCCAGCTTGCGCCGCGGCAGGTGATCGACCGCGTAGCCGGCGAACAGGGCGAAGCAGAAGTAGGGAATGACTTCGGTGAGCCCGATCAGGCCGAGCGCGAACGGATCGCGGGTGATCTCGTAAACGTGCCAGCCGACCGTGACCGCGACGATCTGGTACGACAGCATCGCCAGCAGGCGATAGACCAGCAGCCCCGCGAACCCGGGATTGCGCAGCAGGCGCGAGGCGCTGATCGGGGTAGGGCCGCTCGCGGTGCCGGACTCGGCGCGGACGGCGTCCTCGCTCACAGCCGGCGCTGCGCCTGTTCGCGAATGAAGGCCAGCAACGAGGCCAGGCCGTTGTTGCGGGTCGGCGAGAGGTGCTTGGCCAGGCCGATGTCGGCGATGTAATCGGCCTGGGTGGCGACGATTTCGACCGCGCTGCGGCCCGAATACACGCGCAGGGCCAGATAGATCAGGCCAGAGACGATGGCCGAATCGCTGATCGCATGGAAGGTAAGGTGGCTGGCGTCGCCTTCGACCACGATCCACACCATCGACTGGCAACCCAGCAGGCGGTGTTCTTCCGTCTTCCACTCCGCCGGCAGGTCCGGCAGCTTGCGGCCCAGGTCGATCAGGTACTGATAGCGCTCGGACCAGTCGCCGAAGAACGCGAACTCGTCACGGATCGCCGCCTGCGCGTCGGCGGCGCTGGCTTCGATCGGGAACGGCGAGGCGAGGACGGCGACGTTCATCGCGAACGCTTCCAGCGCACGCCGGCCGGCGTGTCTTCCAGCAGGATGCCTTCGTCGGCGAGCTGCTGGCGGATGGCGTCGGCGCGGGCGAAATCACGCGCCTTCTTGGCCGCGTTGCGCTCATCGACCAGGGTCTGGATGCGCGCGTCGTCGCCTTCCACCGTGGCGCCGGAGAACCAGGCGGCCGGGTCTTGCTGCAGCAGGCCCATGGCCAGGCCGGCGCCGAGCAGGTCGCGCTTGAGCCGCGATTGTTCGGCCGGATCGGTGGCCTTGCGCGCCTCGCCGGCGATGCGCGCCAGCTCGGCCAGCGCGCGCGGCGTGTTGAGGTCGTCTTCGAGCGCGGTTTCCACGCTGTCGGGAATGGCGACAGCGCCGGCATCGACGCCGGCCAGATCGCGCAACGTGCCGTACAGGCGTTCGAGCGTGCGCGTGCATTGCTCGATCAAGCCGTCCGACCACTCCAGCGGCTGCCGGTAATGCGCCGACAGCAGGGCGTAGCGCAGCACTTCGGGAGGATATTGCGCGATCAGATCGTGGATCTTCTGGATGTTGCCGACCGACTTCGACATTTTGCCGCCGTCGAAATTGAGCATGCCATTGTGCAGCCACCAGCGCGCGAACACCTTGCCGCCGTGGGCGCATTCGCTTTGCGCGATCTCGTTCTCGTGGTGCGGGAACTGCAGATCGACGCCGCCGGCATGGATGTCGATGGTCTCGCCCAGGTGCGCGGCGGCCATCGCTGAGCATTCGATGTGCCAGCCCGGACGGCCGCGGCCCCAGGGCGATTCCCAGCCGGGCAGGTCGTCGCTGGAGGGCTTCCACAACACGAAGTCGCCCGCATCGCGCTTGTAGGGCGCCACTTCGACCCGCGCGCCGGCGCGCATGTCTTCGATGTCGCGGCGCGAAAGCTTGCCGTAGCCGTCGAAACTGGCGATCGAGAACAGCACGTGCTGCTCGGCCTCGTAGGCGTGGCCGCTTTCGATCAGGCGCTGGATCATCGCCACGATTTCGCCGATATGCGCGGTCGCGGCCGGCTCCAGGTCCGGCGGCTGCACGCCCAGCGCGGCCATGTCCTCGCGGTAGGCGGCGGCGAAGCGGTCGGTGATGGCCGAGATCGGCACGCCTTGCTCGGCCGCGGCGGCGTTGATCTTGTCGTCTACGTCGGTGATGTTGCGCGCATAGGCCAGCGCGCCGTAGCGCCGGCGCAGCAGATCGGCGAGCACGCCGAACACCACCGGGCCGCGCGCGTTGCCGATATGGACGTAGTTGTAGACCGTGGGGCCGCAGACATACATCGTCGGGCGCGAGGGATCCAGCGGCTGGAAGGGTTCGACCTGTCGCGACAGGCTGTTGTAGAGATGCAGGCTCATGGATAGAAGGCTTGGGGTCGGGTTCATTCTAGCGGTCGTATGTGTTCGCAAGCGCGGCGACGGGCGAATATTCCGCCCGGACGCGGCAATTGGACGAAACCCGGCGGCCCTTGCCGCGTTATCGCCGCCGGCCCGGGCGCGGAGCGGCCGCCGCGACCGCGCAGACCGGCGCGGACCGGGCCCGCGATCGGGGTCGGACGGCGGCGCCATCGCCAGCAAGGACGGGGCCTAAAGGCGGGATTCAGGCCGTGAGCGGACACTGCTCTTACACTTTATTCACAGTTCCCACTCGCGAGCCCGATGAACCGAATCGCCCTGCAGGTCTCGATCCTGGTGCTGACCGGCGCTGTGGCGGTCCTGTGGACGAAGCCGGCGGCGGCGCAGCAGCACACGGTGATCCAGGCCGAGAACGTGCGTTTCGACTACGCCCAGGTGCTGCGAGTGACCCCGGTCTACCAGACTTTGCGTGCGACCACGGTGGAACAACAGTGCGATCCCGAGCCCACCGGCAAGGCCGATTCGCGCCTGTCGCGCGTGGTCGGCGCGGTGCGCGAGGCCCTGGGCCGCGAGCGCGACCCCAAGCCCAGCACCGGCGAGAACTGCCGCCCGGTGCCGGTGGAACGCGAATTCCGCCGCCCGATCGCCTACGACGTGGATTACGTCTACAAGGGCAGCCGGTTCCGCTCGCGCCTGCCCGAAGACCCGGGCAACAAGCTTAAGGTCCGGGTCGCGGTGACCCCGGTCATCGCCCCGACCAGCACCTCGCGCTGAGCGCCGCCTGCCGCGGGGTTCGCGTTTCCGCCCCTCGCGGCTTGCGCCCCGGCCCCGTGCATGCGAGCATTCGCGGCCTCATGAACCCGAACTACGCCGACGCCGATATCCTGACCTCCGCCTACATGGCGGCGGGCATGACCTCGCGCGCGCGCCGACCGTTGCCCTGCCAATCCGCTGGGTGACGGCGCTCGCCGTCGTTCGTGTAACAAGCTGCACACACGAGAAGCCCAGCCTAGCGCTGGGCTTTTTTGTTTTTCGGCCCGGGAATCGGGAATGGGGAATAGGGAATCGGCGAGGCAACAGCGCCGTTATCCACTCCTCCCAGCGATTGCCGGCCATCGCGTCACCGCTGTACCGATTCTCCATTCCCGATTCCCGATTCTCGGACTCAAGCCACGATGAAGCACTTTCTCAACACCCAGGACTGGTCGCGCGCCGACCTCGACGCGCTGCTCGCGCAGGCCGCTGTGTTCAAGCGCAGCAAGCTCGGCGATGAGCTCAAGGGCAAATCGATCGCGTTGGTGTTCTTCAATCCGTCGATGCGCACCCGCACCAGTTTCGAACTGGGCGCGTTCCAGCTCGGCGGCCACGCGGTGGTGTTGCAGCCGGGCAAGGACGCGTGGCCGATCGAATTCGATCTGGGCACGGTGATGGACGGCGATACCGAAGAGCACATCGCCGAAGTGGCCAAGGTGCTGGGCCGTTACGTCGATCTGATCGGCGTGCGCGCGTTCCCGAAGTTCGTCGATTGGGCCAACGACCGCCAGGACAAGGTGCTGGCCAGCTTCGCCAAGTATTCGCCGGTGCCGGTCATCAACATGGAGACCATCACCCATCCCTGCCAGGAGCTGGCGCATGCGCTGGCGCTGCAGGAGCACTTCGGCACCAGCGATCTGCGCGGCAAGAAGTACGTGCTGACCTGGACCTATCACCCCAAGCCGCTCAACACCGCGGTCGCCAATTCGGCGCTGACCATCGCCACGCGCCTGGGGATGGACGTGACCTTGCTGTGCCCGACGCCGGAATACGTGCTCGATGAGCGCTACATGGGCTGGGCCGAGCAGAACGTCGCCGAGAGCGGCGGCTCGCTCAAGATCAGCCACGACATCGAAAGCGCCTACACCGGCGCCGATGTGGTCTACGCCAAGAGCTGGGGCGCGTTGCCGTATTTCGGCAACTGGGGCCCGGAAAAGCCGATCCGCGACCAGTACAAGCACTTCATCGTCGACGAAGCCAAGATGGCGCTGACCAACAACGGCGTCTTCAGCCATTGCCTGCCGCTGCGCCGCAACGTCAAGGCCACCGACGGGGTGATGGACTCAAAGCAGTGCATCGCCATCGACGAAGCCGAGAACCGTCTGCATGTGCAGAAGGCGATCATGGCCGCTTTGATCTAGGAGTGAGTGGAGAGGAGTGAGGAGTGAGTAGATCGACTGCTTGCTCTCTCAGCCTCTCCGCGCTTGCGCTCCCACTCATTCCTCACTCCTCTCTACTCATTCCTCTCGGACCTCCCCATGACCGATCGTAACATCGTCCTCGCCTTCTCCGGCGGCCTCGACACCAGCTTCTGCGTGCCCTACCTGCAAGAGCGCGGCTGGGCCGTGCACACCGTGTTCGCCGACACCGGCGGCGTGGACGCGGAAGAGCGCGCTTTCATCGAGCAGCGCGCGGCCGAGCTGGGCGTCGCCAGCCACGTCACCATCGACGGCGGCCCGGCGATCTGGTCGGGCTTCGTCAAACCCTTCGTCTGGGCCGGCGAGGGCTATCAGGGCCAGTACCCACTGCTGGTGTCGGACCGTTACCTCATCGTCGAAGCCGCGCTCAAGCGCGCCGACGAACTGGGCTGCAAGGTCATCGCCCACGGCTGCACCGGCATGGGCAACGACCAGGTGCGTTTCGACCTGGCGGTGAAGGCGCTGGGCGATTACGAGATCGTCGCGCCGATCCGCGAAATCCAGAAAGAGCACACCGAAGTGCGCGCCTACGAACAGAAGTACCTCGAAGACCGCGGCTTCGGCGTGCGCGCCAAACAGAAGGCCTACACCATCAACGAGAACCTGCTGGGCCTGACCATGTCCGGCGGCGAGATCGACCGCTGGCAGGCGCCGGGCGAGGGTGCGGTGGGCTGGTGCAAGCCGCGTGCGCAGTGGCCGAGCGAAGCGCTCAAGGTCGCGATCACGTTCGAGAACGGCGAAGCGGTTGCGCTCAACGGCGAGAAGATCGCCGGCCACACCATGCTGGCCAAGCTCAACGGCCTGTTCGCGCAGTACGGCGTTGGCAGGGGCCTGTACACCGGCGACACCACCATCGGCCTGAAGGGCCGCATCATCTTCGAAGCGCCGGGCCTGATCGCGCTGCTGACCGCGCACCGCGCGTTGGAAGAAGCGGTGCTGACCAAGCAGCAGAACCGCTTCAAGCCCGAAGTAGCGCGCAAGTGGGTCGAGCTGGTGTACGAAGGTTTCTTCCACGATCCGCTCAAGACCGATCTGGAAGCGTTCCTGGCCAGCTCGCAGTCCACCGTCAACGGCGAGGTGGTGCTGGAAACCAGCGGCGGCGTGGTCAACGCGGTCGCGGTGAATTCGCCGCACATCCTCAACGCCAAGGGCGCGACCTACGCCCAGGCGGCCGACTGGGGCGTGGCCGAGGCCGAGGGTTTCATCAAATTGTTCGGAATGAGCAGCACGCTGTGGGCCGAGATCAATCGCAAGAGCTGAGGCTCTTGCGATCAGGAGTGAGTGGATAGGAGTGAGGAGTCAGTAAAGCAACTTCCCACTCCTCCAGCCTCTCCACTCCTGCTCCTACTCACTCCTCACTCCTCTTCACTCATTCCTACCAACGGCCCCCATGCTCCCCGACGTCCTCAAGCACCTGCAGGCCCTGGTGTCCTACGACACCCGCAATCCGCCGCGCGATATCGGCACCGACGGCATCTTCGATTACCTGCGCAGCCAGCTGAGCGGCTTCAATGTCGATGTGATCGACTACGGCGCCGGCGCGGTGTCGCTGTTCGCCGTGCGCGGCACGCCGCGCCGCTTGTTCAACGTCCATCTGGACACCGTGCCGTCTTCGGAAGCCTGGAGCGCCGATCCGCACACGCTGCGGGTCACCGACGAGCGCGCGATCGGGCTGGGCGCGTGCGACATCAAGGGCGCCGCCGCCGGCTTGCTGGCCGCGGCCGCGGTCACCACCGGCGATGCCGCGTTCTTGTTCAGCACCGACGAAGAAGCCAACGACGCGCGCTGCATCGCCGGTTTTCTCGGCACCGATCACGGCTTCGCGGAAGCCATCGTCGCCGAGCCGACGATGTGCGAAGCGGTGTTGGCCCATCGCGGCATCAGCTCGGTGCAGCTGCGTTTCCGCGGCGTCGCCGGCCACGCCTCCGGCGCCAACGCCATGCAGGCCAGCGCGCTGCATCAGGCGATCCGCTGGGGCGGCAAGGCGCTCGATCACGTCGAAGCGCAGTCGCACCAGCGCTTCGGCGGGCTCACCGGCCTGCGTTTCAACATCGGCCGCGTCGAAGGCGGCATCAAGGCGAACATGATCGCCTCCAGCGCCGATCTGCGCTTCGGTTTCCGCCCGCTGCCCTCGCAGTCCATCGACAGCCTGCACGAAGTGTTCGGCACGCTGATCGACGCCGGTGCGATCGAGCGCTACGAAGAAACCTTCCGCGGCCCACCGCTGCCAGCCGGCGATGTCGCCGCCGCCGAAGATCGCCGCCTGGAAGCGCGCGATCTGGCCGACGCGCTGAACCTGCCGATCGGCAACGCGGTGGATTTCTGGACCGAGGCCTCGCTGTTCTCGGCCGGCGGTTTGACTTCGATCGTGTACGGTCCGGGCGACATCGCCCAGGCGCACACCGCCGACGAATGGGTCGCGCTGGAACAATTGCAACGCTACGCCGACTCCGTCGCGCGGATCATGGGGAGCAACGCGTAATGAGCGTGTCGATGGACAATCATCTGCAAACGCGACAGACCATCGTGCGGTTGCTGTCGAGCATGGCCAGCGCGAAGGAAATCTCGCAATACCTCAAGAGGTTCTCGCAGCTCGACTCCAAGCGCTTCGCCGTGGTCAAGGTCGGCGGCGCGGTGCTGCGCGACGATCTGGCCGCGCTGACTTCCTCGCTGGCGTTCCTGCAGGACGTGGGCCTGACCCCGATCGTGATCCACGGCGCCGGCCCGCAGCTCGACGAAGAACTGTCGGCCGCCGGCATCGTCAAGCAGACCGTCAACGGCCTGCGCGTGACTTCGCCGGAGGCGCTGGCGATCGTGCGCCGCGTGTTCCAGGCGCAGAACCTCAAGCTGGTCGAAGCGCTGCAGTCCGGCGACGGCCGCGCCACCTCGATCATCTCCGGCGTGTTCGAAGCCGATTACCTCGACCGCGACACCTACGGCCTGGTCGGCGAGGTGAAGAAGGTCAACCTGGCGCCGATCGAAGCCAGCCTGCAGGCCGGGTCGATCCCGGTGATCGCCAGCCTCGGCGAAACCGCCGGCGGCCAGATCCTCAACGTCAACGCTGACTTCGCCGCGAACGAACTGGTGCAGGTGCTGCAGCCGTACAAGATCGTGTTCCTGACCGGCACCGGCGGCCTGCTCGACGACAGCGGCAAGGTCATCGATTCGATCAACCTGTCCACCGAGTACGAACACCTGATCCAGCAGCCGTGGATCAACGGCGGCATGCGGGTCAAGATCGAGCAGATCAAGGATTTGCTGGACAAGCTGCCGCTGACCTCGTCGGTGTCGATCACCAAGCCGGCCGAGTTGGCGAAGGAATTGTTCACTCACAAGGGCTCGGGCACGCTGGTGCGGCGCGGCGAGCGCGTGCAGCAGGCGCAGTCCTGGGATCAACTCGATCTGGTGCGCTTGCGCTCGCTGATCGAATCCGCGTTCGGGCGCAAGCTGGTCGATGACTATTTCGAGCGCACCACGCTCAAGCAGGCCTACGTCAGCGAGAACTACCGCGCCGCGGTGATCCTGATCGAAGCCGAAGGCCGCACTTATCTGGACAAGTTCGCCGTCCTCGACGACGCCCAGGGCGAAGGCCTCGGCCGCGCGGTGTGGCAGGTCATGCGCGAACAGAATCCGAGCGTGTTCTGGCGTTCGCGCCACGGCAATGCGGTCAACCCGTTCTATTACTCCGAGTCCGATGGCTGCCTCAAACAGGAGAAGTGGAAGGTGTTCTGGTACGGCATGAACGGCTTCGACGAAATCGCCGCTTGCGTCGATTACTCCAGCCGCCGCGCGCCCACCCTGGAGGACTGAGCGATGAGCGATCAGGTCCATGCCGGGTGGAGCGCGCAACCGCGCCTGAGCGGCGAGCACGTGACCCTGGAGCCGTTGAGCCGCGCCCACGCCGACGGCCTGCGCGTGGCGCTGGCCGGCGGCGAACTGGCGCAGGCCTGGTATACCAACGTGCCCGCGCCGGAGGGCGTGGATGCCTACATCGACAGCGCGCTGGCGATGCAGGCCAAGGGCGTGGCCTGGGCCTTCGCCGTGCTCGACGCGGCCGGCGAGGTGGTCGGCAGCACGCGTTACTACGATATGGACCCGGCGGTGCCGCGCGTGCAGATCGGCTATACCTTTTACGCGCCGCGCGTTCAGCGCACCGGTTTGAACACCCAGGCCAAGTGGTTGCTGCTGGGCCACGCCTTCGAGAAGATGGGCTGCATCGCGGTTGGTTTCGAGACCAGCTGGTTCAATCTGGCCTCGCGCACCGCCATCGCGCGTCTTGGCGCCAAGCAGGACGGTGTGCTGCGCAACCATCGCCGTCACGCCGACGGCAGCGCCCGCGATACGGTCGCGTTTTCGATCATCGACAACGAATGGCCGGCGGTGAAGCGTAATCTGCAGTACAAACTGGACCGGCACGGCAATGGAGCGAGCACGCATGGCTAAGACCGTAGGCATCGTAGGCGCGCGCGGCCATGTCGGCGCCGACCTGATCCGCCTGATCGCCGCGCACCCGCGCTTCGAGCTGGCCTTCGTGTCCTCGCGCGAACTGGTCGGGCAGCCTCTGGCCGACCACATTCCAGAATACGCGGCGAAGAATTCCGATCTGCGCTACAGCTCGCCCAGCCACGAAGAACTGCCCGGCCTGGGCGCCGACGCGGTGGTGCTGGCGCTGCCCAACGGCAAGGCCGCCGACTGCGTGGCCGCGTTCGACGCGGTCGGCGCCGAGCCGGTGATCATCGACCTGTCGGCCGATTACCGCTTCGACGATCACTGGTACTACGGCCTGCCCGAACTCACCCGCGCCGGTTATCACGGCCAGCGCCGCATCAGCAACCCGGGCTGCTACGCCAGCGCCATGCAGCTGGCGATCGCGCCGCTGCTCAATGTGCTGGAAGGCCCGGTGCAGTGTTTCGGAGTGTCGGGTTATTCCGGCGCCGGCACCACGCCGTCTGACAAGAACGATCCCGACAAGCTGCGCGACAACCTGATGCCGTATGCGCTGACCGGGCACATGCATGAGCGCGAAGTGACCCGGCATCTGGGCCATCCGGTCGAATTCATGCCGCATGTGGCCGCGCATTTTCGTGGGCTCACTATCACCTCGAACCTGCATCTGTCGCGGCGTTTCGATCGCGAGGAGCTGGTTGAGCACTATCACCGCCACTACGACGGCGAACCGATGGTGCGGGTGCAGGAAGAGGCGCCGTGGGTCAGCAAGATCGCCGGTAAGCATCATGTGGATATCGGCGGCTTCACCATGGCCGAAGACGGTCGCCGGGTGGTGGTGGTTTCGACCTTGGACAATCTGCTCAAGGGCGCGGCGACGCAGGCTTTGCAGAATTTGAATCTGGCGTTCGGGTTTGAGGAATTGCTTGGGATAGAGGTCGAGCCCGTCGTCTGAGCGGCCGCTGGTGCGATGGCCCCTCTAAAGAGGGACGGCCGCCCGTGCTGTTGCCCCCTTTGAAAAAGGGGGCGGACGACCGCGAAGCGGACGCGGGGGATTTGCTGTTGCTTTTGCTGTTGCGGTGAAGCAAAAGCAAAAGCAAATCCCCCCTAACCCCCCTTTTTCAAAGGGGGGAACTGCGGTGCGGCGGTCGGGGTGGTGCGTCGCCGCTTGCAAGAATCTGGAGTCGTTATGCGTTTGTCGCGTTATCTGTTGCCGACCTTGAAAGAAAACCCCGCCGACGCGCAGATCGCCTCGCACCGGCTCATGCTGCGCGCCGGCCTGATCCGCCAGGAAGCGGCCGGCATCTATTCATGGCTGCCGGCGGGTCTGCGCGTGCTGCGCAAGATCGAAGCCATCGTCCGCGATGAAATGAACCGCGCCGGCGCGCTGGAACTGCTGATGCCGACCCTGCAGCTGGCCGACCTGTGGCGCGAAAGCGGCCGCTACGACGCCTACGGCCCGGAGATGCTGCGCATCAAGGACCGCCACGAGCGCGAGCTGCTGTACGGCCCCACCAACGAAGACATGATCACGGCGATCTTCCGCGCCAACGTCAAGTCGTACCGCGCGCTGCCGATGAATCTGTACCACGTGCAATGGAAATTCCGCGACGAACAACGCCCGCGCTTCGGCGTGATGCGCGGCCGCGAGTTTCTGATGAAGGACGCGTACTCCTTCGACATAGACGAAGCCGCCGCGCGCCGTTCCTACCAGCGCATGTTCGTCGCCTACCTGCGCACCTTCGCGCGCATGGGCATCCGCGCGATTCCGATGCGCGCCGAGACCGGCCCGATCGGCGGTGACCTGTCGCACGAGTTCCTGGTGCTGGCGCAGACCGGCGAATCGGCGGTGTATTGCGACCGCGCCGTGCTCGACCTGCCGATTCCCGCCGACGACACCGATTACGACGGCGACCTGAGCGGCATCGTCCGGCAATGGACCAGCCGCTACGCCGCCACCGAGGACGTGCACGACATCGAGCGTTTCGAACGCGAAGTACCGGCCGATCAGCGCGTACAAACGCGCGGCATCGAAGTCGGGCAGGTGTTCTACTTCGGCACCAAATACTCCGCGCCGATGAAAGCGCTGGTGACCACGCCCGAAGGCGAAGAGCGCCCCATCCACGGCGGCTCCTATGGCATCGGCGTGTCGCGCCTGCTGGGCGCGATCATCGAAGCCAGCCATGACGATGCAGGCATTATCTGGCCCGACGCGGTGGCGCCGTTCAATGTCGGCCTGGTCAATCTGGACCCCGGCGACGCGCAGATCGACGAGGTCTGCGCCAATCTGCAGACCGGCCTGGAACTGCTCGGCGTCGATGCGCTGCACGACGACACCGACGACCGCGCCGGGGTGAAATTCGCGCGCATGGACCTGCTGGGCCTGCCGTGGCAGATCGTGGTCGGCCGGCGCGGCCTCGCCCGCGGCGTGGTCGAGCTCAAGCGCCGCGCCGACGGCGAACGCGTCGAACTGTCGCCGGCCGAAGCGGTACGGCACATCGCCTCGCACCTCAATCCGCTGCATCCCGTTTCCTTGACCTGACCGACTTCGAGCGCCCCCATGTCCGATCTGCTTTGGCAAAAACCCGGCGTCAAGGTCGACGCGCGCATCCAGAACTTCCTCGCCGGCGAGGACGTGATTCTCGATCGCGAATTCTTTCTGTTCGATATCCAGGCCAGCGCCGCGCACGCGCAGGGTCTGCAGCAGATCGGCATCCTCAGCACCGATGAGCTCGACGGGCTGTCGCGCGAGCTCGATGTGCTGGCGGAGGATTTCAAGGCCGGCCGCTTCGTGCTCGATGATCGTTTCGAGGACGGCCATTCGGCGATCGAAGGCCGCCTGATCGAACGCCTCGGCGACGCCGGCCGCAAGATCCACACCGGCCGCAGCCGCAACGATCAGATTCTGGTCGCCACGCGCCTGTGGTTGAAAGATCGCCTCAGCCGCCTGTACGCGCTGTGCCGCGAAACCGCCGAGGTCGCGCTCGCGCGCGCGCAAGCCGAAAGCGCGCTGCCGCTGCCGGGCTACACCCACCTGCAGCGCGCGGTGGTGTCCAGCGCCGGCATGTGGTGGGGCGCCTGGGCCGAAGGCTTCATCGACAACGCCCTGCGCGCGAAGCAAACGCTGGAGTGGGTCGACGCCAATCCGCTCGGCAGCGCCGCCGGTTACGGCGTCAATCTGCCGCTGGCGCGCGATCACACCACCGCCGCGCTCGGCTTCGGCCGCCTGCAGGTGTCGGCCGCGTATGCGCAGCTCTCGCGCGGTAAGTTCGAACTGGGCGCCATCGATGCGCTGTCCACCGCCGTGCTCGACCTGCGCCGTCTGGCCTGGGACCTGAGTCTGTTCACCAGCGCCGAATTCGGTTTCGTCGCGCTGCCGGCCGAATACACCACCGGCAGTTCGATCATGCCGAACAAGCGCAACCCGGACGTGATCGAACTCATGCGCGCCAGCTACGCCAGCATCGCCGCCGGCCGCGCCGAGATCGAACACCTGCTGTCGCTGCCGTCGGGCTATCACCGCGATCTGCAGTTCTCCAAGGGCGCGATCTTCCACGCCTTCGGCCGCGGCCTGGGCGCGCTGGAATTGTTGCCCGACCTGCTGCGCAATCTGGAATGGAAGCCGGAGAAGATCCGCGCCGCGCTCGATCCGTCGATGTATTCGACCGATCTCGCCGTCGATCTGGCGCGCCAGGGCCTGCCGTTCCGCGAAGCCTATAAACAAGCCGCCGACCCGGCGCGCTGGGCGCAAGGCGATCCCGAAGCCAGTCTGGCCGCGCGCGTGTCGCCCGGCGCCGCCGCCGACCTGCGCCTGGACACACTCAAGCAACGTTTGCAGGCGCTCACATGACCGCGCCGGCAAAGGATTTCGCAGCGCAGCCTTTGCCGCCCTGGCGCCGCGCCGTACTCAAGGTGGGCAGCAGCCTGCTCGCCGGTTTCGCCGACCAGAGCGGCGGCGGACTCGATCCGCGCTACGCCGCGGGTCTGGCGCGTTTCATCGAACAAGCGCGCGCGCAGCAGCGCGAAGTGGTGCTGGTGTCGTCCGGCGCGGTCGCCGCCGGGCGCAGCCGCATCGATGCCGGCGGCAACGGACTGGTGTTGCGTCAGGCGTTGGCGGCGTTAGGCCAAGCCTCGCTGATCGCGTTCTGGCAACAGCTGTCGAACGTGCCGGTGGCGCAAGTGCTGCTGACCCACGACGATCTGCGCAACCGCCGCCGTTATCTCAATGCGCGCGCCTCCTTGCGCGAGCTGTTGCGGCTGGGCGCCTTGCCGGTGATCAACGAGAACGACACCGTCGCCGTCGATGAACTCAAGCTCGGCGACAACGATAACTTGGCCGCGGCGGTGGCCTCGCTGGTCGACGCCGATTTGCTGTTGATCGCGACCGACATCGGCGGCCTCTACAGCGGCCATCCACAGCGCGATCCGAATGCCAAACCCATCGCCAAGGTCGCCGTGGTGACCCCCGAATTGCTGCAGGCGGCCAGCGGCGGCGCCGGCGCGCTAGGCACCGGCGGCATGCGCACCAAGCTGGAAGCCGCGGCGAAAGCCGCGACGGCCGGCGTGGCGACCGCGCTGTTCTGCGGCCGCGATGCCGACGTAGTCGCCGCGCTCGCCACCGGCACCTTGCACGGCACCCTGGTCGCCGCGCGCAGCGATCGCCTGCGCGCGCGCAAGCAATGGCTGCGCCACGCACCGGCCAGCGGCTGTCTGCGCATCGACGCCGGTGCCGCGGCGGCGCTGCATCAGCGCGGCGCTTCGCTGCTGCCCGGCGGCGTGGTCGCGGTCGAAGGCGAATTCCGCCGCGGCGACGTGGTCGAACTGCGCGCGGTGGGCGAGGGCGATGAAGTGCTCGGCCGTGGGTTGGTGCAATACAACTCGGTCGAAGTCGGGCGCATCAAAGGCCGCCACAGTCGCGAGATCGAAGCGCTGATCGGGTTCGGCTACGGCGAATCGGTCGTGCATCGCGACGATCTGGTACTGGTCGGCAACGACGCCGCGCCGTCTCCGGCGCAAGCGGCCGCCGACACCGCGGCCGACGCCATCGGCGCGTCGCCGCAATCGCAATCGAACGAGGTGTTGCCATGAGCGGTTACGTCCGGAATCTGGCCGAACAAGCGCGCGCCGCGTCCAGCGTGCTCGCCGCACTCGACGGCGCGGCGCGGCAGGCCTTGATCGAAGCGATGGCGGCGCAGCTGGACGCGCAACGCGATGCGATCCTCGCCGCCAACGCCGAGGACCTGCAACGCGCCGCTGCGGCGAACCTGAGTGCGGCCATGATCGACCGGCTCAAGCTCGATCCCGCGCGGCTGGCGGCGATCGCCGATGCCTTGCGCGAAGTGGCGCGGCAGGCCGATCCGCTCGGCGCGATCACCCGCAGCGAAACCCGTCCGAACGGATTGGTGATCGAACGCCAGCGCGTGCCGCTGGGCCTGATCGCGATGATTTACGAAGCCCGCCCCAACGTCACCGCCGACGCCGCGGCGCTGTGCCTGAAGGCCGGCAACGCCGTGTTGCTGCGCGGCGGCTCGGAAGCGCGCGCCAGCAACGCCGCGATCGCCGCTTGCCTGCACGCAGCCTTGCGCGCGCAAGGGCTGCCGGAAGCGGCGGTGTCGCTGATCGAAGACCCGGCGCGCGAACACGTGCTGGAGCTGTTGCAGCTGTCGGACCTGATCGACCTGGCGATCCCGCGCGGCGGCGAAGGCCTGATCCGTTTCGTCGCCGAGCACGCACGCGTGCCGGTGATCAAGCACTACAAAGGCGTATGCCATCTGTACGTGGACCGCGCCGCCGATCCGGCCCTGGCGCTGAACCTGCTGGTCGACGGCAAAGCCTCGCGCCCGGGCGTATGCAACGCCCTGGAAACGCTGCTAGTGCATCGCGACATCGCCGAACGCTTCCTGCCGGACGCACTCGCCGCGCTGGCCGCGCGCGGCGTGCAAGTGCGCGGCTGCGAGCGCACGCGTGCGCTGGCCGGCGAGCACTCAGCCGCGATCCCTGCCGCCGACGACAGCGACTACGCCGCCGAATACCTGGACTTGATTATCGCCGCGCGCGTGGTCGATGACCTCGACGAAGCCCTGGCGCATATCGCCCGTTTCGGCTCCGATCACACCGAAGTCATCGCCACCGAAGACGCGGCCACGGCCGACGCCTTCGTGCGCCGCACGCGCAGCTCGGCGGTGATGGTCAACGCCTCCTCGCGTTTCAACGACGGCGGTCAGCTCGGCCTGGGTGCGGAGATCGGCATCTCGACCACGCGCCTGCACGCGTATGGGCCGATGGGGGTTGAGTCGTTGACGATCGAGCGGTTTGTGGTGCGCGGGGAAGGGCAGGTGCGGCATGTGGAATCGTTGCCCGGCGGGGGTTGAACCATTGGCCCTGGATCCGCGCGGCGATTTAGGCTGCGTGGTCCCGCGCTAGCGGCTTTCGCCACGATCCAGCGAGAAGCCGAAGTCGCCGTCGATCCAGGTATCGCGGTCGCGGATGATCGCCTGCGCCGGCAGCGCCGGCGTGCTGACCTTTACCCCGGTCGTCTTGCGCACCGCTGTGCCGATCGCCATGAACTCGACCAGCCCGCTGCCGATTTCGGCGATATAGGTCTTGACCCCGACCACTTCTTCCGCGCCCAGCGCATCGGCTTCACGCTTGAGCCGGGCGATGACGATTTCGCGCGCGTCGTGGATCAGGCTGGTTAGGTCGCTGATTTCTCCGCGCGAGAACGATTTGAACGCGGCCATGAAGCCGCCGACCACGCCCAGCGAATAGATCGAGGTCGACATCAGCAGCTTGATCGGTGCGTAGCCCAGGCTGGTCATGGCCCAGAGTTCTTCGCCGGTCAGGTCGCTGGTGACCGGCGCGGTGCTGGCGCTGATGGGCAGGGCGTCGTTGCGTGAAGCGGTGCCGGTCATCAACATTTCGTGGATGCCCATCCACGGCAGGATCGTGGTGCGGATGCCGACCACCGCGTTCGCGCCGGCGGCCTTGGCCTGCGTGACCAGACGGTCGAGCGCCTGATGGCGGGTCTTGTTGAAGATGTCGCTGTATTCGGAGATTTCGCCGCGGCCCAGCGTCTTGAACGCGCCGATGAGGCCGCGCCCGATTCCGACCGAATAAGCGATGTTGCCGAAGGCATGCTGCAACGGCCGATAGCCCGCATCGATATGGCAATACAGTTCCTGCGCATCGCCGGCGGTGGTGAACAACCGATCGCCGTTCGCGCTTTGGCCATGTGTGCCCGCGTGGATGCACGAGCCGACGAAGAGGAATTCGGTGCTGCCGCTGAAAGAGCGCAGTTCGCTGGTGACGCCGGCGACGCCGGACGCGCCATGCTGGCGGGCTTCGTCGGCCATGCGCTGGAACGCGTTGGCGCGGCCGTCGTGGATGGCGGAAGTGACCTGCGCCACTTCGCCGCCGAGGATGTTCTGCAAGCCGGCGCCGATGCCGCCGAGAAAACCCATCGAGTTCACGCTGTTGCCGACGACGATTTCGCCGGCGGCGTAGTTCTTCAGTGCCAGGCAATAGATTTCGTTGCCCGAAAGACCGGTTACTTTAGCCATTAGATTCGCTCGCTGGGATTCATGAGGTGGCTTGAAATGCGCATTTTCATTGCCATGCGCCCACGGCGAGACGGATTGGACAAGGTTCGCGTGGCGCGAGGATGCCATATGTTCCGGCGTCCGCATCTGCCGGCTGTCGGAGCGGTGCGAGCCGCGGCCGTGCTGATTTCGGCTCGCGCCCGATGCCGGCATCGCGGCCAGTGCGTTCGCTGCGCACACCTGCGATTGTTCCGCCTGTTCGCTCATAGACGTGACATGAAATGCCATGTCATGGCAGCCGCCTTTGGCGGCCAAGGCAGAAAGGGATGCTTCGCGCCGTCGTCGTGCGCTGCATGTGGTTGTTCCGGTCCGGTCCGGCGCTCGCCGTCGAGGACTATTTTTAGAGCGTCGTACGAAACGCCGCATCCGCCAATGCATCTAGCTGAGCCCCGAAACCCCCGTCTCCGAAGAGTCGAAGAAAGACCCACTCGGGGCCGATGGCAGGTCTGCGCTTCGCGCCCTGAGCAATTAGCGGCTCCACGAGTGCTGGTGGAAGGCGCAGTGTCACCCCTTCCATGCCTTCAGCAAAACCGAAGACTACGCCGTGTGCGAACGCCAGGACATATCCGAAGTTTTGTGTGTCGGAGCAGTACAGGTGAGCGTTCGGAAGCTCTTTGATGGCCTGACAGAGTGGAATAGCGATGTCCGAATGCGCAGACCTTCCGTTTAAGTAGGTCAACGCTCCCTGATTGGGGCCTTGCTTCAGCGCTTCTGGGAGACTTGCGATCATTCTGTTCCGCTGCCTGATGCCTGAATTAAGCCGACCCACGAAGAAAGTTCTGCTTGAATTAATTGTTAGGCCTCTGCAGCGTTGCTGAGGTCGTTAAGCCAAAAAACCAGGCGGAGCCTGAAAACCGCCAAGCTCTTGGGCGATCAGTCGGGCTACTTCAATGGTGGTGCGATCACCATATTCCGGGCCGATGATCTGCAGGCCGATTGGAAGCCCATCGCGCGACAATCCGCTGGGAAAAGCGGTGCTCGGCAAATATGCGACGGTCGCAAGACCTACCCAGAAGTAATGCTCGTAATGCGAAGTCCGTGCCGCGTCGACGGCGAGAACTCTCTCGGGCCTGGGCCGATGATCATGTTCGTAGGCCGTTGTCGCGGAAATCGGGCATATCACCACATCCCAATCGTTGAAGAAGGCGCGCCACCGCAGACGGTAGTCGGTGCGCGCTTCATCGTGATCGGACCAGCTTCGATGATCCAGTACGCGGGCACGGGTAAGCACCGCTAACGGCGACTCGTCGTTCGCATCGAGCTCTGCGGCCATTCCGGTGATAGCGGAATAGTATTCATCGGGAAGGTTGGCAAGTCCTGACGATGCCAACAGGTTCAGATAGGTGTTGTGCGATTGCCTTGGAGAGATTTCAGGGCGCGCCAGATCGCTGACTATCGCGCCTGCCCGAGCAAGAACTTCCCCGACTTCCTGCACGCGGTCCGATATCTCGGCCGAGGTAGGAACGAAATCCTCCGTCGGCCAAATCGCAACGCGCAAGCCTGGTAAAGTGCGCGCCCTCGACGGTGGAAGCTCCAGCCTCCAGCCCGATGACCGGAACCGGTCGGGGCCGGCTACGACATCCAGAGCCAGTTGCAAATCTTCCGCACTTCGCGCCATGGGCCCGACGACATTCAGATCCGGCGCAGATACGACGCCAAACGGATTGTGGCCCAGCGTTGGCACGATTCCATAAGTGGGCTTGTGTCCATACACGCCACAGAAGTGCGATGGATTTCGGATCGACCCACCGATGTCCGAGGCGAATTCCAGGCCGGTCAAACCCGCCGCCAGCGCGGCGGCCGATCCGCCGGAAGATCCGCCCGGCGATCTCTGCGTATCCCAGGGGTTGTTGGTTGTTCCGTAAATGTCGTTGTAGCTCTGCCAGTCCGCGAGCCGCAGCGGGACGTTCGTCTTCCCCATGAAATGGGCACCGGCCGCCTTCAGGTGCTCGACAACCGTTGCGTCGTTCCGGGAGAGGTTGTCCCGTTGCTCCGGCACGCCCCACGTAGTCGGCAATCCGGAAACGTCGAAGGCTTCCTTGATCGTCATCGGGACGCCGTGCAGCGGTCCCGATCGGTGTCCCCGGGCAAGAGACTCATCGGACAGCTTCGCCGCTTCCAGTGCGCGTTCGAAATCCCGCACCACCACGGCATTCAAGGCTTTATCGAACTGTTCGATGCGCTCGATGTAGTGCTGAGTGAGTTCGAACGAGCTGACTTGTTTTCGCTGAATCAGTTGCGCAAGGTGGGTTGCTGACGAAAAAGCCAGCTCTATTGACCTGTCTGTAGGTCGGCGGTCTTCAGTCAAGGGGAAGCCTTACCGGTTTGCGCTGCATTGCCGGAATTCTAGCGGAAACACAAGTGACCGGAACGGGGCGGTAGCGGTCGTTGCAAATGGCCGCTCGGGCTGAAAGCCCCGATCCCATGCCTGGACCCGTGCATCCGGTTCGCACCCATGCGACCCTTTCGCCCATTCGCTCATCCATGACATAGCAGCCGCCCTTCGCGGCCTGGGGAGAAAGGGATGCTTCGCGCCGTTGTCGTGTGCTGTCTGTGGTTGCTGCTGTCGTGCCCGGCGTTCGCCGCCACGGACTATCCGTTTCCCGCCGCTGCGGTCGGCAGCCGCGCCGAACTCGATCGGGCCATGCCGACGCTGGCCGCGCAAGTCGTCGCCGATTACGCGGACAGCGATCGCGCGCGTTACCTGGGCACGGCGGCGAGGCTGCAGATCGTCGCCGGGCAGTACCCGCAGGCGCTGGCTTCGATCGAGGAGCTGCGCCGGGTGTCGCCGCTGGGCGGGGCGCCGCAGCGGCGCGCGACGATGGCGCAGTACGAGATCTACGCGGCGAGCAAGCAGTTGCAGGCGCGCGAGCGCAGCGAGTTCGATGGTGCGTTCCGGCGCACTTTTGAAACCGCGTTTGGGTCGATGGACGATCGCGCCGCGGCCATCGCGATGCGTGGGTTCGGCAGCGATCAGTTCAATTCGTCGGGGGAGCAGCGGGCGCTAGATGCTGCGCTGGCCGGGCAGAAGGGTAAGTCGCGTATCGATCAGGCCTCCGCGTTGGCGCTGGTTCGCGCCTATCTGGTCGCCACGGTCTATCGCGACTTCAGTGCCCAGGCCGCCGACTTGCTGGCCGCCGACGATGCCCGGCGTTATCTGATCCAGCGCGATGTCGCGGTGCGCACGCCCGAGGGCGCGACCGTGTGCGCGTTGATCGTGCGCCAGCGTGCGGCGCCGGCCAAGCTGACTACATTGCTCAATTTCACCATCTATGCCGATCCGGCGACGATGCTCAACGAAGCGCGGCGCAGTGCGTCGAACGGGTATGCCGGCGTGACCGGGCTCAGCCGCGGCAAGGGCTGCAGCCCCGACACGCCGGTGCCCTACGAACACGACGGCGCCGATGCGGCGGCGTTGATCGACTGGATCGCCGCACAAGAGTGGAGCGACGGGCGGGTCGGCATGTTCGGCGGCAGTTACGAGGGCTTCACTCAGTGGGCCACGGCCAAGCATCGGCCGAAGGCGCTCAAGGCGATGATGCCGTCGGTGACCGGCGCGCCCGGGACTGATGTGCCGATGGAAGGCGGAATTTTCTTCGGTTTCCAGCACTACTGGCCGTTCTATGTCGCCAACAACAAGACCCTGGATTACGCGGCGTATGAAGACGATGCGCGCTGGCAGCGCATGTTCCGGCAGTGGTATGTGCAGGGTGGGGCGTATCGCGAGCGCGATAGGCTCGACGGAACCACCAACACCTTGTATCGGCGCTGGCTCGATCATCCGGATTACGACGCCTATTGGCAGAGCATCACCCCGTATCGCCAGGAATACGGTGCGATCGATATTCCGGTGTTGACCACCACCGGTTATTTCGACGGCGCGCAGATCGGCGCGCTGCATCATCTGCGCGAGCACTATCGCTATCGGCCGCAGGCCGAGCATTACCTGGTGATCGGCCCCTACGACCACTTCAGCGGCCAGCGCGGAACGGTGGTGGCCGGGAACACGGTGCGCGGTTACACGGTGGACCCGGTCGCGGGCATCGACATCGGTCAGTTGCGTTATCAGTGGTTCGACTACGTCTTCAAGGGCGCGTCCAAGCCGGCCTTGCTGCAGGATCGGATCAACTATCAGGTGATGGGCGGAAACGTGTGGAAACACGCGCCGTCGCTGGCGGCGATGGGGCCGCGGCGCACGCGCTTGTACTTCGGTGCGGCTCGCGAGGACGGCACTTGGCGTTTGCAGGACGCAGCGTCGAAGCGGCCGTCGGCGGTGCAGACGCTGGATCTGGCCGATCGCCGCGATGCCGACCGTATCGTCCCCGGCGGCGATATCGTCGATAAGGTGCTCGATACCGAAGGCAGCGTGGTTTTCGTCAGTGAGCCCTTCGCCGCCGCGGTCGAGTTCAGCGGGCTGTTTTCAGGGCATCTGGAGCTGGTCACGAACAAGCGCGATGTCGATCTGCACATCGGCTTGTATGAGTTGACCGCGCAGAACGAGTATTTCGAGCTGTCGCGTTATCAGTCGCGCCTGAGCTATCAAGGCCATCCGGAGCAGCGGCAGCTGTTGCAGCCGGGCAAGCGCCAGCGTTTCGATTTTATCGCAGGGCGCGCCACCAGCCGGGCATTCCAGCCCGGCAGCCGCTTGGTTGCCGTGGTCGGGCCGGGCAAGGGGCCGCAGGATCAGATCAATTACGGCAGCGGCAAGGATGTCAGCGACGAGACCATCGCCGATGCGGGGGAGCCGTTGCGGATCGAGTGGTTGGGGCGGAGTTATTTGGAGGTTCCGTTCGCGAGGTGATGCGCGGGCGGGCTGGATGTTTTTTTAAAAAAAGTGTGAGTGCTGCGATTTCTACGGAATTTTCGTAGTTGGGTTTATGTTCAGTTCCTTGGCGTGAACTCGATCGGCACGATCACCACCGCGGCGATCGCCTTGCCCTTGCGCATCGCTGGAGCGAAACGCCAGCGACGCACGGTGTTGATCGCCGAGCGATCGAGGATGCGGTTGCCGCTGCGCTTGCTGACGTCGACCTTCAGCGGTCGGCCGTCGGCCGAGACTTGCACGCGCAGCGTCACCAGTCCGCCTTCGCTGTGGCGCAGCGCTTCGACCGGATACGGCGGCTTGGGGCTGAAGCCCGGCAGCGGGCGCGGTTTGGCGCTGGCGGCGTCGGCCGCGCGGGCGCTGCGTGCATTCGCGGCGCGGGCCTGGGCGAGGCGGGCCTTCTCCGCGGCGGCTGCCGCGGCGGTCGCCTTCGCGGTTGCCGCGATCGTCGCGGTGGCGAGGCGATCGATTTGCGTCAAGCGCGCCGTGGTTTGTTCGATCAACTCCGGCGCGGCTTCCAACCCGGGACGATCCATGCCCGGCGTGCCTTCGATCGCCTGCATCGGCGCCGAGCTTTCGATCTGCCGGTAACCGTGCGAGATCACGATCAGCACGGCGATCACCAGCGCGATCGCGCTCAAGGCCAGCGCCAGCAGCCACGAATTGTTGGGCGCCTCGGCCGGGCGCGCGAACTTCGGCATCGCAACCGGCGGGAACGGTTGCGCCGGCGGGCTCGGCTCGACCGCGCTGACCGAAACAGGCACGGCATGGTTCGGGTCCATGTGCAACACGCTGACGCGGCCGGCGTTGAGCGCGGCGGCGACCTCGCTGCTGGCGCCCAACGCGCGCGCGACTTCTTCAAGGGCGACGCTGCGCTGGGTGCCGCGGCGTTCGCTGCTGGCCGCGGCGAAACGCCAGCGGTTGTATTCGGCCCAGATCAGCAGCAGCGCCACTACCACGCCCGCGGTCGCGGGCAAGGCCAGCATCAGGAACGGATCGACTTCGTGCTTGCGCAGGTACAACTCGGAGGCGACGTTGCGGATGCCCAGCAGCCACAGCACCAGGGTCAGCACCGGTGTCCACAGATACAGGTAGATCAGCCAGAACGCGCCGGTGACCATGCCCCACAGCGTGCGCGGCAGCGCCGGTTGCGAGCCGGGTTTCTGGATCAGGCGCGAATCGTGCTTGTGCGGCGCCGGGTTGGCTGCGTCTTTCCTGTCCGCTTTCGCCGGGCGGCCCGGATGCAGCACTGCATGCGCCGGCCGCGAAAACGTCGCCGCCGCGCGGCCGGTGCCCGGCCCCGTGCCGGGCGTGGTGTGCTCGTTGCTCATCGCAGTCCCCGATCCGGACTGACCCAGGTCGCACGCGTGCCGCGGCGTTTGAGCAGGGCCTTGGGCACCGCGGTGACCGTGGTCGCGAAGCTCAGCAGCCAGTACGCCATCGGGTACCAGATCATCCAGTAGTAGTTGCGGCCGACGCCGGTTTCATAACGGCGGTCGATGATGATGCTGGCGGCGAACTGCAGCAGGCAGATCAAGGCCAGGATCACGCCGTGCCACGACGGCAGCAAGGTGGTCACGCGCAGTTGCTCGGGCAGTTCGACGAACAGCCCCAGCGCCCACAGCGCGATGATGAACGCCATGATGTAGGCCCAGCCCACGCTCATCACGTATTCGGCCAGCACCACCCACATGCGCCGCTTGCGCCATGAGAACAGGTCGCGGGTATGGCGCAGCAACACTTCCACGCCGCCCTGGGCCCAGCGCAGGCGCTGCTTCCACAGGCCCTTCAGCGTTTCGGGCATGAGGATGAAGCACATCGCGTTGGGCTCGTAGCGGATGTCCCAGTGGTCCATCTGCAGGCGCCAGCTGATGTCGATGTCTTCGGTGACCATGCTGTCGGACCAGTAGCCGATCCGGTGCAGGGCGCTGCGGCGGAACGCGCAGATCACTCCGGACACGGTGAAGATGCGGCCGTAAACGCGCTGGGCGCGCTTGATCATGCCGATGATCGAAGAGAACTCGCCGACCTGCAGCCGTCCGAGCAGGGTCGAGCGATTGCGGATGCGCGGATTGCCGGTGACCGCGCCGACGCGCGCGCCTTCGCACAGATGCCAGACCATCCAGTGGGTGGCGTATTCGTCCAGCAGCGCATCGCCATCGATGCACACCAGATACTCCGATCGCGCCGCCAGCGCGCCCATGCGCATGGCGTTGGCCTTGCCCAGGTTGCGATCCAGATGCACCACGCGCAGGCGATTGTGCTGCGCGGCCAGACGGTTGAGCTTGGCGCCGGTGTCGTCGCGGCTGCCGTCGTTGATCGCGATCACCTCGAAGTCCGGATAACGCTGCGCCAGCGCCGCGCCGATGGTTTCGTGGACGTGGTCGCCTTCGTTGTGGCACGGAATTAGGATCGACACGAACGGCGCCTCGGTTATCGGCGGCGGATCGGTGCGCGGCCGCGCGTGGCGTTCGCGGCGGAAGTAGTAGTACAGCCCACCGGATATCCAGAAGAACGACATCACGATCGGATAGAAGAACGCGAACTGAAACAGCGCAGTGAGCAATGGGCTTACGGCAGGATTCATGGCGTTCTCGTGGCGGTCCGGTGGCGGGCTTGCGTCGTGGCCGCGCAAGCGGCCGTCGCTGGCTCAGCGTTCGATGTAGGGAAAGCCGCGCGCGGACATGATTTCGCGGGCGTCGGCGGTGGAAGGGCGGTCGTCGATGAAGTTGTCCGGATACCAGGCCAGGTGGCGCGCGCCCGCGGCTTGCAGCCGGTGCGCCATCGCCTTGAGTTGCGCGGCCGGGATCGGCCGATCCTGGTGACGCCAGTCCACGGTCTGCAGTTCGAAGATGGTGCGTGCCAGCCCGCGCGGCGACTGCTTGACCTTGGTCATCAGCACGTCCATCCAGCGCTGCGGATCGCGGCTGTTTTCCATCCACGGCATCGCCATCACCGCGGTGTAGTCGTAGGCCTGGTTGAACGCGGCCAGGTTCTGCGCGAACCAGGCCTCGCTTTCAGGATTGAGCACGGGGCTGGCGAACAGGTTGCGCACGGTGATCAGCTTCGGCCGCCACTTGCCGGCGGCGCGCGCCAGCTCCTGCGTGAACTCGATCAAGGCCTGAGTGCGCGCGGCCGGATCGGCCGGCGCCTGCCCGCGCAACTCGTCGTCGCGCAGCAGCGCGTCGTCGTGGAACAGCAGGCCTTCGGTGTAGCCGCTGACGGCGAGGTCTTCGTACAGGTCGGCGACGATCTTGCGCGTGCGCGGTTCGAACGGATTCAGGCGATGGGTCTCGGCCGGGTTGCTGGCCTTGATCTCCAACTGCGCGTTCAAGGCCTTGTCCGGCAGTTCGAAACCCAGCACCGGCAACCATGCGAACACCTTGACGTGGGCGCGGGTCTTGAGCTGCCAGGCGACGCGGTTGTACAGGTCCGCGCGCATCGGCAGATGGCGGTTGGGGAAGTACATCGCATCGGCCGAGCCGTTGCCGTCGGGATCGGCGAAGGCCTGCAGGAACACGTGGCTGGGCGCGATCTGCTTGACCCGCTCGATCAGCTTGTCGAGATTGCGCGCCTGCTGTTGCGGGTCGGCATCGTAGACGTAGTCCAGATCGACCTGCAGCGCGCGCACGCCGTCGAGTTCTTCGTCGTGGCGCAGTTCGTAGGCCAGATCGTTGACGGTCGGGTTGTCGAACATCAGCAGACGGGCCAGGCCGTGCAGGTCTCGGCCGATCGCCTGATGGCGGCCCTCCAGGTCGAAGGTCACGTTCATGCCGAGCTGATCGGCGATGGCGTTGGTCTGGCTGTTGTAGGCCGCGTACGGCCACACCACCGATTGCGGCGAGACGCCGAGCTCGCGCTTGATCGCGGCCGCGCTGGCGGACAGGTCCTTGCGCACCCGCGCCAGATACTCGGCTTCGCTCTCGTAGCGCTGGGCCTTGGCGTCCCACTCGCGGGTGATCGCCGCCGGCATGGTGTTGCCCTGCGGGTTGGAGGTCACGCCGCGATGCAGATTGTCGCTGTGCGAAGCGATTTCGATCAGGCCCGAGGCCTGCATCTCGCGCAGCTGATCCCAGGTGACGAAATCGTCGTGGGTGAACATGCGCGGGCCGTAATCGACCTGCTGCTCGCGCGGCAGATCCACCCAGCCGGTCACCACCGCCATCAGTGCGGGATAGCGATACGCGCGCAGCAGCGGGAACACATGGGTGTAGATGCTGCGCAGGCCGTCGTCGAAGGTCAGCAGCACGGCCTTGGGCGGCAGTTTCTTTTCGCCGCGCGAGGCCTTGATGACGTCGCTCAGCGCCACCGGCCGGTAACCGTGGCCGGACAGCCAGTCCAGATGCGCGGCGAAGTTCTGCGTGCTGACCGCGTAGGCATCGGGATCGCCCTTGCGCGCGACATCGTCGCGGATGTCGTGGTAGCTCAGCACCAGCAGCTGATCGGCCTTGGTTTGCTGCGCGATCGCGTCGGCGGCGCCGCGGTCGATCGCAGCGGCCGGTTCGGCCGCTGCGGCCGCGAGCGGCATCGCCAGCATCAGCGCGGCGGTGAACAACAGACGCTTGAAGGCGCCGCGCATCATCGCCGCCGGCGTCGCGAAATCTTGCATGCTCATTGTTCACCCCAGCGGAAAGTCAGATCGAAGCCGAGGTGTTCCTCGCGCACGCCGTCGTACATCGGTCGCGACCAGTTGACGCCGTAGTTCAAAGTGCGGCCGGTGGCGAAACGCCATTCGTGTTCGTAGCGCAATTGCGGAATCCAATAGCTGCCGTAGCCCTGCTGCCAGTACGAGCCGGCTTGCACGGTCAGGCGTTGGCGGAAGTGGCGCTCATAACGGCGCCAGGCGAGATGGTCGAAGCGCAGGCCCAGGTTCAGCGACGAATCGCGGCTGGGATTGAAATACGGCACTTCCGCATCACGGCGGCTGGCGCGGCTGGTCGCCACGTCGGCGAGGCCATCGATCAGCAAATGCGGCCGGGTAAACAGGCGTTGTTCGCCGTTGAGGCCGAAGGCGGTGCGGGTGTTGTCGTCGCTGTAGCGCAGCTGCTGCGCGGTCGCGCCCAGGCTGGTGCGTTCGCTGGGCGTGTAGCGCAGGCCCAGGCTCAGCGCATCGGCGTCGATGCCGCTGCGGCGCGCCTGCAGCGAAGCCTCCGGCGTACCGCGATACCACGACGCGGTGCCGTACCAGGCGTCGTCGAATCGCCAGCCGGCATCGGCGTAGTAACCGGTGCGATCGCCGCTGTCGAGCCAGCGATCGTTGGCCCGGTCCACGCCGAAACCCAGGCTCAGACGATCGTAGACGTACAGCGCGCCGACGCCGGTGCGGCGGTCGTGCACGCGCTGCTTGCCGAACGCGCCGTCGGGATAGTCGGCCCAGGCGTCGCGCGCATGCGCGGTCAGGCGCCAGCGGTCGTGGATCAGCGGGCTCTGGATTTCGACGCGGTGCTCGGCATCGCGGCTGCCCAGCGGCGATGCGGTCGCGCCGCCGCCGCGCGCATCGCTGCGGCCGAAGCTGCTGCCGACCAGCCATTGCCAGCCCATGCGGCTGTCCCAGGATTGCGCCATCTGCTTGACCTGCACGTCGCGCGCGCGATTGGCCAGCAGCTCGTCGTGAATCGGCCGGGCCAGATCCACGCGGTTGTGTTGCAGATGCGCGCCGACCTGGCCGACGCGCGCGCCTACGTTGGTCGGCTCCAGCGTGCTGGCGATGCGGAAGCGCTCCAGCGCGCGATCGGTCCAGCCGCGCTTTTGATAGGTCACGCCCAGATCGCTCTGCAGGCCGGCGTTGGTGGGGCCGATCGCGGCGAGGCTTTCGAGATGTTTCTGCGCGCCGACCGTGTCCTCGCCGTAGAGGCGGATCATGGTCAGGTGGCTGTCGGCGTCGTAGTGGCGCCAGTTCTCATGGCTTTCCTTGGCGCCGGCGACGCGCACGAACGCGGGCTCGGCGGCCTTGAT
The DNA here is from genome assembly GCF_052113885.1 of Lysobacter sp. TAB13. Taxonomy (NCBI): domain Bacteria; kingdom Pseudomonadati; phylum Pseudomonadota; class Gammaproteobacteria; order Lysobacterales; family Lysobacteraceae; genus Lysobacter; species Lysobacter sp. TAB13. The sequence continues at coordinate 4,913 of NZ_JBFRDR010000014.1, read as the reverse complement.
CTTTTCCAGTTGCGCGTAGGCGTCGTCGAAACGCTCGGCTTCGGAATACGCATAGGCCAGTTGCAGCTGCGAATCCTGGTCTTCCGGCCATTCGCGGGCGACGCGTTCGAGCACCGTCGCGGCTTCTTCCGGATGCTTGTCGGCCAGTAGCGAGGCGCCGACCTTGGCCAGCGCGTACATCGGCAACTGCACGTTCTCGGCCTGCAGGGCGCGATAGCGCTCAACGACTTCGGCGTGACGCTCCAGATGGTTGAGCAACACCAGTTCGTCGAAACGCGTGCGCAGCTCGGCTTGCTGTTGCTGCGGCGTCTGCGCGGCGCGGTGCTGTTCGAGCATGCCGCGGGCTTCGCGCATCTCGGTCAGGCGCTCGGTTTCGCTCTCGGGGAACAGCGTGCCCCACAGCACGCGGCGGGCGAGGCGATCGGAATCCAGGCGCTGACGTTCGTCCGCGCTGAACAATTGCGGGCGCGCCTGATACAAGGTCCAGGCGCGGTCGGCGCCGCCCAGGTCGGCCAGGGTCAGCACCTGCAGGCGGTACAGGCGATCGTCGCCGGGCCGGGCGGCCTGGGCGCTTTCGATCCGCGCCAACGCGGCCAGCCATTGCCGGTCGGCGCGCAGGCGCTCGATCTCGGGCAGGGGGTCGGCAGCGGCGAGTTGACTCGGTGAGGCAATAACTGACGCAAATGGGCAGGTTGCGGTCGCGGTCGCCAGAGCGATGGACAGGGCAAGACGATGCTGTATCGGCATTGGAGACCGAGTTCCGAAGGGCGGGGAGTGTCGCAGAGCGTGACTTGGTGCAATTAAAAATGTGAAACAAGTCACATTGTTAGGGTATTGACGCAAGAGCTGTGCCAAAGGGCTGTGAACGTAGACAGGCTGTTTGCTCTTAAGTGTTTGTTATTTAAATTGTTTTTTACCGATGAATGGGTTCGAAGATGCTGCAACGCGGTTTGACAAGCTGAATTTAGATCGATTTAAATCAGTCTCTTACGGGGCCGCGACGTCACACATCGGCGCGCGGCGGCAGAACGGCATGCCGTTCGAGGGCACTGGGGAGCGGATATGTCGGCACTTAGAGAGAACCGCCGTGGCACCGTCCTGGGCAGGGCGGCGCTGACTTGGGCCCTGGCCTGCGCGATCGCCGGGCCCGCCGCCGCGGCCAAGCCGCGCCAGTTCTGGAGTTCGTTCGAAGCCGCCGATCCGGCGCCGGCGCCGCTGGCCGCCGACGCCATGCGCGTGAGCCTCGACGGCGGCCCGCCCGCGGCCGCGGCCCTGACCGCCAAGGCCGGGGCCGGCTTCACCGGCGTGCATTCGCTGCGCTTCGAAGGCGACGGCAGCGGCGTCGAACAACTGGCGCAGGTGTTCGAGGTCGATATCGCCATCGGCAAGGACAGCGAGCTGTCGTACCGGCTGTTTCCGTTGTCGCCGGCCAACGTCGCCGCGCCCGCGCCGGTGTCGCAGCTCGACAATCTGCGCAATGCCTCGACCTATGTCGCCATCGACCTGGTGTTCGACGACGGCAGCCGCCTGTCGCAGCTCAAGCCGCTGGATCGTTACGGCAATCCGCTGACCGCGCGCGGGCAGGGCGCGGCGCGGCTGTTGTATCCGGATCAGTGGAACGCGGTGGCCAGCCGCATCGGCGAGGTCGCCGCCGGACGTCGCGTGCGCCAGATCGTGCTGGTGCACGAAGGCGAACGCGGGCAGGCCTATCGCGGTTATCTGGACGATGTGCGGATCGAACCGGCGCCGTTGAAGAAAAACCCGGACAAGCTGGCGGCCGAGCATCCCAGCGATTACGTCGACACCCGCCGCGGCAGCAACTCCAACTCGCGCTACTCGCGCGGCAACACCTTTCCGGCGGTGGCGCTGCCGCACGGGTTCAATTTCTGGACGCCGACCACTAACGCCGGCTCGGACTGGATGTACCAGTACCAGGAGCGCAACGGCGAGGACAATCGCCCGCGCATCGAAGCCCTCGCGCTGTCGCACGAGCCCAGCCCGTGGATGGGCGACCGGCAAACTCTGCACATCCTGCCGGCGCTGGGCGAGGGCGCGCCGCAGTTCGATCGCGCCAAGCGCGGCCTGAGCTTCGGCCACGATCAGGAAACCGCGCGCGCCGACTATTACCGCGTGCGTTTCGACAACGGCCTGATGGCCGAGATGACGCCGACCGATCACGCCGCGATGCTGCGCTTCACCTATCCCGACGGGCGCGCGCAGTTGCTGTTCGATCAGCGCGATGAGCACGGCGATATCGTGCTCGATCGCGACGGCCGCGGCCTGAGTGGCTGGACCGAGAGCAAAAGCAAGCTGTCCGCCGGCGCCGGCCGCCTGTATTTCTATGCGCGCTTCGACCGGCCGATCAAGGACGGCGCGCGCCTGGACCGCGCCAAGGATCGCAACCGCGTCTCGGCCTGGTACGGCTTCGATCTGTCCGCCGATCCGGCGCGGCAGGTCAGCATGCGCATCGCTACCTCGCTGATCGGCGTGGAGCAGGCGCAGCGCAACCTGCAGCTGGAAATCGCCGACAGCGACAGTTTCGACAGCGTGCGCGAACGCGCGCGCGCGGCCTGGGACGCGCAGTTGAGCATCGTCCAGGTCGAGGGCGCGGCCGAGCACGAACGCGCGACCCTGTACTCCAATCTGTATCGCCTGTTCCTGTATCCCAACAGCGGCTCCGAGAACACCGGCACCGCCGAGCGTCCGCTGTACCAGTACGCCAGCCCGTTCTCGCCGGCCGCGGGCGCCAGCAGCGCGACGCGCACGGGCGCCGTGATCATGGACGGGCAGGTCTACGTCAACAACGGCTTCTGGGACACTTACCGCACCAGCTGGCCGGCCTATGTGCTGCTCACGCCCAAGCACGCCGGCGAGATGATCGACGGCTTCGTCCAGCAGTACCGCGACGGCGGCTGGATCGCGCGCTGGTCATCGCCGGGCTATGCCGATCTGATGGTCGGCACCAGTTCCGACGTCGCTTTCGCCGACGCCTGGCTCAAGGGCGTGCGCAATTTCGATGTGCGCTCGTTCTATCAGTCGGCGATCCGCAACGCCTCCACCGTCAGCCCGGTGCCCGGCGCCGGACGCAAGGGCATCGAGCGCGCGATCTTCAAGGGCTACACCGACACCAGCACCGATGAAGGCCTGTCGTGGTCGATGGACGGCTACATCAACGATTTCGCCATCGCGCGTCTGGCCTCGGCGCTGTCGCGCGAAAGCGGCGGCGACGATCCGTATCGCGGCAGCTACGCCGACGATGCGGCGTATTACCGCAATCGTGCGCTCGGCTACGCCAACTTGTTCCATCCGCAACTGGGCTTCTTCGTCGGCCGCCATCGCGACGGCCGCTGGCGCTACACCGCGACCGAGTTCGACCCGACCCGCTGGGGCGACGACTACACCGAGACCGACGCCTGGAACATGGCCTTCCACGCGCCGCAGGACGGCGCCGGCCTGGCCGCGCTGTACGGCGGCCGCAGCGCCCTGGGCAACAAGCTGGATCTGTTCTTCTCCACCCCGGGCACGTTCGATGTCGGCAGCTACGGCGGGGTGATTCACGAGATGCTGGAAGCGCGCGACGTGCGCATGGGCCAGTACGGCCACAGCAACCAGCCTTCGCACCACATTCCGTATATGTACGCCGCGGCCGGGCAGCCGTGGCGAATCCAGGAGAAGGTGCGCGACATCATGGACCGCCTGTATTCCGGCGGCGAAATCGGCCAGGGCTATCCGGGCGATGAGGACAACGGTGAGATGTCGGCGTGGTGGTTGTTCAGCGCCGCCGGTTTCTATCCGCTGCGCATGGGCTCGCCGGAATACGTGATCGGCGCGCCGCGTTTCGAGCGCATGAACATCCGCCTGGACAACGGCAAGCAGTTGCAGATCAACGCGCCGAAGGTCAGCGAACGCAATCGCTACGTGCAGTCGTTGCGGGTCAACGGCGAACCTTGGGACCGGCTGACCTTGCCGCACGAGTTGCTGGCGCATGGCGCGGTGCTGGATTTCCGCATGGGCCCGTCGCCGTCGAACTGGGCGAGCTCGCCGCAGGCCTTGCCCGAGTCGCTGAGCCAGGAAGGCGAAGTGCCGTCGCCGCTGCTGGATCTGAGCCGTCGCGACAACACCGCGGTGGCCGGGTTGAACGCCAAGCAGGCGGCGGCTTTGTTCGACGACGATTCGGGCACGTCCGCGCGCTTGAGCGGGCCGATGCCGTCGTTGAGCTGGAACTTCAAGGCGCCGGCCACGGCGCGGTTGTATACGCTGACTTCGTCGAACAAGCGCGGCGATGCTCAGGCCTGGGCGTTGCAGGCGTCGAACGATGGGGCGCAATGGACGACGCTGGATGAGCGTCGCGATCAGCGTTTCGCCTGGCGGCGGCAGACCCGCGCTTTTGCCATCGCGCAACCGGCGGCGTATTCGCGCTATCGGTTGCGGCTGTTGAACGATGGGGATGGGCAGGGGGCGATCGAGTTGGCTGAGGTTGAGTTGTTGGGTGAGGACAAGTAGGCGGATTCCTCTGGGTTTGCTGCTTCGGTAAATGTTGAGGCCCGCGTTGTCGCGGGCCTTGTTGCGGCGATTGTCAATAATTTTCTGCGACTGGGGCTGTAGCTACGGCTACGGCTACGTCCACGGCTGCGGCTGCGGCTATTGTTGCCATTGCCATTGCCATTGCTGTTGTTGTTGTTGCTGCGGTTGTTGTTGCTGCGGTTGCTGTTGTTGCTGCGGTTGTTGTTGCCGTAGCTGTGCTCTGGCCCGGCGCCGCTTGTAACTCGCGAGACCGAAGGACACCCGAAGGGCGGCGCACATGGACGTGCGCCGGGTGCCACCTTGGGCAGGATGCCCAATGTGGCACCTGCCTGCGTCGGCATCGCACTCGTGGCTTTTGACTCGAAACAGCCAAAGCGTTTTCTTTGGTT